>CAVGIV010000163.1:0-2020 GCA_963629395.1 Paludibacteraceae bacterium | reverse complement strand
CATTTCGGCCCGACACTGATTATAGCGCCGATGACATCCAATATAGAAAAGAAGCCTGCGCAGCCTACGCACTTTCTTCTAAAGAGAGTGCGCGGGCTGTCCAGGCCATCCATGGTGATTCTGGAACAGCTGAAGACGCTGGATAAAAGCAGGATCATCCGATACATGGGAAGAGTTGACCGCCGGATTCTTGAGGGTCCGGCGTTTTGTAAATGCCTTGCCGTGAGCATGGCGATCAATGATAAATCATCGAAGTGCCCGCACAGGGCACGGAAAGGAGCTGCAAATGACACTGGAAGAAATGAGAAGCGTTGATGTTCGTACCGTAAATCCGAGTACCCTGCATGACCGCAGGGATGTCCGTATTGATAGTCGCCAGCCAAAGCAAAAGCGCATTGCCTCTTATCTGAGACAGATCGGCAATCCCTACTGCTATGTTGACGGCGGTGTTGTCGTAAAGATCGGGTTTACCGAGACCAAGGAAACGATTGATGACCGCCTGGAGGGATATGCCCGCAGTCAGATGATGAAGGGCTGAAGCACAAATCGACATCCTCGACTTAGGCGGACGGATTTCCTACACTGGGAGCATGGAGGTGATAACAATGCCAGAAAGAATCTGGAATACGGCGGAGTATACCCGTCTCTCCCGTGATGACGGGGACAAGGCCGAAAGTAATTCCATCACAAGCCAGAAGGAAATTATCCGCGACTATGTGCGCAGGCATCCGGAGTTTTTGATCGTCAAGGAATATGCTGACGACGGTTATTCCGGGGTGAATTTTGAAAGACCGGGATTCAAGCAGCTGATGGAGGATATCAGGGCAAAGAAAATCGACTGTGTGATCTGTAAAGACCTTAGCCGCTTTGCCCGTAACTACATTGACGCAGGCCGGTATCTGGAGAAAATCTTCCCGTTCATGGGTGTGCGGTTCATCGCAATCAACGATAACTACGATTCCAACGGAGAGAAGGCACAGTCCGATGCTCTGATCGTTCCGTTCAAAAACCTGATTAACGATGCCTACTGCCGGGATATTTCCGTCAAGATACGTTCCCAGCTGGACATCAAGCGCAAGATGGGAGATTTCATCGGAGCTTTTGCGCCCTATGGATACCGTAAGGACAAGGAAAATAAGAATAAGCTGGTGGTAGATGAAAAGGCCGCCCGCACGGTGGAGATGATTTTCAGCCTGCGGATTCAGGGACTGTGCAACTCGGCCATTGCCGACAGGCTCAACGAGATGGGCGTTTTAAGTCCGATGGAGTACAAGCGGTCACAGGGCGCAAATTACGGCTGTGGCTTTCGCAGCAATGAGCAGGCTCTGTGGAGTCCAATGCTGATTAAGCGAATCCTTTCAAATGAAATCTACATCGGGACGCTGATGCAGCACAAGAGCGGAACGCCGAACCACAAGGTCAAAAAGCGCGTGGCGTATGACCGTGATGAGTGGATTGTCATTGAGAACAGCCATGAGCCGATTATCCGCAGGTCGGATTTTGATACGGTGCAGAACCTGATGCAGAGGGATGTGCGGACAGCACCAAAGGAAGAAAAGGTGCATCTGTTTTCCGGCTTTGTCTTCTGCGGCGATTGCAGGCATACCATGGTGCGAAAGACAGTTCCGCACGGTGAGAGGAAATATCATTATCTCGTCTGCTCGGCAAACAAGGCAAAGCGGGGTTGCAGTCCCCACACATTCAGTGAGGACAAGCTGAAGCAAATCGTTTTTCACATCATCAATGACCACATCAAGCTGATCGCCCAGGTAGAAAATGTGCTGGATTACATTGCCGCTCTGCCGGAGCAGGACAGACGAATCATCAACTATGACTCACAGGTTGCTGCGCTGGAAAATGAAATCACTCGCTATCAGGATTTGAAGGTCAACCTTTATTCCGATATGGCAGAGGGCGTCATCAGCCGTGAGGAGTACAGAGAGTTTCACGCAGGCTATGACCGCAGGATTGCTGACAGGCAAAAGCAGCTTGGCAGACTGAAGGAAGAACGCACACAGGT
>CAVGIV010000162.1:0-2094 GCA_963629395.1 Paludibacteraceae bacterium | reverse complement strand
AGTCTGTATCGGCTCTCCCGTGTGCTGGGCTGCAGCATGGAGTCACTGCTGGAGAAGTAGCGGATAATGTCTTCCGCCCTGGTTGCCGGTTTTAAGCGGCAGTAAAAAGCTCCTTTATGCTGTCACCAGCACATCAGCAAGCCATTCCTCAACCTGCTTCGCAGAAGCTTTAACCGCTTTTGCTATCTTGTCAACAGACATGCCCATTTCAGCCAATTCAACCGCAGTCTCTCTCCTGGCTCTCATCTCACCCTCTGCAAAACTTTCTTTTCTCATTTCTTCTATCACTGCACACATCTCTGCCACCCCTTTCGGATTTTCTTTAAGGTATCTCGTTCGTTCTGCCATGAGCGGAATCGTCATATCCGCTGCCGATGTACAATTCATATCGTGCATCAATCGACCAATTTGGTCATTTCCTCGATACAAACCATTCACATACAGTATGTGTCTTCCGTCCTCCCGTACCACTCCCGTTTCCAGATCCTTCAAGTGTTCCAGGTCTTCCTTGCCATTTGCTGTAGTATTCATCGCGGTCGCCTCCTCTCTGTTGCTGCTCCCTATCCACCCGACGTCTTCACGCATACCTTTTTACCGGAAAATGCAATGCCGAAATGAAGGATATCGCCGATCCCGGCTTGCCGCATTTCCTCGTCATAACGCATTTTTTTAATCTGCTGCAAGGCAATGTCGGCAAGGCCTTCCAATGCCGCAGTATCCAATCCCTTTTGCCATTTCAGTTCGATGATAATGCCGGGATACTGCTTCTTCCGCGGGAAGAGACTGATGTCATATCTCCCGTCTCCGGACTCACGATTGGATTGAATCCGATACTGGTTGTCCATCAGCGCAATCATACCCAGAACCAGACCATGGTAAAAGCCCTCTGCGCCGACATCATAAAAGCTGACGGATTGGTTCACATAGAGTTCAATTGCCTGCTGCAGCTTTTCACGATTCCTTGCATACAGGGCTTCCGCCACCCGATTCGCTGTGGTTCGACGAATCGCACCGACCTGTATCAAATGCGACAAAATCTCGTTCTTATACACCGCAGAAATTTCCCGGTTGGGGATTGAAGCCTCACAGATATAGGAGCCGTCCTCCTGAAGCTCCTTTTTCGTCACCTTCAGGTAGCCCGCCATCAACAGAAGGCTGTAAATGTTTGACGGGTCCTCTGCCAATGACGGATAGACAACATTGCCATCCACACGGATAATGATGGTTTCCCCTTGCAGCAGGGCGTACAGCTTCTCTGTGACGTCCTCTGTGGCCAGCTGAAGAATATCCGCCAGCACTTCGTTTCTTCCTGTGCTGACCCAATAGGCCTGCGGTCTGCAGTTCTTGGCAACGTAATTGATGACAGACCACGGATTGTAGATCTCCATACTGCCGAAGCGATACCCGTCATACCAATCCCGCAGCTCGGCTTCCTTCTCGGACACGCCGTAGTAGGACAGCATGTCCTCAACCTCCTCTGCGGTAAAGCCAAAATACCGGTCGTACTCCTCATCCATGACGGAATTCACACTGAGATTGTTCAGGCCGCTGAAAATGCTTTCCTGTGCGATGCGCAGAATGCCGGTCAGAAAACCATAGGAAAGATTTTTGTTGTCCTTAAAGGCACCGGAGAAAAGATTTCTCATAAAGGAAACAATTTCTTCATAAAAGGCCTTCGCATATCCCTCCTGAATCGGCGTATCATACTCATCTATGATAATGATGGGGGCGCGGTCATAATGATCCGTCAGCATTTTAGACAGCTTCTCCAGTGACGCACTGAGCTCCACCTCATTTGCCTTACCCGCCAGGATTTTTGCAAAGTACTGCTTTTCATATTCCGAAAGCCGTTCACTGTCAAGAAGCTCCCCATGGCGCTCATACTCTGCCTGCAGCAATGCCTGCAGCTTCTCAAAGGTGGCCTCCCAGGTATCGAATTTCACATCCTTAAAGGTCAGAAAAATGACCGGATACTTTCCCTGGTACTTCTGATAATGCTCCCCGCACTGCCAGATCTTTTTGTCCCGGAAGTAGACGGCGCTGTCCTCCTGTGTCCGCTCGAAGAAGGTCCGCAGCATGTCCATGTTCAGGGTC
>CAVGIV010000161.1:0-2141 GCA_963629395.1 Paludibacteraceae bacterium | reverse complement strand
ATGGTGCGGGACGTGCTCGGTCAGGACCTCCAGCATTTGCACAGCGTGCAGCGGAACGGCAACGAAACCCTGCCGGCTATCATTGAACAGGCCAGAACCCATGTATACAATGTGGACGGGCAGGCAATGGAACGCTTCGGTGCGGGTCTGAGCAGCCGTCTGGCCATCACCATTCCCGGAGAAAACGGCGACGTCAGAGGCTTCTTTACGGAATCTGTCACCACCGATCAGGAAAAGGAGATCGAGCAGATTCGCCGGGAGATGGTGGAACAGAATCCGGAAATGGAACCGGTACTGAGAAATATTCAATTACAGAATTATGACTTTTCACAGGGAATTCAGGTAACAAAGATGAACCTGGTGGATGGCAACAGCGAGTTCCTGAACAATAATATGCTGGCGATTCTTCCGGATCGTGCCGCGCAGAAGCTGGTGACAGAGAACGGAAGGCTGATGTCCGACTATCTTTCGTTCTTAGAGCGGTATGAAGGCGTGCTGACAAAATATCTCGCTTTACAGGCCGATAAAACCGGTGAGAATGATAAACTGGACCAGAGAAACTGCGCCATGTCCACCATGGCGGATCTCCTGGGAATGGATGAGCTCCTGGCCCATGCTGAGCCCGTGCAGATCAAATTCACGAAGAACGGCAGGGAGCAGACCCTCAGCGGCAGCTTTATGCGTTTGGCGGAGGGGCAGGACTGCAATCGTCAGATCCCGGGTCAGGGACTGCTGAATCTGGATGCACCTGTGGACGGAGATACAGCCTCGGTGAAGAAGCAGTTGGCGGATCTGCAGGTTCTGGATTATATCTGCGGCAATGTTGACCGTCATAGAGGAAATATGATCTACCAGGTGGACGAAAGTGATCCGGCGCACACGCGGCTGGTGGGCGTAAAGGGCATTGATAATGATGACTCCTTTTCGACATATACGGGACGGTCTCCTTACAAATCCTTGACGGTGCCGGAAGAAATGAGGGCAATTCGTAGCCGGACAGCAGCCTTGGTGGAAGGGCTGGACCGGGATATGCTGAAGACCATGCTGCGCAATTACAATCTGCCGGAGGCGAATCTTGATGCAGTATGGGAAAGAACACAGCGCCTGCAGAATGCGATTCGGGACGGAAGAGAATTCTTCCGAGACAAGCCGGAGAATGAACTGAGCTCGGAGCATCTGCGGGTAGTGGATGATGATGCTTTCGAAAGGCTGAGTCTCAATGAGCTTGCTGACCCGGCCAAAAGCTCTTATTTTAATAGAATTACAGATATCACAACAGCTGCTGCAAAGAACTATATGGCAAATGTGCAGCTGGCGGATCAAAATCAGTACCTGGAGGGGCGAGCAGCATTTCATGATGCGTTCAGTGAGCTGAAGGATATCAGGAAGGATCTGCAGGATGCGGACAGTGCCTTCCGGCGGCGGCCGGAATACCGCGAGGTACAGCGTACCACGAAGATACTGGAGGAAATGAAATCGCTGAATATGCTGACGCTTTCACCGGATGCCATGCGGGAAAGAATGCCGCGTCTTCGGGATGCTATGACAGCAGCGGAAGCTTATCTGCAACATAAGCAGACGGAGTTTAACCGGGAAAGGGGAGAAGTTTCTGCACAGTTTGAAGCCGGAAGTATCAGTGAGCGGGCCAAGAACAAGGCCATGAACAAGATCAAGGAAAAGTACAAGGGTGCGGACAGCGCAGATGCCAAAAGAATTCGTGCGGTGGTGAAGCTGAAGAAGATGCTGCGAAAATCTCTGGAGGCCGGAGAAAAGGCGCTGCAGGCAGCCGATGATTATAGCGTGGTGAGGCCTCTGAGCGACGGCCAGGGAATGCTTCAGGAAATCCGGCGCCGTTCCCCGCAGAATCAGGCCCCGCAGCAGGCAATGCAGCAGCCGGCTGACGTACATCAGGAACCTGCCCGGGAGAACCAGAGAGGAAGAATGCGGCTTTCCGCAGCAGATCTGCAGGAAAAGCTGGATGGCCAGGCACCGGACAAGGGCAGAAAATCAGTACCCCATAAAGCAGCGCAGCAGAAGGAAGTGAAGCGCAGCAACAGCATGGGCTGAAGACATTGGCATAAGGAGCTTAAAAGGAGATCTCGCTTCGGCGGGGTCTCTTTTGTGTCTCATCTGTGTCTTTT
>CAVGIV010000160.1:0-2150 GCA_963629395.1 Paludibacteraceae bacterium | reverse complement strand
TTCTTGATTTCATTCAAGTTGTTATACTTGCTCATATCATTAAGATAGCTTGCAAGTATCGTATCCTGCGTATGGCGGACAAGGATATAATCCTTTGTTTCAGCGAATTGCATCACGCACTCCGGCATACCGCCGACCACAAGGTATTGGCGGTAAAGCTGCATGGCGGCGGCGTGCAAGGCAGAGGGCAGCGGCGTGTCGGTGTGGAAGCACTTTTTAATCTGCTCTACCAAATCGTCCTCACCGAGAGCCAACATAAATTCCTCCATATCCATAGGATAAAGTGTTTTCATATCGACCTTTCCTACGGGAAAAGAGAATTTTGCTCTGTTGACTGCAACGCCGAGCAAGCTGCCGAGGGCAATGATGTGGTAATCTGGTGCGTTCTCGCAAAAGTATTTGAGCGAGGTCAAGGCCCTTTCGCAGATCTGCACCTCGTCGAAGACGATCAGCGTTTTTTCCTTTACGATGGTCTGACCTGCGATATGGGACAAAATCGGTATCAGATAATCGGGGCTGATGGCTTCCTCAAAGGTTTCATTCAGCTTTGGGTTGGTTTCAAAGTTGAAGTATGCCACATTTTCGTAATGGGTGCGCCCAAACTCCAGAATGGAATAGGTCTTTCCGACCTGTCTTGCGCCCTGTAAAATAAGGGGCTTGCGGTGTTCGTTTTCTTTCCACGCTTCCAAGAAGCCCATAATCTTTCTATACATAAGCAGCCCTCCTTAAAGGTACTGACCATAGTATAACAGATATTCGTGTAAAAATCAATGAAATTTCCTTGAATTATCGCACTAATCAACACGATTATTTTCACCAACCTCTCACGATACAACACGAACAGCGCGATTTCTGCATTTTATACCTCTCCGAACTTGGTCGTCAGCAGCTTTTGACGCTCTCCGCAGCTGAAGTCAAGAGGAGAGTTAAGTACTTTCTGATGATACTGGCGGTATCACCCATCCGGGTCATTGCGCTCTGCCGCACTCCAGGCAGCGTTCATGTCCTCTGTCCATGTATACATCCGGTTGTTCTTAACGGGAAATATGTTTGTCTCCGCTATCCAGCCACATTGGTCTCTGGCGGCAGTTCCGTTGAACGGATGCGGAACTCGCCGTTTATCCGAACCACATGAAAGAAGAAGGGGTTCTCCACCGCCCATGCAGGGTTCTGCTCCGCCTGCACAGCATAACGCCGGTATGCTTCCACAAAGCCGTCATGCAGCAGCTGCTCTGCCTCCAGACGCACCGCGACAGCTTCCGACATGGTGGCAAAGGTCCCCAAGTAATACCGTCGGCTCTGCAGCCCGATCATCGCTTTCCATTTGCCGTTTTTCGTCTGATTCACACCGCGGAAACCGCTTGTGTTGTCGATCCGATGCTTTCGTTTGTCCAGCCATTCCAGGCAGGTCCCGTCCACAAAGGTCAGCTGCTCCGGTATGGATTCCTGTATCTCCTGTTTCCGGCAGCCGCAGCTCACATAGTGTCCGTGAACCAGCGCGTCCTCGGACAGCTCCAGCTCCGTGCCACAGTCGCACCGGCAGTGCCAGATTACAGAGCCCTTGTAGTCCCGGTTCTCGGTTGCATACAGCGCCGTCAGTCTTCCAAACCGCATGTTCTGGATATTGTTCTTCCTCTGCTGGAGCGAATACGTCCTGTGACAGCCGCAGCTTTTAGTCTTGCCGTCTTTCAGCTCATGCGCGGTCACAACACAGGTGTTTCCGCAGTCGCAGCGGCACAGCCATCTGGTCCGGCCGTTCTGGCTCTCCATCCGGCGCATCGCAACCAGTCTGCCGAACCGGCGCCCGGTGAGATCCTCCGCAATTGTGCCGCGGCACGCATTGTTTTTGGGGATGCAGCCGCAGTTTGTAATCGTGCCGCGCAGAAGCCTTTTCGTATTGACAACGATCTCTCCGCCGCAATCGCATTTGCAGCGCCAGGTCGCATACCGATTCTCTTTTTCCGGCAGCTTTTCCAGTACCGTCAGCTTGCCAAAGCGTTCTCCGACTAAATTTTGTGTCCTCGGCAACGATGCATCACCTCATTTCTTTCGCTAATCTGCCATTGTAATTTCTTTTCTCTGCACATCATGGGCGTTTCACCACTTAATGTTGTTTCCGCACGTTCTGCCTGCACAGACCGGGCAGCCGG
>CAVGIV010000159.1:0-2246 GCA_963629395.1 Paludibacteraceae bacterium | reverse complement strand
GGAACCGCGAGCAGAGCCATACCGGACAGAACTATCTCAGGTCCCTCTTTGCCTTGGGCTTCCAGGGGTTTCTTATCATAATCTGCGTCGGCATTTACGCAGTGCTGATTCAGAGCATCGCCTTCTCTGATGACATTGTCATGAGCATCTGGGGCGTGCTGGGATACACGGTGCTGCTGTGTTTTACGCTGTTCAAGACCGGTTCGCTGGCCAAGAGCGTGTTCGCCGCGCATTGAGCCCGTCAGGAATTATTCAGAATCGAGGTGATAACAATGGCCGCATATATTTCAGTACCAAGAGACTTATCCAGGGTGAAAACCAAGGTCTTTATGAACCTGACCAAAAGGCAGCTGATCTGCTTTGGCGCGGGGGCGCTGGTCGGTGTCCCGCTGTTTTTCGTGCTGAAGCGCACCGGCAATATCAGTCTTGCCGCGATGGGCATGATTCTCGTCATGATGCCCATGTTCTTCCTTGCTATGTACGAAAAGGACGGACAGCCGCTGGAGGTGGTGGCGAGGAACTTCTACGAATCCAGATTCAAAAGACCAAGGATCCGTCCCTACAGAACGGACAACTATTACGCCGCCCTGATGCGTCAGGCGCAGGCAGAAAAGGAGGTAGCACGCATTGTTGGCAATACTGGAAAAACCACTGTCAATCCTTCCGGGACGAAAGAAGCCGAAGGCACCTAAGCTGCAGATGCCGCAGGGACTGACCCGTGAGCAGCAAAGGCAGCTGCAGGAGCTTCAGGATCGCTATAAAAAGGATCCCGAGATCCCGCTGACGGCGCAGGACAGCATTCCCTTTCAGCGAATGTTCCCGGACGGCATCTGCCGCGTGACAGACAACTACTACACCAAAACCATTCAGTTTCAGGATATCAATTATCAGCTGGCTCAGCAGGAGGATCAGACGGCGATCTTTGAGGAATGGTGCAGCTTTTTGAACTTCTTTGACAGCTCGATTCGCTTTGAGCTGTCCTTTATGAATATGGCGACGGATGCAGCGGATTTCGAAAAGATGATCCGCATCCCCTTCAAAAGGGATCGGTTCAACCAGATCCGTCAGGAGTTCAGCTCCATGCTGCGGCGCCAGCTGGCGCAGGGCAACAACGGCCTGACCAAGACCAAATATCTCACCTTCGGCATCGAGGCTGATTCCATGAAGCAGGCAAAGCCAAGGCTGCAGCATGTGGAGATCGATCTTCTCAACAACTTCCGCAGGCTGGGCGTCCGCGCGAAGAGTCTGACCGGCAAGGAGCGCCTGCACCTGATGCACTCCATGTTCCACATGGGCGACGGTGACAACGACAGGTTTTATTTTGACTGGAAGTGGCTGGCGGAGAGCGGACTGTCGGTGAAGGATTTCATTGCGCCGACCTGCTTTGCCTTCCCGACGAGCCGGATCTTCCAGATGGGCGGGCTGTACGGCTCCATGTCCTACCTGCAGATCACGGCCTCCGACCTCAGCGACCAGATGCTGAAGGATTTTCTGGAGATGGAGTCGAGTCAGATTGTAACCATGCACATTCAGTCGGTGGATCAGACGGCAGCCATCAAGCAGATCAAGCACAAGATCACGGAGCTGGACCGTTCTAAGATAGAGGAGCAGAAAAAGGCCGTGCGATCCGGATATGATATGGACATCATACCTTCGGATCTGGACACCTATGGCAAGGACGCCAAGGCTCTTTTGAAGGAGCTGCAGAGTCAGAATGAGCGCATGTTCCTGCTGACCTTCCTCGTGATGAACACCGGAAAGACCGAGCAGGAGCTGGAGACCAATGTCTTCCAGGCTGTCAGCATTGCACAGAAATACAACTGCAATCTGCGCCGCCTGGATTATCAGCAGGAGCAGGGCCTCATGTCCTCGCTGCCGCTGGCACAGAATCTGGTGCCGATTCAGCGGAGCCTTACCACCAGCTCCACGGCAATCTTCGTTCCCTTCACAACACAGGAGCTGTTCCAGTCCGGCAGAGGGACGATCTATTATGGCCTGAACGCTCTTTCCAACAACCTGATCATGGTGGACAGAAAGCGGCTGAAGAATCCGAACGGCCTGATCCTCGGCACCCCGGGCGCCGGTAAATCCTTCTCGGCGAAGAGGGAGATCACCAATGCCTTCCTGGTCACGGATGATGACATCATTGTCTGTGATCCCGAGGCCGAATATACCGCCCTTGTTCAGAAGCTAGAGGGACAGGTGATCCGGATCAGTCCCACCAGCACACAGTATATTAACCCGAT
>CAVGIV010000158.1:0-2259 GCA_963629395.1 Paludibacteraceae bacterium | reverse complement strand
CTATTCAGTGCCCATTCGCAAAATCGCTGTTGCGCAGAAGGGTTTATGCAGCGCTGCAGCAGATGCTGAACGGATGTGTACAGAATACAGTGAGAATGTCCTATGAGGAAGAATAAAGTACAAAATAAAATTAGACACTGCTTGGAACTTCTTGTCTTTTTGTGTCTGCTGACGGCGGTATTGATGCTTACCGCGCGGCTTGTGGAGCGAAAGGACAGCACAGATAAAAACGGTGACTACTTTGATCTGGCGGGACGCGCGGATGTACTGCTGCTGGGATCCTCCCATATGATAAACGGCATCAATCCGGCACTTTTGTATGAGGAGTATGGCATTGCCGCCTACAATCTGGGGGGACATGGAAATGTCATGCCGGTGACCTACTGGGAGTTTGTCAACGCGCTGGATTATGCCACGCCCCGGTATGTCGTTATTGATACGTATCTTCTGGACAAGGATTATCAATATCTGGATGTGATGACGGGAACGGAATCGGAGGAGGACAAAAGCGCTGCAGTGGACCAGCTCCACGAGGTTTTGGATGCGTTTCCGATGAGCCGGCACAAGGAGGAGGCCATTCGGGACCTTTTGTCTGATGGAGAGCTGCGCTGGGAATTTCGCTGTGATTTTATCCGTTATCACAGCCGCTGGTCACAGCTCTCATCGGAGGATTATCAGAGGGTGACCGGCAGATCGGCGAAAGAGGCGATTCTGGGCGCTTCCATGCGCTATGAGGCAGCGCAGAGGGTGGACATCTACGAACGCATTGATCCATCGGATAAGCTGGAAGAGGAGACTGTGGGGAAGGCATACCTGCGAAGAATTCTGGATCTGTGCAGGGAAAAGGGAATCTATCCTATCCTGGTGCAGATTCCGTTTGCGGCCAATGAGGATCTGCAGCGGATTGCCAACAGTGCGCAGGACATTGCAGATGAGTACGGGATACCGTATCTGAATATGAATTATGTGGAGAATCTGATTAATTATGAGACGGATCAGCAGAGCCAGACACATCTGAACGCCTCCGGCGCAGCCAAAACAACGGCCTGGCTGGGGAAGGTGTTATCGGAGGAGGTTGGCGTGCCGGACAGACGGGCGAATGCCGCCTACCAGCCCTGGCAGGATGCTGTCCTTTCGTACCATGCGCAGCTCCGGGAGCAGATTCTAAGTCCTGCGGATCTGTATGCGGAACTGATGATGCTGAGCATGGATGAGGTGAGTACAATTGTGTTTGTGAACAACGATTCGGTTGCCTTTTACGATGAGACGCTCAAGACGCTGATCAAAACGCTTTCCGGAACCGACGGCATTGAAACGATGGCGGGTTCGCCGCTGGGATATTGTCTGATTTATGACCCGGCAACGGATACCTGTGAGGAGACTATGCAGGAGGTACCGTTGGAGAATATACAAACGAGCTTCGGTACGGTGAACTTTACATCATTGGAAAAGTACGACCTTCTGAGCGTGGGAGAGAATCTGGATGAAAACCAGCTGGATTATGTGAACAAGGGGAATATCGATGTACAGATTCTGATCTATGATCCGCAGACCGGAGAGAAGATCGGACACCTTTATTTTAGCGACGGTGGATTGGTGAAGTGCAGATAGTTACGATTATGCTGTGATCGGCAAAGTGCCAGAAGAGAGCTGCTCTTTTCTGGCACTTTTTCCGTCTTGCTGCAAAAGCAAAAGAAGGATAAGCTGATGGTGTTTCTCCGCAGCGCAGTTCCGAGTGAATGGCGCTGCAGCTGCCTCCTGCAAGGGCAGTAAGGAGAGATGAGAGAAGAGGGTTTAACATCCAATTCACATCTTCGCTGCGCTTGAACGGCCGCATAGCAGCAATCTTCCATGAAGCAAACCGTTTTCAGATAACAGAGTGACATCGCAAGAAAAGAGCATCACTTTTTTTGCTATTTCTTGCTTGCCAACAGAGTGTGCCTATGGTAATATCATACCTGCGTCTGACGAAGGAAACACAAGAGAGTCAGGTGGCGGATATTGAATATGCTGGCATGGCTCAGTCGGTAGAGCGTCGCATTGGTAGTGCGGAGGTCCCGGGTCCGATTCCCGGTGCCAGCTTGTGAAGAGAGATGAGATTGGATTTTCCAGTCTCATTTTTTTGTTGTGTTGGAATGTTGGAGCAATCCTTTCTCTCTGGTTGGTTATGGTGTGTAGGAGCGCCGCATGAGCAAAAATTTACTCGTTAATGCAAGCATTACTCGCGCATTTTACGCAAATTTGCTTGGCTCTGAATAG
>CAVGIV010000157.1:0-2429 GCA_963629395.1 Paludibacteraceae bacterium | reverse complement strand
TTAAAGAATCTTCAGGGTCTGTGTATTATTCGATCTTTGATTTTCAAGGTTCTTTTCGCTTGTCATTTTTGACAGCCCATATACGATACCAAGCTCTCATTTGTTTGTCAAGCGCTTTTTCAATTTTTTATCGCCGCTCGTGTCTCACTTGCGGCGACTCAACGTACTATACAGGAATAGCTGCCATTCGTCAAGAAGTAATTACAAAAATTTTTAAAGTGAAAGAAGGGAGGCTCTATTGGAGCCTCCCTTCTTTCACTATCTATATTCTGTTTGTCTATTACTTCTGCATAATGTGGATGGCAAATCCGCCGTACTCACCTGCCAGGTAAACATTCTTGATCCGACCGTCCTCGAAGTAGGCTGCGGTCTCCATCCGGAAATCAAAGCCCTTCTCCTTCAGCTCCTCCATGGCAGCAGCAAGATCCGCTGTCCGCATGGCAATATGGCCGTTCGTGCCCAAGAAAGGTGTCTTCATGCACTCGAAGTAGTTTCCGGCGAACTCGGACTTCTGTCCGTGCCGGGGCTCCAGGTTGAACATCAGACTCAGAAGCTCCGCCAGCTTAGCGGCCTCGCCTTCATTATCCGTATTGATGCCCACATGCTCCAGTTCAAATTTGTTTTTCATGAGATGGTTCTCCTCCCGCATTTTTCTTATATACGCTATTTTCCGCAATTATGTCAACTGTGTCAAGCATCCTGCATGAACTTAACGTAACTATTTAGCGTCGCATCACTTCATCGGGAAGATCACCACAGCGCCGATGGTCAGGGCCAGCAAACGGATAAAGTACTGGGGAATCGTGAATTTCCAGAACTCTCCGATCTTGTAATCTCCGGCACCCATGATCATAGCCGGCATACCGTCGATGGGAAGGAAATGTCCGCACCATCCGGAAACCACGATAGCCGCTGCTGCCGCTGTGGGATCCAGTCCCAGGCTGACACAGGTTGCAATAGCCATCGGTGCGAATACATATACGGTACCGATGGTGGAACCGGTCAGAGTTGCCAGCACACTGGTCAGGATACAGAATACAAAGATCAGAACGAAGGGGTTCACATTGCTGCCCAGCATGGTGGCAACTGTCTGGCCAACCAGATTGGTCAGGCCGGTATTTCCGAGAACATCCGCAATACCGATAACGCCGGCAGACATAATGATGATCGGAGCACTGATGGCATCCCGGATCTCATTGAAATCCATTACGCCGAATACCAGAAGTGCACCTACTGCCAAGCCTGTGATGGCATAACCGGCATCGCCGATTTTGCTCTGAAGAATCATGCCGACCACAGCAACGGCGAAGCTGACATAGGTTACCATTTCCTTGTCCTTGGACATGCTTACGGTCTGTCCCTCATGTGCAGCGGCCTTCTTGGACTCAGCAATGGGATGATCCGGCATGATCTTATAGGCCAGAAGGCACCATGCGAAGAAGCCGAGAGACAGGCAAAGATTTACGATGGAGAACTTCACCAGATTGACATTTGCCACAACACCGGCACTCTCCAGAACTGCGATCACAATGCCGTACTGCAGTGCTGTATTGAAGGGAGCCAGCGGATGGTTTGCCGCAAAGCCCGCGGGCATCAGCACTCTGGACGGCGGAAGCTTCTTGCTGTCCGGCAGATTGGAAAGCAGGCCGATCACCAGCACATAGTACGCAGTGGAGCCGGTGCCGAAAAGGCTGCAGCCCAGCATGACCACAAGGATCAGCAGCACATAGGCCTTGAAGCCGCCCTTGTCCGCCATGGCATAAATCATGTCCTTGAACTTTACGATCAGACTGGTCTTCTGCAGCGCGGCAATGATGGCCATGAAGGACGCCAGCATAACAATGGTGGAATTGGAAAATCCGCCGAAGGCAGTCTTGATGTCCGAGACGCCCAGGACCACCAGAAGAAGCAGCGCCAGAAGAGGCGGTGCACCGAAAGGCAGCTTATCTACCATGATCAGAACGATCATCAAGGCAGTAACCGCCAACGCGATTATCATAGGGGTTGTCATAAAAAGTTCCTCCTTTTCCCCGCCGCATTTCGCGGCATATCTGTATGCAGCCTGCACAAATCCGTGCGGCTCATCTTGGAGAAATTATAGGTTTTATCCAGTTTCACAACAACGATTCCCCTCTCGCAATCCGTTTCATTATGCATCATTGCCATTTTTGTTGCGTTAGCACCCGTTAATTCGTTTATATTTTAAACGCATTTCGTATTTTCCCAAATACAGTGTTTCAAATTAAAACTCTGTTGTGCAGTATGCTGTCTCTGCTTCGCCCAGGTGATAAGAAAAAGAGCAGTAGGGTTTCCCCCACTGCCCTTTCCTCATTTTAATGTCTTCAATCCTTACTCCGCCGGTTCTTCGCAGCCGGTCATCTTCACCGCATACTTGATGGCATTGATCAAGCTCAGCTCATTTCCGTTGC
>CAVGIV010000156.1:0-2493 GCA_963629395.1 Paludibacteraceae bacterium | reverse complement strand
AAATTCTAACGCGTCTTCGCCAATCGCACCGTTCATGCCGTCCCTCCCATCTTCTCGGCCACTGCTGTCAGGATGTACTCGTTCAAGCTCATTCCTGCCGCTTTGGCCGCCTTCTTGATTTCATCCTTGCGGCCTTTTGGGGCTGTCAGGCTAAACCTGTCATAGTTCTGTCTGGTGTAGTCGTTCACGTACTTGACTTGGTCAAATTTCTCACTCATTGCTTCTTCCTGCTCTTGCCATTTCTGCATCCATCCCCTACAATCTGCAGTAAGGAATGGGGCGGCTTTGGTAAGTCCACCGCCCTGTTTCTGCCCTTTGATTCAGTCCTTGTCTTTCTTAGCCATGTCTCTGACTTCCTGAACTGCTTTTCCTACTTCTTCCATATTCTTGCAATTCTGGAACTTGTCAGCAACAAGGTTAAGAATAACTTCCATCTGCTTATCTGTCATCCCTTCCATGATTTCTCCTTTCTCGCATACCCGGCATTTGAGGATTCCTTCCCCATACGATTATACTAACACATCTTGCGTAAAATGTCAATAAAAAAAGAGCCTGGCGCGTCCACCAGCCCATCGCCGCCTGCCCGCCCCTGCGGCCTCGCTATGCCATCCAATGCATAGCCCCATTGCGTCAATGACCGCAACTGTCATTGCAGGCTTTCCCGCTCATCCTGCTGTGCTTTGCCTCCTAATCTGCTATCTACAAGCGGCATAGTGGCCGCCGATAGCTGACGCACTCCCCACGGTCGCGAACCGTGCCGTTACGCCATTATACTACTTTTCGGCCTTGGCTGTGTCGCCGCTGCCTTTTGGCAGCATGTGTACCATCTTCCCGCACTTCCTGCAGTACCAGGCCTTCCTCCCGCATGATTCCGTGATGTACCAGCTATGGCCACGGAGGCCGCACAGGAATTGGAGAATTTTATGCCATTTTGACTCCATAGCAGCTCCTTTACTTCTTCAGATACGCAAGGCTCATCCAGAGTCCTGTGCCAGTCCATCTTCCCCATCCGTTCGATTCTGCATCGATGGAGATCACCGCGCCCTTTGGCAGCCGAATCGGAACGGCATCATTCCCCGTTGTTGCCACGGCGAACCTTTCTCCAGGGCCTTTCCTTACATTCAAATAGCTATTCGCGCTTACATCCACGATAGCTGCGTACTGTGTCACTGTCTTCATTCCCTCTACAGCGGTGCTTGTCGATCCTGCACCGCTCCCTTTCGTTAGATTGATAATCACATGGTGTTGCTCGCTCAGGATGATGTCCCCCGCCAACAGATACTTGTCAGATGTCCGATACTTCGATTCCGTCAGACATTCGAAGCCAGCCTTGACAAGTGCAGCCTTCATTCCGTAGGTTGTGAGACTCGGGGATACCTGCTGCAGCTGCGTAAGCCCCAGCTGATGGCCTGCAGCAATCACGGCTGCCGCTGTCGATGCGGAACAGTCCGACTCGCACGCCGCTGTGATCCGGTCTGGATGCCATCCAACCGCCTTTAACTGGTTGTAATAGGTCAGTCTTTCGTTCTGATCGTAGCCGATCTTATTGTTGTTTGCCGCCTGTTGGGCGATTTCAGCCAGTTTTGCACCCACTCTGGTATTCGGATGCCTTAGTACACAATCCCAGCCGTAGGACGGCGCATACCACGCTCTCACGTAGTACTCGGTGCCTGTCTGGTCTCCTGCCTTGCCGCCTTTGTACTTGCCATTTTCATCATGACCACACGTGCCGATCATTCCGTTTCCTCCTCTGCCATTCGAAGCTCTCGCACCGCCGCCTCGATCAGTGTAGACAGCTGATCATCCGACATGCTGATATGCAGCGCATCAAGGGCCTCTCTTGCCACTTTCATAGCAAAGTCTTTCCGTTCCTCCCCGGATTTCTCCCAGAGCGTCTGCTGTGCCGCCAGAACTGCCTTTCCGACTGCTGACTCTGCCAACATCTGTTTGATTGCACCGGCTACCACCGGCACGACATAGACTGCCAGCACGCCAAATACAAGCCGCACGGCAAGCTCTACCAGTCTGAATGTAGTCTCGTTCATCCTTCACCTCCTGCGGATATCTCCGCTTCTTCATTTGGGTCTGCGTCGATATCTAGCTCCCATTCGTCCGGAGCCGTCTCCTCCTTGCTCTGCCGCTTATGCTTGCCCTCGTAAATCCTCCAAAGGATCGCCGCCTCGGCAGTGACGAAGGAAAAGAAGCCGGCCACCAACGCGCTTGGTTCTGATCCGACAATGATGAAGACCTCAAAAGTCCGAATAATAAAAACAACCGTGCCGATCCCCATCAGGACCAGCACGGCATCAGTAAAACGTATTCTATTTTTCATTTGGCCTCACGCCGTTTCACGGCCTACCTGCGCCTTTAGCTCATCGATCCGACTGAATGCCGTCTTGAGATCTCTCTGGACCACAGCAAGCTCTGTCTGTGTGACCTGTGCCTGCTGCTGCACGGCCTTTACGTCCGTTTTGATGTCGGTCAGCGTGCCGC
>CAVGIV010000155.1:0-2577 GCA_963629395.1 Paludibacteraceae bacterium | reverse complement strand
AAGCTGAGCAGCCTGGCTCTTTGCGAGATAAATAAGTCAACAGATGCCGGCGGCAATGTTTCCTATACTGCGGGCACGCTGATCCAGGAGCTGACAGCAGATACGGAGGATCTAAAAAACAAAGAGTTATATCATTATTACTATAACAATGGTTCCTTTAAAGCTTTGATTCCGGATGGTAAGGCTTACATGCTGGTGGCGCAGTATACGATCGAGAAAAGCTTCAGTAGTGTAGAAATAACAAACGATGTTACCCTGACCGGAACAAGCGATTGGAAGGCGGATCAGAACAAGCAGTCTTTGGTATACAAGGCCGGCGGAACGTCTCAAACAAATACAGATACGTTGACCGTCTGGAAGAAGGACGCTTCTGCATATACTACAGCCCTGAGCGACGCTACATTTACGCTGGAAAAATATGATGCAGACAGCAGCACATGGGTTGAATACAAGGAGTTCACAACCGGCACGGATGGAAGAGCGGCCGGTGTGCCGATTGAAAGAGAAGTTCTATACAGGCTTACGGAAACCAAGGCGCCGGAAAATTATGTCTTGGATTCCAGCCACACCTATTTTGTTGCTTATGCTCAGGGAGAGTCTATTGAGGGATTGCTACCCGACAACATTTCCGGTGATGATATGTACAGCCCGAAGGAAGTGCGGGAATTCAATAACCTGACGCCGATCACAAAGGATGAAGGCGGGTCTTATACGGGCTATGCCATAATTGAAATTACTCGTACTAATACGCAGGATAAGAACATCGTAGTAAAGGGGCAGCTGCGTGTCACAAAAAATTGGCTCGACAGCAACGGCAATGCAATTACCAAGAAGACAGATCTTGCTGATAAATCGGTCAAGGTGACATTGACAAAACACACGCCGGAAATGGCGAAGATTACAGTGCAGGATTCAGCAGGTAAGAGTATTACGGCAGAAGTGCCGAAGGATGCAAACAGCACTGTGAAATTATCAGGAAACTATAGCAGCTTCGGAGGCAATGCAGCTGCCCGTTATGATAGTTCCGAAGGCAAAACCGTCATCGAAAACATTACTGGCGATGTCACAGTTACATTGAAGGATGTTATGAGCGAGAACTATGCTGAGGAAAAGGTGTGGAAGATTGTATCGGATGATGCGGCGCAGCTGCCGAGGACGCAGAGCACATCTTTTGAAATGACATTGAGTAATGCAACTGATTGGACCTGCTCGTGGAACAATCTCGAAAAAGAGACTTATATCACTTACACACTGACAGAGGCTACTGTAGACGGCTACACTGCCACCTATCAGCTGAACAGTAAGGATCTTGCGGAAGGCACAGAATTTACGCTTGGTACAGACGGAGACGTGATCACCATTACCAACACCCCAGACAGTAAGCTTTATGTCCTTCCTAAGACCGGCGGCAGCGGTGCAATGCCAATTTATGTAACCGGCGGTATGCTGACAGCAGGTGCGGCAGGTCTGTGGATGACAAGAAAGAGGCGAAGAAGAGAGCTGTAAAGGCAAAAGAACAAGCCATTGCAGACGGAAAAGAGCTGGAGGGATTGTCATGAAATCGATGCAGCGGCAGGCACGATGCGGCAAGAGGGGAACAGCAGCGGGGACAGCAATGCAAAGAGCAAGTATGGAGAGAAAGCATATTCTGCACAAAATAGCAGCAATAGCAGGGGCGGTGGTCATGGGATTGGCTCTGCCCGTTACAGCAGGGGTATTGCCGGTCATGGCAGCGCAGGCTGCGGTTCAGCCGTCTGCGGATACTCTGCAGATGGATGCGATGGGATCGATCACCGTATTTTTTCGTGACAGTTCCAGTAAAAAGGCAGTAGCAGGAGGAGAGCTCACCCTTTATAAGGTAGCGGATGTGCAGCGAGACAATGCGAATCTGAGTTATACCTATGTCAATGGCTTTGAGAACTGCGGTATCAGCCTGGATAATCTGTCAGACAGTACGCTCCCAGGACAGCTCCAGGGGAAGATTTCATCGAGCACAGAAAAGTCTACGGTATCGATCGGCTCCGATGGACGCGCGGTCTTTGGCAATTTGTCTCTGGGATTGTATCTCCTGATACAGAATAAGGCAGCAGACAACTACAGCCCGGTACAGGCCTTTCTGGTAACTGTGCCTATGTCCAAGGACGGTATCTGGTGCTATGACATCGATGCAACCCCTAAGATGGGGACCAGCACCTATAATAAACCGCCGGAGACACCGCCTTCCTCTGATAAACCACCAGTGCCGGATACACCGACTACGCCGGATACACCGGAAACGCCGACCATACCGAAAAAACCTGTGATTCCCATCACCCCCACAACGCCGGAGACCCCAGAAACGCCGACTGTCTCAGAGGAAGATGCAGAATCTGGCGATGTTAAAAATGCCAGCAGGGGCAGACTCGGCGCAGCCAGACTCCCTCAGACAGGCCAGCTGAACTGGCCAGTGCCGATCCTGTGCATCGCTGGCCTGTCACTCTTTGCAATAGGCTTCGTCCTCCGCAGGGAATGATTGTTTGTAGAAAATTCACAAATTGTCTTGTGATACATCCAAAGGTTTGTTAAAATGTTCCTCAA
>CAVGIV010000154.1:0-2583 GCA_963629395.1 Paludibacteraceae bacterium | reverse complement strand
CGCGACAAGTACGATGTGACGATTGCCGCAACGCAGGATAACAGCAATGAGCGCCGCATTTACACGCTGCGCTCTATCGATCACGAAGCAGAAGCCGCCATCAATACTTATGAAGCGGAGTTTGGTGCAGATGGGACGCGGGTGTTCCGCAATCCTGCCGCCGAGCAGCCGTCCCAGCCTACCGTGCGGGAGCTGTTTGACGGGTACAAGCTGACCGTCGGCAACGCACTTTCCAAAGATACGGCTTTTATCAATGCCTGCCGCAATTCAGACCGCCAGAACGCCTATCTGGAGGGTGCGGACGCTATCCGTCGTATTGTCACGGCATCTGATGATCTCCAGCTTGTCCGCCTGTACTTCGATATGCCCGCGTTCCATAACCGGCTGCATCAGGAGCTTTTGGAGGAACTGTATCCCACGCTGGCCACAACGGTCACGCCCTCTCCCTACAAGGTCACGCAGGAGGACATCGACGCCGCCTTGCAGAAGTGGAACGGCAATCCCCAAAGCAAGCAGGCAGTTGTGCAGTATATGGATCGGCACGGCCGGGAAAAAGATACCGCCTTATGGCTGGCACAGGAATATGGTGCAGACGACGCTTCCCAGCCGCTTCAGATCTCCGTGGGCAATTCTGAACCAGTCATGTTGTCTTGGGCAAAGGTGCAGCGGCGCATTGCGCAGCTCATCCGCGAGGATCAATTCCTCACAGAGCAGGAAAAAGATGTGCTGGAGCATAATCCGGACTACCGGCTTTTAGACCGGCTGCGGGCAGACTGCGAATACTTCCTTGGCGCAGGCAACCGCGCGGAAAAACACCTATGGGCAGGCAACGTTTATGCACAGATCGTCAAAATGCGGGAGCTGTATGACGCACTCCCCCAAAAACCGGAATGGCTAACGAAAGAAGCGATTGATGATTATGCCGACCGGATGGCACCACAGTATCAGGTCGTAGTGTATCATCACTTTGAAAACGGTTTTGATGAGAAACTGGACTATCAGACGCTGAAAGAAGCGGAAAAAGCCGCACAGGGTTATGTGGACGGCACGATGGAAAGCGACGGCTTTGCGTATGACGGCGCTGCCATTTACGATTTGCGGGAAAACCGGTATCTTTCCATCTTCGGTAATTACCCGGATGAAAAGGCGCAGGCACAGGTAGCGGAACGCGAACTGCCGACAGTGCTGGAACAGAAAGTGCCGGTTGCTGTCGCCCATGATCCGCTGGCACCGTCCTACGAAGTGGGCGATACCCTCTATCTGGACGGCAAGCCCCTTGAGATCACCGAGGTTGGGCTTTTTGACGTGCATCTCCGTGATCCGTCGCAGGCATATCCCATCTTCCGCGTAGAAAGCAAAGAACGACTTCCTGCGCTGCTACGCCGGGATGAGCGCAACGCCCATTTGTTTACCTCGGAAGCGCAGGAACAGGAGCAGCCGCAGCCTGTCACCAAACCCGTTGCGTTCTATCCCACCGAGAAAACGCACTTGCCTTACGATATAGAAATCCAGACGCTGCACGCCCCGGAACCGGAACATGAACCGCCCGCTGCGGAACCCGCTGAGCCTGAACCACCCGCCATGAGCGAGGAAGAAGCTCTGATTCTGGAACATGAAGGTCGAGCAGCGCTTTCGGAAATGGGCGAGTTTGTGCCTGATTTTGATGATGCCATCTCTCAGGCCGAGATTGACGAGCCTTCCGCCCACCGTCCTGCGGTATCTATCCCTGTTGACGGCGAGTGGCAGGACTTTCCCAGCACCGCCGCTGCGGAGCAGGCCGCTTATGCTGACTTCAAGGCAGCAAGCCACCGCAACGCGCAGAATTTCCACATCACCGATGATGCCCTCGGCGTCGGCGGCGCAAAAGCAAAGTTTCGGGCAAATATGGCGGCTATCCATCTCCTGCAAGAGCTGGAGTTTGAGGGTTTACAGGCCAGCCCGGAGCAGCAGGAAATCCTCTCCCGATATGTCGGCTGGGGCGGTTTGGCAGATGCGTTCGATGAAAATAAGCCAAACTGGTCGGACGAGTTTGCAGAGCTGTACGCCACACTTTCCCCGGAGGAATACGCTGCCGCCCGCGCCTCCACGCTGAACGCGCACTACACCAGCCCCACCGTTATCAAGGCGATCTATGAAGCGGTCGGCAATATGGGCTTCCAGACCGGCAATATTTTAGAGCCGTCGATGGGCGTCGGCAACTTCTTCGGCTGTCTACCGGAAACGATGCAGGGCAGCAAGCTCTACGGCGTGGAGCTGGACAGCATCACCGGGCGTATTGCCAAGCAGCTTTACCCCAAGGCGGACATTACCATCGCAGGCTTTGAGACAACGGACAGAAAAGACTTCTATGACCTCGCCGTGGGCAACGTCCCGTTCGGACAATATCAGGTAGATGACCGGGCTTATAACAAGCTCGGTTTTTCCATTCACGATTACTTTTTCGCAAAAACGCTTGACCAAGTGCGTCCGGGCGGCGTGATCGCGTTCGTGACCTCCCGCTACACGATGGATAAGCAATCGCCCGAAGCCCGCAGGTACATCGCGCAGCGGGCGGAGCTGCTGGGTGCCATTCGTCTGCCCAAC
>CAVGIV010000153.1:0-2592 GCA_963629395.1 Paludibacteraceae bacterium | reverse complement strand
GTTGTATTTATATCATAATATATTGCCCCCGATAATGCCCCCGCCGATTGGCTAGGTTTCTCAGGTTTTCTGGAAAGAAAAAACGCACCCGCATATGCGGGTGCGCCAATGAATCAATATTTATCGAGGTGGAGGAGGATGTCACTCATCCAGATCGGCAATCATCTTAACCTCGCTGACAGCCAATGCAAGCTGCAGCTTGTTTTCCAAACCGGTCTTTTGCAGCATGTTTGCCACATGGAATTTAACGGTGGACATCTCAACGCCCATCTCCGATGCAATACGCGTGTAGGACAGACCGCGCAGCAGATAACGCAGTACTTTCAGTTCTGTCTTTGTAAATTCCGTGCTTTTTGCCCTGCCAATTTCGACCGCCGGCGGAGCATCCGGGAAAATGTGCTCGCCCTCCATCGTCTGCCGGACGACTTCCATCAGGCGGTTTTTCGTGGAATCCTTGTACCACAGGCTATCCGCCCCAGCGGCTTTTGCTTCTTCCAGAATTACGCCGTCGATCAGCGAGGTCACAACAACGATTTTTATTTCCGGATGCATGGCTTTAATCTCACGGACAGCAGTCAGCCCGTTTTCCCGATGCTGCGTCTGTACATCCATTAAAATGAGATCGACCGCACTGACCCGGCATACCTCGGCTGCCTGTTTTGCCCCGGGAATGGACGCAACAATCCGATGCCCATCCTCCGTGCGGAAATAACTTTCCAGCAGGCTGCGGATCATGGGCTGATCCTCAACAATCATGACTCTCATATTCTGTTACCTCCTGTTCCGGCAGACTTAGAAAAAGCTTGAAGCGGGGGATGCTTTGAATCTCCATCCTGCCGCCTGTCTCCTCCACGCGGTGCCGCAGCATGGAAAGGCCGCCGCCCTCCCGAATCTCTTCTCTCGGCGCCTCGCCGTTGTTGGTCAGGCAGAGATTCGTGTACACACCCCGATCCTGGCGGAAACGCACATACAACTCCGTACCGCCCGCGTGGCGGGCACAGTTTGCCGCAGATTCGCGGATTGCCAGCGCAGTCAATGCACGGACTTTCGGCGCTTTCGGAGGAGTTCCCTCCGTCAGCACCCTGACACCCATCTCACTGGCTCTGTGGATCGCTGCCTCCAGCGGCTCAGACTGTGCGCACATCTGATTGGAACGGTAAAGCACCGCGATGGACTGCTCCCACAGCGCCGCGCTTGCGCGTAGTTCATCGAGATCTGCCTGTCGAAGCAACGCCCGTCGTGCGGCAAGGATGCTGTGCCCAATGTCATCATGGACGCGCAGTTTCATTTCGAGCGTCTCTTCTTCACGGATCAGTTCCGGCATCTGCTCAAAAAGCTTCCGCAGCCGTTCATTGGCTTCCGTCAGCTTTGCATTCTCCTCTTTCAGCCGGGTCTGCCGCCGCATCAGTTCCGTCACATCCGCAGCGGTGATCTGTGTATATTGGATGCCTGCTTTTGTCGTGATCTGCTCCTGCAAAAAGCGAAACACTTTGCCACCCGGGAATCGGTAGATCTGAAGCTGCGGATCCAGGCAGCAAATGTCTGCCGGCGGTGCCTGCAGAGCGATTCGCATCTCCGCAAGCGTCTGCACGCCATTCTTTCTCAACAGGCTTGCTATGGCAAGCATTCGATGATTGACGAGCCGCACAACTCCGTTTGTGTCAAAAAAGCAGACTGCAATGGGTAGGCTGTCGAAGCTCTCTTTGATTTTGTCCATACGCTTCTACCCCCCCCGATTTTCCAGATTCTGGATAATATATTGTAGGCCATCCTCATCCTGCACCCATTCAAGGCCTGGGAATTGCTCATCCAACCCGAACAGCAGTTCTGTGCTGGAGACACAGATGTTGACTTCTATCCATTCCTTGACCTCGATGGAAATCAGCAGCGACTGCAGCGATTCGAACCCTGTCTCCACAACTACTTCAAATAAGTCATAAATCTGCGCCGCTTGCTCAATGGCGAGCTGAGCGTCCCCTTTGACGATTGCCATGCATTCCACACCGTACAGGTTTAAGTTCTCCACAGACTCGTTGAGACACAACCGCAGTTCCTGCAAGGAAATGGAACCACGCTGCACGCCGACAAAAATCAGGTTGTTTCGGCGCTTGATGTAGGTTCCAATGATAATGACCTGCCCGAGCAGCTTTTTGACCCTGTCCGGATCCTCTGCCTTTTGTATTTCAGTCAGACGCTCCCGCAGCATTATGATTTGCCCAGCTGTCTGCGCTTCCATCATGTCATACAGGCGGTTTTCCTCCGTCAGCCGCAAAAGCTTTTCACGCTGCGCATTCTCCGCAGTCAGAACATCGCCGGTGTCGCGAAGCTCCTCCCGTGTCAGTTCCAGCGCTTCCCGCAGCTGATTCAGCTCTGAAATATCTTCCTTCCAGAGCACCCACCCGCTGCGCAGCGGGTGTCGCTTCAAAAGCGTGTCTTCGTCCAGCCAAACGGTATCCAATGCCATTTGCTGCAGCTCACTTTGCTGCAGCGGCATCCGCATTGCAGCAGATATCTGCTTTAGAGAGAAGTCTGCATCCGTGATCTGAACCGGGAGCGTCGTTGCTTCGAACAGCTCGTCATAGCCCAGGTTGG
>CAVGIV010000152.1:0-2596 GCA_963629395.1 Paludibacteraceae bacterium | reverse complement strand
TCGCCGTGCATCATGGTGTGCTGCGCCGGAACATCTTCTACCATCTGATATAGCTTCTCGCCCAACTCCTCCGGAAGATGCTCACGGTCAAAAGCTGCCCAGTCCAGCGCTACCTGCTTCATGTCAGGCATATCGCCGGGCTCTACTTCTGTACTGTGGATCTGTTTAAGCATATCCACATAGTACTTGAGCGGCAGCTCCAGATGCTCCGGATCCTTTTTGATCATCTTGGAAAGCGAGGTCGCCGCCAGCAGCTCCATCACGGTTCCATAGCTTTCTCCGACGCGCACTACATCATACGGGATGGCCGTATTGATGCCAAGCACCAGCGCCTTGCGGGCCAGCTCACGCTCCCGCTGAATTTCCGGCAGGGCATCGGCGTTGAAGTACACCTTAATGATGGTCTCAACATCATAGCGGTAAACAGCGCCGTTGGCGCCTTTCCCAATCATTTCGCATCCATCCACAGAAAGATTCCGGTAGGCCTTTTTCACTGTCAGCATCTCCGTAAACCCAGTCATGTCCAGAATATCATAGACCTCTGGGGAGACGTTAATCACCGTCAGATTCGGTTCTTCCTTGCGCAGGCGCAAAAGGATACGCAGGCCGGCACTGGAGATGTACTCCAGTTTTTCCGCATTGAGTACGGTCGTCGTGTCCGGCGCCGCAATACGCGCTGCCGTAATTTCTTTTTCAATCTCTGCTGCATTGGAAGCGTCCACCCGCCCGTTCAGGCAGACGGTCAATACGCCACCGTTTATATGGGATGTTACCTGTTCGATCATGTTGGTACCTCCGCAAATATCGTCTGGATCAATCCGTCAAATTCCTGCCATGCAAGCGTATCGGAAAGCTCCCGTATGCTGTCGGCAATGGTGCGGTAATACCATGCCTGCTGAGACGGATCCTTTTGGTTAAAGCGTTTCCACATGGCATTCCCTTCTTTCTGCCAGATGTAATAAAGGGAACGCATATTGGCGAGCTTGTCGCCCAGATAAAGGATCTTCACGTCCATATCTCTTGTGTTTCTCAGAACCCGGATAGCCTCTTCTTTCCGAATCTTCCATGTGCTTTCTGCCGGGAGGTGTTCCCGCTTATCTTCCGTCTCGGACGCCACCAATTCGGCAACCCGCTTTCCGAAGCGCTCTTCGATCTCCTTCATAGAGACACCGGCATCCTCCACCACATCGTGCAGCGCGGCCGCCGCGATAACCTCCTGATTGCTCGTCATGGAGCCGACGATCGCGGCTGCCTCCATCGGATGCAGGATATACGGGATATCTGCCTGCTTTCGGCGCATCCCATCATGGGCTTTTGCGGCAAAAATGATTGCCTCGCTTGCTAATTCCATTATTCAATCACCAGAATATCGGCAAAGCCGGTCATCTCAAAAACTTCCATTACCGCATCACAAACATCGGTAAGCTTCAGTGTCCCAATCTTGCTCATCTTCTTCTGCGCGGCCAGCAGGACACGCAGACCGGCAGAGGATATGTACTCTACGTCCTTCATGTCCAGTACCAGATCCTTCACGCCGTCATCCATGCTGTTAATCACGGCCTCCAGACTTGGAGCAGTGGTCGTGTCTATGCGCCCCACGATCGTAAGGGTCAGTTTTTCGGCTGCTTGATTTTGGTTGATTTGCATTGTATTGCACCTCCGCATTTTTTCTAGGGTATTATATGATTTTCTGCATGGTCAGGATGTTTTCGCCGTTTTCATAGCGGTAAGTCACACTGTCCATGGTTTTGCGTGTAATTAAGATGCCGAGGCCGCCGATGCCGCGATCTTCTGCGGAGAGCGTGATGTCTGGCTCCTTCTGTTTCAACGGGTCAAAGGGAATCCCCTGATCCCGGAACTCAAAAGTTGCCGTCCGGCTCTCTGGATCGAATTCGAAACCGGCCACAGCGTTACCGTCTCCTGCCGGATAAGCATAATGCGCGATATTTACAAAAATTTCTTCGACGGCGACGCTGATGGCAATCTGCGTTTTTATCGGGCAGGCCAATTGCTCCAGCATTCCTTCAAAAAAGCCCTGCACCTCCGGAAGAGCATTGATATCCGCGGGGAAGGTTTTCTCTTCCTTCATGGCTCCACCTCCCAAATAATCAAACATCAGCATGGTTATATCGTCGAACTGCGGCGCATCACCCACAAAAAGGTCAATATCCGCTTTTAAGCCATGTAGCAGTTCCTTTGCGGCAAGCTCAGCCTGCGCGTTCACAAAGATTTTCAGGCGCTCCTCGCCGTAGAGCTGTTTTTCCCCATTGGTTGCCTCGGTCACACCATCCGTGTAGAAGAAAATGCGATCACCCGGATGGAGAATATACTCATTCAGGCAGTACCGGACACCTTCCATTCCTGCCAGCACAAATCCGGGCTTCACTCGCAGATACTCAAACGTGCCATCCTTATGCTTCATCAACGGCGGATTATGTCCGGCATTAGCAAACTGGAGCTTCCCAGTACGCAGATCGAGTATTCCCATGCAGGCCGTAACAAACATGCCTGCCTCGTTGCCCTTGCACAGCTTTTCGTTGGCCTCGCGCAGAATCTCATTTACCGGAAGTCCACGTTCCGCCAGATCCTTGATGGT
>CAVGIV010000151.1:0-2597 GCA_963629395.1 Paludibacteraceae bacterium | reverse complement strand
CAGCAAATGAACGCGTTCGAGGCAAACCAAGGAGAGGTCAAATGAAAAAGTTACTTGAGATCGCACACCGAATGGACGATTATGCGTGTATGTGGAACGGTGTGGAAGATTTATATATTCGGGATACCGGCGAAACGCTGCCGCCAAAGTTCTTCTATGTACTGAGCGGCTTCGGTTCGTTCTGCTATATGAAAACACCAAAGGCAGAACTCAAACGCATGGTTGCGCTGGGCGACGGCAGGACGCGGCAGATGTACGAGTTCCTTGCACCCATTGTTGACTTTGATTACAAGATCTGCGAGTATAAAACCTTTGAGAAAGCGCTGGCAAAAATCAAATCCGAAATTGATGCCGGGTTCCCGTGCATGATCGGTGCATTGGATATGTTTTATCTGCCGCACTTTGAAAAGCTCTATCACAAAGAGCATATCCCGTTCCACTACGAACTGATAACGGGCTATGACGACACGGAAAAGCTGCTGTATTTCAGTGACTGCGGCCGTGAAGATACGCAGCTCATCTCCTATGACGATTTGCGGCTCGCAATGGATTGTTCCTACCCCGGACTGTCGAAGCCAAACACGGTATGGACGATTCGGATGCACACAAGCAAGGGAAAATACGAGATTGCCAAGGAAGCCTTTGCTCGGAAAAAGGAACTGTTCCTGCATCCACCGGTCGGTTTTATCGGTTGCCGTGGCTTTGAGAAGTTTATAAAAGAACTGCCACATTGGAAAAGCGAGCTGACCCATGAAGATTACGACAAGCAGCTTTATCAGATGGTGCAGTTTTTCGGAACAGTCCCCACAGTTCCCAATGCCCTTCGGGGCATCGGCGAGCCTGACAGTATTGCGTTCGGCGGTGGGTTTGATAAGGCTGCCGTGGTGCTGGAGAGCCTTGGTAAAGAATACCATGACAAGGCGATGCTTGCGGCCTCCGAGATTTTCCGCCGTGCCGTGCCGGTCATCGGTCAGATCAAGGAAAATATCGTGGATTACCTGACCGGCAAAAAAGATGAAACGGAGCAACTTCCGCTTCTATTTTCGCAGGTTGCAGACATTATGAAGGCGGGGTTTGAAACGCTGCCATTGTAAAAGCGGCAAATGAACCGAGGTGATTCCAAATGGTGAAAAAAGAAAATGTCAAAGTTGATTGGCTTTGCTGCCCAAGATGCGGTGGAAAAACGAGGACTCAGATACGACCACACACGGTATTAGAGGAATTTCCCCTATTCTGTCCAAAGTGTAAATACACCTGTGTGATCCGTTTCAAGGACGGGAAAATGGAAGAACTTAAAATGGCAGACGCCAAAATCTAATATGAAAATACAACAACGATTCAATTTGAAGCCGGAAATGCGGCTCCTGTCTATCCGCAGCAGCGACATTGCTTTTACCATGGGCGCGAAAGGGCCGCTCTTGGAAAAGGCGGCGCATTTTGACGGCGAGATCCCGCTGTTTTGAAAAAGAGGTGAGGTTCATGGGAGATCCGACAAAATTTCATTACCTGTGGGAGTATTACTCTTTTCATGTCGTATTTGCGTGTCTGCTGCTTTCCGAGCTGTTCATTTTCTTTTATACGATGCAGCGCGGCCCCCGCGCACAGACAGCAAAGGGCGATCACGGCACAAAGTGGCTGCTCTATGGCAACTTTGCCGTTTGCCTTTTTATCAGCATTTACTCTGTCAGTCAAACCGCACCGGCGCTGTTGCGTAATTTGGTGTTCCCGCCCTTCGTGGCGGATATTGGAACAGCTTTTATTGCGGCAGGAATCGTGATTCGGCTCAGTGCTGTTCTAACCTTAAAGAGAGCATTTACGCTTCATGTGCAGACGACAGCCGGGCAGCAGTTGGTCACATCCGGTTTGTATCATACGGTTCGTCACCCGGCATATTCGGGAAGTATCCTAAGTTTGTTCGGTGTTGCTCTGGCGCTTCGGAATATTGTCGCTGTATGCCTTGTCCCTTTCTGCTCCCTGATTTGCTACAATACAAGAATTCGAGTGGAGGAAAAGGCACTGGAAGCGCAATTCGGCAAGGAATATGTGAATTATAAACGCAGCACATACAGACTGTTTCCGTACATCTTTTGAAAGAATGTAATTATGGATATTACGATTATCTATGCGACTGGCCGGAAAGCACAGTCATGTACTTACAATATCGCTCAACTGCTTATCAAGGAACTCTTGGCAGGTGGTGAGCTTTTTGAGTTTCAGCTCCCACGGGATATGCCCCATATCTGCATAGGGTGCTATGCCTGCATCAAGGGACAGGAGCAAAAATGCGGTGGCGCAGCAGCTCTTGCGCCAATTCTTAATGCTATGGAGCAGTCCGAACTGATTATCTTCTGCACACCGACCTATGTGTTCCATGTTCCGGGGCAGATGAAAACACTGCTGGATCATTTTGCCTACCGCTGGATGATCCACCGCCCGGATTTGTCTTTTATGAAGAAGCAGGCTGTTATCATCAATACAGCCGGAGGCGGTGGTATGAGATCTACCGTCCGGGAGGTCAAAGACAGCACGGACTATTTGGGCATCGCCAGAACACATATCCTCTCGCAGAAGGTGTGGGATCACGACTGGACAAATCT
>CAVGIV010000150.1:0-2615 GCA_963629395.1 Paludibacteraceae bacterium | reverse complement strand
TCAATCGTGAATTTGCCTGCAAGCAGAGGGTTCACGTTGAAATATGGCAGGTGCTAAACAGATACACAAATACAGGAATCACAAGACAGGAAAGAGGTAACCGCATGAAATACAATTTCAAGAAAATCGAGCCCAAGTGGCAGGCGGCCTGGAAAGAGGCAGATGCCTTCAAGGCCGTCGATTTTGACAAAAAGCCGAAATGGTACGGCCTGGTGGAATTTCCGTATCCCTCCGGCGCCGGCATGCACGTCGGACACATCAAGGCGTATTCTTCAATCGAGGTGCTGGCAAGAAAGCGCCGCATGCAGGGCTATAACGTTCTCTTCCCGATCGGCTTTGATTCCTTCGGTCTTCCGGCAGAGAATTACGCCATCAAGACCAATACACATCCGCATGTGATTACAGAGAAGAACATTGCACATTTCTCAGAGCAGCTGCAGAAGGTTGGCTTTTCATTTGACTGGTCCAGGGAATTTGCAACCTCCCGTTCCGATTATTACAAGTGGACCCAGTGGATCTTTTTAAAGCTTTTCGAGCACGGCCTGGTGTTCCGCTCCAAGACACTGGTTAATTACTGCCCGAACTGCAAGGTTGTTCTGTCCAACGAGGATTCGCAGGGCGGCAAGTGCGATATCTGCCACAGCGATGTCGTGCAGCTGTCCAAGGACGTATGGTTCCTTCGCATCACAGAGTATGCGGACAAGCTCCTGGATGGCCTTAAGGATGTGGACTATCCGGATTCGGTCAAGCAGCAGGAGGTTGCCTGGATCGGACGCTCAGAGGGTACCTTTGCGGATTTCCAGGTTTCCAACGGAAAGGGCGAGGCTATTCCCGGGGAGAAGCTGGAGATTTATACAACTCGCTGCGACACCCTTTACGGCGTAACCTTCATGGTTGTCGCTCCGGAGCATCCGATTCTCGATAAATATAAGGATCAGATTGCCAACTGGGATAAGGTTGAGGAATACCGCAGAGACTCCGCCAAGAAGACAGAGTTCGAGCGCACCCAGCTTGTGAAGGATAAGACCGGCGTTCAGATCGACGGCCTTGCAGCGATCAATCCGATCACCGGCAAGGAGATTCCGGTATTTATTTCGGACTATGTCATGATGGGATATGGTACCGGCGCGATCATGGCAGTGCCGGCACACGATCAGAGAGACTATGATTTTGCCAAGAAGTTCGGCGTTCCGATTGTCGAAGTTATCAAGGGCGGCGATATCGAGAAGGAAGCCTATACCGGAGACGGTGAGATGGTAAATTCCGGCTTCCTCAACGGCATGACCAACAAAAAGGACTCCATTGCGAAGATGCGGGAGTATCTTCAGGAGAAGGGCCTTGGCCATAAGGGCGTACAGTATAAGATGAAGGACTGGGCCTTCAACCGCCAGCGCTATTGGGGAGAGCCGATTCCGCTGATCCACTGTGAGAAGTGCGGCACTGTAGGCGTTCCGGAAAGCGAGCTTCCGCTGACACTGCCGGAGGTAGAGAACTTTGAGCCCGGACAGGACGGCAAGAGCCCCCTGGCCCGCATTGATTCCTTTGTGAACTGCACCTGCCCCAAGTGCGGCGGCCCGGCAAAGCGTGAGACCGATACCATGCCGCAGTGGGCCGGATCTTCTTGGTATTTCCTTCGTTTCTGCGATGCACACAACGACAAGGCCTTTGCGGACAGGAAGAAGCTGGAATACTGGATGCCGGTGGATCACTACAACGGCGGTATGGAGCACGTAACAAGGCACCTTCTGTATTCAAGATTCTGGCATCATTTCCTCTATGACATCGGTGAGGTGAATACGCCGGAGCCGTATGCAAAGCGTACCTACCAGGGAATGATCCTGGGCGCAGACGGACAGAAGATGTCCAAGTCCAGAGGAAATGTCATCGACCCGGTGGACATCGTAGAGCAGTACGGGGCAGATACGCTGCGCACGTACGTTATGTTCATGGGTGATTACGGCAGCGCTGCACCGTGGAGCGACGAGTCCTTGAAGGGCTGCAAGCGCTTCCTCGAGCGTGTAGCCGGTTTCACCGAGATGATCGCAGATAAGGAGGAGAATCCGGAACTCGAATCCAAGCTCCATAAGACCATCAAGAAGGTGTCGGAAGACATTGACAACATGAAGTTCAACACGGCCATTGCGGCGCTTATGGCCCTGACCAATGATTTCTATAAGGAAGGTCAGGTAACAAAGGAGGACGTCACCGTCTTCGTTCAGCTGCTGTCTCCCTTTGCACCGCACCTTACTGAGGAGATGTGGGAGCTGCTGGGCATGAATCCGGACGGCAAGACCTTCTGCACGCTTTCAGCATGGCCGGCTTATGACGAGAAGAAGACGGTCGACAGCACGGTGAAGATGGGTGTTCAGGTAAACGGGAAGCTTCGCGGCACCATTGAGATTCCTGCAGATGCCGGCAAGGAGCTGGTCCTGGAAACAGCCAAAAAGGACGAGAATGTTGCCAAGTATCTTGCGATGGGAACGCTGGTGAAGGAAATCTATGTACCCGGCAAGATTCTGAACTTTGTGGTGAAGAGTTAAATCTGTATAACGAGATCATGGTAACTATTCAGAGCCCATTCGCAAAATCGCTGCTTCGCAGCTTTCCTTTTGCTC
>CAVGIV010000149.1:0-2632 GCA_963629395.1 Paludibacteraceae bacterium | reverse complement strand
GCTTCTGATGGCGCTCTGGGCGAAGATCAATGAGAGCTGCCCGGACATTAAATTCCAGATTGTTCCCTTTGAGAACACGCCGGAAAATGCACGGGAAATTCTCGGCAACCTCGGCAAGAACATTGACGTGGTGGGCGGCATCTTTGACGAGACCATGCTGGAGCTGCGGGGCTGCGCGGGATTGGAACTGGTCAGAGGGAGATTTTGCTGCGCCGTTTCTATCCACCACCGGCTGGCAGAAAAGGATAAGCTGCAAATCTCTGACCTTTACGGGGAAAACCTGCTGCTGATGCACCGCGGCTGGAGCCACTACGTCGATCAGCTCCGGGACGATCTGTGGCAGCACCACCCGCAGATTCATATCGTGGATTTTGAATTTTACAGCATGGACGTGTTCAACCGCTGCGAGAACACCAACGATGTACTGTTGGCGATCCCCGGCTGGGCGAATGTCCATCCGTTGCTGAAGGTCATTTCTGTCGAATGGGATCACAGCATCCCCTACGGGATTCTCCATTCCCCGGAACCGACACCTACGGTACAGCGCTTTTTAGATGCGGCAAAAGCCGTCAGCAAGGAACTGTACGGATAGTTATAACTTAAAGGTATATACTGATGAACAAAGCGAGACTTCCGCGGAAGTCTCGCTTTTCTTATAATATGGGCAGAAACAAAAAGGACTGATTGGATGAAACCTGTCTTATACGCGGCGACTATTTTATGCGCCCTGTTGTGTTTGACCGGATGCAGCTCCGGCGCGGCAGGCAAGGAAGTGAACGAATCTGTGCAAAGCGAAACCGAACCCTTTACCCGCAGCACAAAAATCGAAGATGTGATCCATGCTCCGGCGTTTGACGACTTTGGACGGCTGCTGTTCCCAACGGACGACTACTATTACAGCGGCGACACGCTGGAGGATTTGCAGCTGGTCTATTACAGCCATATCGACCCAGACGAAACGGTGAAGATCGTGAACACCCTGCGCTCTCGTGCGGAGGATGGACAAACTATTTTCTACGATATTTACACCGATGAGGAAAAAGCGGCTGACCCGGCCAAGGAGGATACGGGCCTGTTCTTCTTCAAGGGAACGCCCGGCGAGAAGTTCGCCATCTGCAATGCGGGCGGAGCCTTTGCCTATGTGGGTGCCATGCAGGATAGCTTTCCCCATGCGCTGGAGCTTTCCAAGAAAGGCTACAACGCCTTCGCCCTCATTTATCGCCCCGGCGCACAGACCGCCTGCGAGGATTTGGCAAGAGCCATCCGCTTTATCTTCGACCATGCGGACGAGCTGGAAGTGGACACAGAATGCTACTCCCTCTGGGGCGGTTCGGCAGGCGCACGGATGGCGGCATGGCTGGGTACTTACGGCCCGGAGGCTTTTGGCGGCGGCGACCTGCCTCGTCCCGGTGCGGTCATCATGCAGTACACAGGGCTGAGTGAGTATTCCGAAAGCGACCCGCCCACCTATGCCTGCGTTGGCGACCGGGACGGCATTGCGGGCTGGCGCATCATGCAGGCACGGCTGGGTGCCATGCAGCAGGCCGGGATCGACACGGAGTTTCATGTGTATTCCGGCTTGGGTCACGGTTTTGGACTTGGAACCGGAACCAGCGCCGAAGGCTGGATCGATGATGCCGTTGCCTTTTGGGAAAGGCAAATGAAATAACTGTGGAGGATGACAGATGAAAAAGAAAACTTGGTTCATCATTGCGGCGGTTCTCGTCATTATCGCTGGCGGCGTATTCACGCTGCTTCGCCTGACGGGAGGTTCCCATACCGCTATCGACCGTGACCCAGAACCGGAGGTCAGCGGAAACAGCAATGTGCTGGTGGCGTATTTCTCATGGTCGGGAAACGGCCAGCAGATGGCCGATTGGATTGCCGAGGAGACCGGCGGAGATTTATTCCGGATTCTGACCGAGGAGCCTTATGGCGATGATTTCGATTCCACCGCTTCCCGTGCGCAGACAGAGCTGAACAACGAAACTCGTCCGACCCTATCCACCCACATCGACCCGGAGATCATGGCGGGCTACGATGTCATCTATCTGGGCTTTCCGGTTTGGTGGTACGACCTGCCGACGCCGGTTTGGAGTTTCTTAGAGGAATACGACCTGTCCGGGAAAACCATCATTCCGTTCTTCTCCCATAACGGCAGCTCCAACGGAGCAAACAGCTTAAACCGCATTGCGGAGCTGGCACCGGAGGCAACGGTATTGACCGACGAGGCGCTTTCCATTCGGGGCAGCAGCGTATCCGGCTCGGAACGGCAAGTGAAAGAATGGGTGACTTCGCTGGCTGAAAATCAATAAAGGAGCAAACACCATGAAGAAAATTCTATGTTTGACCACCTCGCCCACCGTGGGCGGCAATGGGGATGCGCTGATGGCTGCGGCGGAGAATGCCGCCGCAGAATGTGGTGCGGAAGTTCGGCGTATCGACATTCGGGACTTGACCATCCACCCCTGCAAGGGCTGCTATGGCTGCGCCAAGACCGGTGTGTGCGTCCAGAAGGATGACATGGCGGCAGTGCTGAAAGCGCTGCACGAGTGCGACGGTCTGATTGCTGAAGCACCGGTCTACTACAACTGCATGGCGGCGCAGGCGCTGCTCGTCATCGACCGCCTAT
>CAVGIV010000148.1:0-2635 GCA_963629395.1 Paludibacteraceae bacterium | reverse complement strand
ACAGGAAGGAATAGTACAGCCCGTCCATAATGACATAGTTATAATGGCTCAGATCAATGCCGCGTGGCGCCAAAAAGTTGGCCATACGGATCGGCGGCACCGGATCCACACCGATAATTTTCTTCTTTGCAGCCATAGTATCCACAACGACCCGATCCACGCGGGAGGAGAACGGCTCATCCGTGCAGGAGCGACGGTTGTAGAACATATAGAGGATCTCAGCCGTCGCTTCATCCGAATCCTTTGGTTGGATGATACTGTTGCCGCACTGCATGAAATACGCCCGCGCCGTCTGCTCGGCGGTCTGGAGCATACCATAGATCTTTGCGTAATCGTCGCTCTCATTGCGCCCCACCGCCTCATACTGGAAAATCAGAAAAAAGCGCCTTGTCAGCGCCTCCCGATTCCCCACATCCTTGATGAGACCAATGTAATCTTTACCCAACTCCTTGCACTGCGGGTTTTCCTCGCTCTCCAGTTCCTCACAGATCATGGATATATGCTTATCTGAGTCCGCGCGGCGCGTAATGGATTTGAACTGCAGCCGCATAGGAGATATCTTCAGCCAACTGGCGAAGCTGGAGATGATATTGAACTGCTCCTCATCGGAGCGCAGCGTGAAGTTGATCGGCTCGATCTCAAGAATCTTGATATATCGGTTATCCGTTGTTTCTACGATCCCGTTTTTCAGATCCCGGATGGGCAGATAATCCTGCACAAACTCAAGCTTTTCTTTTCTGCGATTTCTTTTTCGTTTTGCTTTGGCCATAGCGGTATCCAATCCTCCTGAAATGTAATTTCCTGCGGTGGGTCCAGAAATGGATGATGTGGCCGATGTACTGAAACAGCGACCCTCCATCTACGCCCATTGCCGAGACCACCGCCAGCGGCAGCAGCGTGACCGTCATGACCACGATACGTATAGTGCCGGGCATAGGGATCAGAATCAGCTCCGGATATCCCAGAGCCAATACCAAAATCACCGTTTCAATGGCGTTTCGCGTATCAATCATCCCGCCCAGCAGCTTGCCGCTGTCCGTATAGTTTGCCGGAATGGCATACACATTGTTGTATTCTCTGTCATCCAAGTTTCTCACCTGCCTAATCTGTAAATTGTTGCGGTTGTAGTGTACCGTCCCATCCGCAAAGCCTCCTGATGGTCCGGAACATAGATATCCACGCGGTGAATGTTATTCTCTATCCCAGAGCCGCCGCGATCCTCCACGGTATACATAGTGCCGTTGATCATAATCTGCGTACCGAAGGGATAGTGACTGGACATGGCAACCATGCCGACTGCCACCTGTTTGCCGCTGGCGGTAATGCCCTGCGCATTGCTGCCGCAGCACTTGGTGCATGCACAGTAATGCGTCACCTCGACCTCCAGCGTATAGAGCGCCTCACCAGTCGGGTTATCGGCCACCGGCGCGTCATAATCTACGATACTGAGGCGGCGATAAGAAAGATTTCCTTCATAACTTGGCGTGTTCAGAATGACGCCGATGCCGCCGGAAGAATGCACCCACATGCGAGTTCCTTCTGCATCATAGCCGGCGAAAATGAGGACATGGCCCCAGCCATCGTCATCTGCCAGAAATCCGAGGTCTCCCGGAAGCAGTTCCTCAGCGGATATGCCGTAGGTGTTCGGGTACTGTCCGTTGCAGCCCGCACCGATCTCAACGCCAACCGCCGTATTGAACACCCATGTGGTAAAACCGCTGCAATCGAGACCGTAGGGACGGATCGTGCCGGTCGTAGCAGAGCCTGCCGCTGTCACCAGCCGCGGCGTATTCCACGCATCGTTCCAGCCGGGTGCCGACTTGCCGCCCCAGAAATACGGGACCTTGCCCACCAGCGACAACGCTGTTGTGAGGATATGCTTCCGCATGGGGCTGCAGTTCTGCGCATTGACAAAAGCAATCAGTTCAGCATCGGTCAGGGGAACCATCTGCCCATTGCCCAATGTCCCATACAGCGTCATTTTCAGGGAATTGGCCATCTTCTGAATGGCCTCGCCATATGTGATTTTGAACTGGTCATAGGTAGCGGAAGAGTCTATCCCAAAGGCTCGGATAATGACGCTGTTGTCAAAGGGCTGAATGGTGCATTCCACATACTTTACAATCTCTGTTTCCGGGGTGAGTGTCTCAGTGCCGCTCTGCGTGTAATAGGTTTCGCTTCGTGTGCCAGTGATTGTGCCGCCGCTATATGTGGGAACAGAAACCGTCACTGGTGTGTATGCGGTCACATTGACCGACTCCGATGTTGTGATTGCTTCGTCTGGCTCATAATAGGTACGGCGGGCTGTAGTATAGCGGTACTGTGGAACGCCGTTGATGGTTCCCGTCTGCGTTTTTGATGTAACGACCGTCACGGTAACCGGCCTGTATGTCGAGTAGGTAAGGGGAACGATCTGCTCCGACTCCTTCTCTACCGAAGATACCGGAAACATACTGTCGGCAACGCTGCGAAGCTTTGCCAGCATATCCTCCTTACTGGTGTTGCGTTGCTGAAGCGATGCTGAGTAGGCTGCGAGGATATAGCTTACATCGTAACCGGCGGACCCTTGCGCATAATTGATCAGGGCATCCATGGACAGGTCGTAGTCATATCCGCCATCCTCAATAATCTGCTC
>CAVGIV010000147.1:0-2637 GCA_963629395.1 Paludibacteraceae bacterium | reverse complement strand
GCCAATATCAGCAGGAAAAGGCGCAGTACAGCCAGCTCAAGCCCGGCTATCAATGCCCCACCTGCCGCCGTGCCGTAACGGCGGACGAACTGCCCGCGATGCAGAACGCCTTTCGGACGTCCATCAAGCAGATCGTGGAGGCGGGTCAGGCAGAGCGTGCCAAGCTGGAAGAACTGCAAGCCCTTGAGAAAAAAGCACGAGATACGTTTCTGCAATTCCAGAAGGACGATATTGCCAAACTGGAGGCAGACTTACAGGAGGCGAAGGAAGCCGCCGAAGCTCCCGCAGCCCAACCCGAAGCACAGCAGCTCCGGGAACGGATGCAGGCTCTGGCGGCGGAACTGGAGTTCGGTGCGCTCTCTCAGGAGGAATATGACCGTATGTTTGCCTGCCGTGAGGAATTACAGCAGGTTCGTGCAGACATCGCTGCCATTGAGAAGGCCACACCCGCAACTGGTGATCTGGATAGCCAGTTGAAAGCGGCCCGCGCGGAGATCGAGCAGTGTAAGCTGAAGCTGCAATATCTGGCGCAGTACATCAGCAAGCGGGCAGAGATGACATTCTCCGCCTTGAAAATGAACCGTGTGGAGATCTCGCTCTACGACGTGGTGAAATCCACCGGCGAGGTCAAGGACGCCTTCAAGTTCACCTATAATGGGCGGCGTTATGACTGGCTCTCCCTCTCGGAGAAGATCCGTGCGGGCATGGAGGTGTCTGAGCTGATGAAGCGGCTCACCGACAGGAACTATCCGCAGTTCGTGGATAACATGGAGTCGGTGGACGACCTTTCCAATGTGCGCCCCACGGGACAGATCATCATGGCAAAATGCGTCAGCAAGGCGGAGCTGTCCGTCAGGCCGTTGAAGCCGATCCTGACCGCGATGCCCACCGCCGCATAAGCGGCACGGGAAGGAGGTGCGCCCTCTGGCTCGTGCCTATGAAAAGATCCCCATCGTAGACACGGCCAGACGGTGCAGGCTTGTCCTTGACCCCTCGACGCTTCGGCGTCGGGAGGTCGAGGCAAGCTGCCCCTTCTGCGGTGACCACGGTAAGGGGAAATATCATCTGAGCCTCAATGTGGATACAGACCAATACCGCTGCAATCTGTGCGGCGCGTCCGGCAACAGTGTTTCGCTGTATGCCCGGATGCATGGTCTGACCAACAAAGAGGCATATATGGAGCTGAGCAGAGGCGGCAATGTGTACCCCATGCCCCAACAGCTCAGCTCCCAAAATACAGAGCCGCAGCCAAAACCATTGGCACAGCGGCATGAGGTGTATACAGATATGCTCTCACTTCTGACACTTTCGGCAGAACATCGGGAAAACCTGCGTGAACGCGGCCTTTCCGACGACCGCATCGACCGAAACCAATATCGCAGTATGCCGCAGACGCCGGAAGGCCGGAAGCTGCTGGCCTCGCTGCTGCGAAGCACTGGGCATGACCTGCAAGGCATTCCCGGCTTCCGTACCAGCTATGGAGAATGGACACTGTCCGCCCCCAACGGTTTTCTGATCCCTGTCCGTGATAAGGACAGTCTGATACAGGGTATGAAGATACGGCTCGACGAAGGTGAGTCGGGCCGGAAGTACCGATGGCTCTCCAGCCGCAATGCCCCCAACGGGACACGCAGCTATTCATGGACGCACGTCACCGGCAGCACTGCCAGCAAACGCGCCTATATCACGGAGGGGCCGCTGAAAGGCGACGTGGCCAGCTATCTGGACAACGACGCCCTGTTCGTCTGCATCGGCGGCGTCTTTGCCCTCCACGGACTGAAGGATACGCTGATAAGCCTTGGCGTGACTGAGGTGGTGGAGGCAATGGACATGGATCAGATGACCAATCCGCAGGTACGGCGCGCCATACAGGCTATCCGCCAGGAGGTGCAGAGCATCTGTGGCATACGGTACTCCAAATACGTCTGGAATCCGGCGTATAAGGGGATCGACGACTACTATCTCAGCCGCGCCGCGACACAATGAGGAGGACTTGCTATATGACAGAACTCAAATTTGAAGACATGACTGCCGCCGCATCCGGCGATCGTCAGAATATGCTGGGAAAACTGCTGTATTTCTCCCTGCCCAGCGTTTTAGTGGATAAAGATGATCTGCGCCAGCTCTGCGTGGATATGAACATCCCCTACGCAGGTGGCAACCGCCTGTCGGTGTCCGACGCTTTCCGCAGCGCCACCGGCGATGTGAGGGACAGGATCATCAGCGAAGAGTACGGCGAGCGCCGTATTTATCAGATCTATTGCCGGGATAACCGGCGTATCTCCGACAGCGTTATCTCCCGTGAGCTGGTAAAGGAGACCATGCACCAGGAAACCAACCAGTATGAGAAGCTGGCCAACATCAGCTACGATAAGGACAGCCAGATATTCAGCTATGACAATCTGGCCTATGACAGTCAGATCGACGCCATGGCCTATTGCCGTAGGGCGGAGGAGCTGTTTGAGCTATACCAGCGCTGTGCCAACCGAAGGCAGGTGGAGACCATCTGTGTGAATTTCCTCCGTATGCTGGAATCTACCAAGCTCAGTGTCAACGGCCATCTCTACTTTGTGCCGCGGCACAATATGGAGAAGGTGGATATTTTCGAGGACTTCATCGCCGAGTTGAGCCGGCTCA
>CAVGIV010000146.1:0-2673 GCA_963629395.1 Paludibacteraceae bacterium | reverse complement strand
CCGGAAGACCTGCCTTGATGTAGGTTGAGCAATATATCCGCAACAATTACAGCTGCGTATCTACAAAGATTGCATAAATGGCACGGATCGCCCGCTCATAATCCGAATTCTCCACGCCGATGATGATATTCAGCTCTGATGACCCCTGGTCAATCATGCGAACATTCACATGTGCATGCGCAAGTGCCGAGAAAATGCGGCCGGAGGTTCCTCTTTGCGCCTTCATCCCACGGCCGACCACAGCGATCAGCGCTAGATCCGACTCAATCTCAATGGTATCCGGATCCGCCAGACGGTGAATTTCCGAGACCACCTGCTGTTCCTTGTCCATGAACTCGCTCTCATGAACGACAACGGTCATGGTGTCGATGCCGGAGGGCATATGCTCAATGGAAATGCCGTTATCCTCAAAGGCCTGCAGTACGCGGCGGCAGAACCCCACCTCCGTATTCATCATGTCCTTGGTAATCAGGACGGCACAGAAATCCTTCTTGCCGGCAACGCCCGTGATCGTGTATCCGGATCTCTGGCAGGTGCTCTCTACAATCCAGGTGCCCTCATCCTCCGGCTTATTGGTATTTTTAATGTTGATCGGGATTCCCTCGCGGCGAACCGGGAAAATGGCATCCTCGTGAAGGACACCGGCGCCCATGTAGGAAAGCTCGCGAAGCTCACGATACGTGATGTTGCGGATGGATGCCGGGTTGTCGACAATACGCGGATCCGCCACGAGAAACCCGGAAACGTCGGTCCAGTTTTCGTACACACCCACGTGGCAGGCACCGGCAACAATGGAGCCGGTGATATCGGAGCCGCCGCGGGAGAAGGTCTTTACCTTCCCGTTCACATCGCATCCGTAAAAGCCCGGAACCACTGCATTCTCCAGTGTCAGAAGCCGCTCCTCTGTCGCCTTTCTCGTCTTTTCTTCGTCGAGCTGGCCTTCCTCATCAAAGAAGATAATCTCCGCCGCGTCCACAAAGGTATAGCCCAGATATTCTGCCATCACTCTGCCGTTTAAGTACTCTCCGCGGGAAGCCGTATAATCACGGTTCGGTTCTGTCTGCAGCGCTTTTTCTATCGCAGCAAACTCATCCGCCAGAGAGAAGGAAAGGCCCAGTCCCTGAATGATCTCATTGTAGCGGCTCTGCAGCTCGCGGAAGGGATCCGTGAAATTCTCCCCGCTGGCAGCAAGCTCATAGCAGCGATACAACAGATCCGTTACCTTTGTATCCCCGGAAAAGCGCTTTCCCGGTGCAGAGGGAACCACATAGATACGATCCTTATCGGCACGGATAATGTCTCCGACCTTCTTAAACTGATGTGCATCCGCCAGCGAGCTTCCGCCGAATTTAACAACCTTTTTCATACCACTCCTCTTTTTCCTTATGCGCCAAGCACACGGATGCTCTTTTTCAGCGACGCGATCTGTGCCGCCTTCTCCTCAAACTCTGCCTCCGTAATTTCAGGTGTTACAAAGGCAAACTCCTCCGGGAGTGCCTCGTTCACCACAATTCGAATATCTCCGCCAAAGAGCCCGGTCGCCTTCACAAGATCCTCCTTGCCGATCCGGACAAAATAACGATCCTTCCACTCCATCGGATCCAGAAGGTCCGCATTCTGATTGGTCAGTCCGATGTTGATGCTGCTGCCGATGCTGCGGGCACACTCAACCACATCCGAAACCACCGCGCTGGCTGTGGGGAGCTTTCCGGCACCGCTTCCGTAGAACATAAGGTCTCCAACCATATTGCCGTGCACCAGAATGCCGTTGTACACATCGCTTACGCCGTACAGCGGATGATTCTCCGGTACCACGTAGGGTGCAGTACGCACGTATACCTTTCCGGTTTCCGGATCATGATGGCACACGCCCAGGAGCTTAATCGCGCTGTGGAGCTGCCTTGCATAGCCAAAATCATCTGTGTCGATCTTTGTAATGCCCTCGCACGGAACCTGCTCAAACTTAACATTGCCCCCGGTAACAAGAGAAGCCAGGATCGCAATTTTGCGGCAGGGATCGTAGCCTTCGATATCCGCCTCCGGGTTGCGCTCTGCATACCCGTTATCCTGTGCCTGCTTCAATGCCACATCGAACGCAAGGCCCTCCTGCTCCATCTTCGTCAGTATATAGTTGGTTGTTCCGTTCAGAATTCCCATAATGGATGTGATGAATTCCTGCGAGAACGATGTGCGCAGGGGGCGCAGAATCGGGATTCCGCCACCGACGCTCGCCTCAAAAAGATAGCTGCAGTTATGCTCTCTGGCCGTTACCGCAAGAACACCTCCCAGTGCATCCACCAGCTCCTTATTGGACGTGCATACGCTGATTCCCTTCTCCAGCGCCTTCTTTGAAAACGTAAAGGCAGGCTCCTTCCCGCCCATCGTCTCGCAGATCACACGAATTTCCGGATCATTCAGAATAACGTCGAAATCATGCACAACACGATCTGCGTAGGGTGAATTCGGAAAATCGCGAAGATCCAGAATATACTTGACATGAATTCCTTCCGGACAGTCGCGTAGTATTTCCTTTTGATTCTTGTCAATTACCTCGGCAACGCCGCTTCCCACTGTACCAAAGCCCAATATTGCAATTTCAATCATGTTCATCCTCCATTCCGCTCTGCGGCTGTTTTATCTGCTTTATGTGTATCTGTTCAGCACCTGCCACAT
>CAVGIV010000145.1:0-2678 GCA_963629395.1 Paludibacteraceae bacterium | reverse complement strand
TGCAGATCCAAGCTATGAGGGATTTTGCCATTGTATGCTCTATTACAAATCTTTGAGGGATTGAGGGAGGAAAATCAGATGTCAAAACGACTGGCTGCCGTAGACAAGACGCAATGCGTTGCCTGCGGTGTGTGTGAAAATACCTGTGCTTTGGGAGCTGTTAAGGTTCAGTCCGGATGTTATGCTGTCGTCGATGCGAATAGCTGTGTGGGATGCGGCAGATGTGCAAACCTATGTCCAACCGGCTGTATCGAAATAAAAGCGAGGGCAAGTGCATGAAAAAGAAGCATTGGTATGATTATTTATGGATATATGCAATCGTTTATTTTGCTCTTGGCTTTTTCAATATCCTGTTTGCGTGGCTTGGAATGATAGACTTCATATTGCCGTTGATTTTGGCAATATTCGGCGGCAATAAGTTTTTCTGCAATCATCTTTGCGGCCGCGGGCAGTTATTTGGAAAGCTTGGCACAGAGCTTAAATGTTCAAGATGTAAGCCTACACCGCACTGGATGTACTCAAAGTGGTTTCGCTACGGATTTCTGATTTTCTTTATGGCGATGTTTGGCAACATGGTATTTCAGACATATCTGGTTGCTGCCGGAACTTCGTCTCTGAGGGAGGCCATTAAGCTGTTTTGGACATTCCGTGTGCCGTGGGGATGGACTTATACAGCCGGTACGGTCCCCGATTGGGTGGCACAGTTCAGCTTTGGATTTTATGGACTCATGCTGACATCGCTGTTATTGGGGCTAATCGTAATGGCGCTTTATAAGCCCCGAACATGGTGTGCATTCTGTCCGATGGGAACCATGACACAAGGCATTTGTAAGCTGAAAAACAAAAACTAACGATAGATGAAGGAAAGGAGTTTCTTATGGCTGAGGTTAAAATTACTGCTGCAAATTTTGAAAATGAGGTAATGCATTCGGATAAGCCGGTTCTGGTTGATTTCTACGCAGACTGGTGCGGTCCGTGCAAAATGCTTTCTCCTGTGCTGCATGAGCTTGCAGAGGAAAAAGCGGACGAGCTAAAAATCGGAAAGGTAAATGTAGATGAGCAGATGGAGCTGGCAATGCGCTTTCAGGTGTCCAGCATCCCGATGGTGGTGCTTTTTAAGGATGGAAAACCAGTGGCAAAATCTGTTGGTTTTCGTTCCAAGGCAGAGATTTCCGCTATGGTGGAGGAAGCAAGATGAAGGTAGTAATTGTTGGTGGTGTGGCTGGCGGAGCATCCGCTGCCGCACGCATTCGCAGATTGGATGAAGCTGCACAGATTATCATGATCGAACGCAGTGGCTATGTATCATATGCGAACTGTGGCCTGCCTTATTATGTGGGAGGCGTTATTGAGAATCAGGAAGAGCTTACGCTGCAAACCCCGGAGAGTTTCTGGAAACGTTTTCGCATTGATGTTCGGGTACGGCAGGAAGTAACGGCAATAAATCCGGGAAAGAAGAATGTTACTGTTCATGCGCTTGATAGCGGCGAAATCTATACAGAGACTTATGATAAGCTGCTTCTTGCACCGGGTGCAAAACCAACTGTTCCATCGCTTTCCGACGCAGACATTGAGCATGTTTTCACACTGCGAACAGTGGAGGATACACTTCGTATTCGCAAATTTGTAACTGAGCATAAGCCGAAAACGGCTGTTCTGGCAGGAGGCGGTTTTATCAGTCTGGAAATGGCAGAAAATCTTGTTGAAATGGGCGTTTCAGTCACAATCGTTCAGCGCCAGAATCAACTTTTAACAACACTGGATGCAGATATGGCAAGCTTTGTTCATGCGCAGATGCGCGCTCACGGAATTGAGCTGCGATTGGGTGAAACAGTCAGAGGATTCCGCCAAGACGGAGATTTAGTGCAGACTTTGTTGGATAACGGAGAATCCCTTCATTCCGACATGGTGCTGTTGGCCATAGGCGTTACACCGGATACGCATCTGGCAAAGGAAGCTGGAATAAAGCTGGGTATGCGGGACAGCATTGTGGTAAATGAGCGAATGGAAACATCAATACCGGATATTTACGCGGTAGGTGATGCTGTAGAAGTCAGACATTTTGTGACCGGACAGAAGGTGCTGATCTCACTGGCAGGACCGGCCAACAAGCAGGGACGCATTGCTGCTGATAATATTTGCGGCGGCAGCAGTCGCTTTTCAGGTTCACAGGGTTCAGCTGTTTTGAAGCTTTTTAAGATGACAGCCGCCTCAACGGGCATCAATGAAAAGACTGCTCAGGCAATGGGGATAAATTATGACAAGGTCGTTCTTTTTCCGGCTTCCCATGCAAGCTATTATCCCGGGGCACATTCTCTTGCGATGAAGGTGCTGTATGCAAAGGACAGCAAGAAACTGCTTGGTGCGCAGATCGTGGGAAGTGATGGCGTTGACAAGCGTATTGATGTGCTGGCAACTGCTATCAGGACTGGAATGTCGGCTCTTGAACTAACAGAGCTTGATCTTGCGTATGCACCGCCATACTCCTCAGCGAAGGATCCAGTCAATATGGCAGGATTTATGATTGAAAATCTGGAAAGCGGAAAAGTGCAGCAATTTCATTGGAATGATGTAGAAGGGCTGCCGCGTGACGGCAGTGCGGTGCTTTTGGATGTGCGTACCGTTGGCGAATATCAAAGAGGGCATTTGGATGATTTCAGAAACATTCCTTTGGATAA
>CAVGIV010000144.1:0-2731 GCA_963629395.1 Paludibacteraceae bacterium | reverse complement strand
CCCCGCAAGGACGAGGACATCGTGGACGAGAAACGACCGGAGGAATGATATTCATCTTTCCACAACAGACAAGGCCCCGCGGATTGCTCCGCGGGGCCCTTTGTATTCCATGCCCTTATTCAACTGTCCTAAAGATCACGCATACCGGACTCTCCGCCGGGATCTCCTTCCCACTGTAAGAAAGCATCCCCGTCTCCGGATCAATGTCCATGCAGCAGATAGTGTCTGTCAGCTCATTGGCCGCCAGGAGTTGCGTTCCCTCCGGGTTGATGGTAATGAAGCGGGGCTGTTCACCCTTTGTACCAATATTCTGAAGATATGTCATATGTCCGGTCTCCTGATCCAGACCGAATACCGTCACACTGTCATGCTTCCGATTGGAGAGATATAATGTTCTGCCATCTGCGCCTATTTCGATAGCGCTGGCCCAGCCATCTCCCGGATACGTCTCCGGCAGGGTCGTCAGAATCTGCTGCAGTGCCAGTGTGCCATTTTCTTCATTAAAATAATAACAAGCCGCCGTGCTGTCCTTTTCGTTCAGACAATAGCAGAATCGGCCATTGGGATGGAACACACAATGCCGAGGCTCTGCGCCGCTACGTCCCTTGATCACGAAGCTCTCAATCAAATCTCCCGCCTCCGCATCCACGCGGAACACTGTGATCTTTCCCACGCCCTGCAGCCTGCCCTGGGAAGGCACCAGCAGCCATTTGCCGCTGGGATCCAGGCAGACCTGGTGGGGATGGGAAATGTAGCCGGGCCCTCCATTTCCGGAAATAAAGTGAAGCGCTTTGATCTTTCCCAGTGTGCCATCACCTTCAATGGGAATCACAGAAACACCGCCGGTCTGGAGATTGGCCACAAAGAGCCACTTTCCTGCCCTGTCCAATGTCAGATGCACCGGATTGGTGCCGTGGGTCTCCGTAGTATTCAGATACCGGAGCGTGCCGTCCTCAAGCACCACATAGGCACTGACCTCTGCAAAATCTCCATGAATGGCGTACAGCCGGTCCTGCTGTTGATTCAAACACAGATAGGAAGGATTGACCTGTCCCTCGGCAATCTGCAAAAGCTGCCATGCGCCATGTTCAATGCGATACACCCGAATTCCTTTTCCTCTGGCATTCCGCTCCTTTGTGGTACGGCAGCCCACATATGCATAACTCGTCATCATTTCCCTCCTAAAAATCCCAGAACCCCTGTCAGGCTCAGAACAAACACAACAGCCACAACAGCTGCCGAAAGTACAAAAAGTCTTCCAAACATCTTCTGCTGCTCCTTCTCATCACAGCCGCTCTCCTGGGCATAGCTTGCCATGATCAGGCTGCCGCCGGTGGACAGCGGGCTGATTCCCGCCACCGTAGCACTGCAGACAATGGCTGTCACCATCTGCACAATGGACGCACCGCCCACCTGCTCCGCAATCTCCGGCACCGTCGGGATCAATGTCGGGAAAACCACCCCGTTCGCACTGGAGAACCAGGACATAATGCCGCCGGTAGCGCCCATAATCGGTGCCGCAGTGCGGCTGCTCATGAATTTTGCCAGAATGGTCGACAACAGATCAATGCCGCCCAGCGTCTGGGTAATATTCATCAGAACATTCACGCCGGCAATGAGAATCAGAACACTCCAGGGAATCATTTTCAACGCTGTTTTCTCATTGGCTGCCCCCAGCAGCATAAGAAGCAGAGAAAGCGCAAAGCAGGTGAGGCCCACATCATAAGAGAAGCCCACAACCAGGACCACCATGACAAGGAGCGCCGCAAGGCTTACCTTCTGGTGGCGATCAAAGGGCGCCCGTTCCTTTTCGTTTCCGCCATGTTCTGCCGCCCGGATGCGATAACCGCCCAAGGCAATATACATAACCACCGCACAGACCAGATTGGACAGCGCCACGCCTATGAAAATCTGATTTGAAATCCCCTCAATCCCCATCTCCGTCAGCAGATCTCCTACGATAATGCCGGTCAGCGCAATGGGTGAGGCAGAGCCCCCGACAGCACCCAGTATGGCCATAATTCCCATCAGGATGGGGCTCACCTGCATTTGCACAGCCAGCGAAACGGCAAAGATCACCGTCACCGACTGGACACTAATGGCACCGGGTCCCGCCGCCGACAGTCCGAAGCTGGCGAGATAGACGATAATCGGCACCAGAAAGGTATTCTTTCCGCAAAGGCCGATCAGGCAGCCGGAAATCTTCTCCAGCGTTCCGTTCTGCTGCAGCAGACTGAAGAACAGCATGGTGCCCAGCAGCGTAGCAAAAAGCTTATAGGGGAATCCTTTGTAAATGTCAGCAGCCCCCATGCCGCCCATTTTTCCGAGAATCAGGGCGAGTCCCAGACAGACCACGCCCACATTCATCTTCTTTGTGAAGCCCAGCACAATGGCTCCAATCAAAAATACCAGCGCAACAACCTGCAGTCCCATAGGCATCCTCCTTGTTATGGTTTCCTTATACCGCACATTGAAAAAGCAAATGTCACTGTGCACCCATCATAATTTTCTCCGCTTTTTCCTCTGTTTTTTGTTGTCTTTATCATGCATTTTTATCAATACAATGTAAAACGATATAAATTCATCCACTTGCATGCCATTTTGGACTGCAGTTTTTTGCGTGCAAAAAACGCCTGAGTCTACCGACTCAGGCGTCTCTCTCATCTTAAAGCTTTCACTCCGCAAACTCCGCCATCACTCTGCATCGTTTTTTGCAGAAGGCGATGCCGTA
>CAVGIV010000143.1:0-2739 GCA_963629395.1 Paludibacteraceae bacterium | reverse complement strand
CGGCGCATACAGCGAATCCATATCCAGGAAATTCCACGAAAAAATACGGATCAGCCGGTCCGTTTCCTCCAGCTCATAAAGTCCTGCCGGATCCAGGTTCTCGCCCTGCATCTTCTCCGCCAGTGCTGTAACAATATTTTTCAGCTGCCCCTTTACATCTGCACTGCTCGTCAGAAGGAATTTGGCCCGCGCAATCGCCGCCCCCTGGTATTTGGTGTTCTTCTGATTGATCTCCTCCAGAATGATGTCCATCTCCCGGAATGCGGAGATGACCTCATGCAGATAGGTCATCACCTGGTCTCTTGCCTTTTCCTCCGGCAGTTCCTTGATCTCCGCAATTTCCTTAGCTGCACGCTCCAGAAATCGCCCGCTTCTGGCATTCGACTCCAGGCGTTCCAGTATCTCCGGCCGGAATTTGGAAACATTATCCGACGTAACAAGGCGGTGGTATGCCTTATCCACCACATTGGTGTAGTAATCGTTGAGCAGAGCGTCCATGATCTCCTGCACTGTCTGGTGCTTGGTCAGCTCATCAATATACTTTTTGATGTTGGCATTCAAGGTCTTTAAGCCGGTAATCAGTGCATCTGTGTTCTCCACGATCTGGAGAAGTCCAACTCCCGGACTCTCCTTAGCCCTGGTCAGATTGTAGATGGTATAGATATATCCCTGGTACTCTGCACGCTGTCCGCCGGAGATACTCTGCAGTGACTTCAGCATCGCCACTGCGTAGTCCCGGAAATTCACCCGCTGCACGTAGCTGTAGTCCACATCTGTATAGATCCAGCCATACCCTTCCAACCGGCGCAGAATAAAATTTGCCTTATCCCGGGAGGACATGGCTCCGGTATCCGCATCCTCTTCGATTTCCGCTGCCAGCTGCGAATCAAAATAGAAGGTCAGCTCGTCCACCAGAACATCCCGCTCAACACCAAAAGAAAGCTGCTGCGATGTAATCGCAAACAGCCTCTCCATACATTCCCAATATACAATCTTTCCGGGCGCTGCAAGCGGATGAAAGAAATTCTCCGGCAGTACCTGAAACAATGCACTCATTTCCGACCTCCTGCATCGGCCGATTTGACATTCTCCGCCATTCTTGTCCTGTAATCCAGACAGAGCATCGTGATGTCATCAAATTGCGGGGCATTCCCGACAAACGCATCAATGTCCTGCTTCACTGAGGTGATAATATCCTTCGGCTCCTTATCCTTCACCCGGTTGAGGCTGTCCGAAAGTCTCTCCATTCCAAAAAGCTCATTTTCCTGATTGGTTGCCTCCGTAACTCCATCGGTATACTGGAAGATCTTATCCCCTGGCTGCATCATAATGGACCCGGCCTTATACCGCATGTCTTCCATACCGGCAAGCACGAAGCACGGCTTGATCCTGACCGCTTCAAATCTGCCGTTTTGCAATAGGAACGGCATCTCGTGTCCCGCATTGACGTAATTGAATTCTCCGGTCACCAGGTCGAGGACACCCTCGAACGCAGTGATGAATAAATCCTCACTGTTGGATTCGCAGAGCAGATTGTTCACATCCGCAAACACATCTCCCAGTGCTTTGCCGTTCTGACTGTGATCCTTAATCAGCGTCTTTCCTATGACCATAAATAACGCCGCCGGAACCCCCTTCCCAGACACATCCGCAACGACAATGGCAAGGTGCCTTTCATCAATCATGAAGAAATCATAGAAATCTCCGCCGACCTCCTTGGCCGGTGTCATGGCCGCAAATATGTTGAATTCTTTTCTTTCCGGAAATGCCGGGAAAATGCAGGGAAGAATGGATGCCTGGATCCTGGTCGCAATATCCAGCTCTGCGCCGATACGTTCCTTCTCCGCGGTAATCCTGGAGAGATTATCAATGTAGTCCTCGAGCTTCTCCAGCATATAATTCACGGAATCACTGAGCATCTCAATCTCATCGCCTGTCTTCAGCTCGATGCGCTGATGCTCAAAAGTGCCGGTATCCGTAATATTATGCGTAAACCTGGCCAGCTTCGTGATCGGTGTTGTCAGGATCTTCCTGGTAAAAGCGAAAAATGCCGCCACTCCGATGGCGATGATTGCAAATGAAATACCCAGCATCTTCAGCAGGAATGACCGCAGATAGGCCTTCACATCGGTCATATCAAGAATGTACTGCACCTCTGCAATGGCCTTTCCGTCTGTATCCAGAACCGCTGCAATCCCTGTGTAATTGTAGCCGTAATCGTTGTCCGTCAGCGTCGGCGAGGCAAGTCCCTTATTCTGGACAAAGCGATCGTAAATCTCATAGTATTTCTGCAGATCCTGGTCCGTCTGCTTCCTGCTTTTTCCCTCTACATATACGGCATCCGTATACAGAACATCCGCTCCATACGCCATCTGGCTTGCCGGATCATCGCCCATATCCGGCACGCAGGCATCAATATAAAAATGAACACTGTCCTCATCCGGAACCGTAAGGGATAAATAGGTTACGCTCCCCTCTTCCTTGAGTGTATCAAACAGTGCACTCATTTCCTGATATGCTTCCGTCTGGTTCCCGCCTTCAGAAATAATGGTTTTTACATCTTCCACCGAGAGCATAGTCGCAATCGCATTGCAATTCGTTGTAACCCGCTCCCCATATAATTCCTCCAGATATGACTTGGTTGTCCGATAGGCGAACAGCGAAATCACCACCGTTAGCGCAACTCCCATGACGCCCAGGGAGAAAATCAGTTTGTTCTGCAGCCGGTATGTATTTCCG
>CAVGIV010000142.1:0-2772 GCA_963629395.1 Paludibacteraceae bacterium | reverse complement strand
CACCCTTCTGAAAATTCTCTGTTTTTACCAAGAGCTTTTTCGGATTAACAGGGGGTTCTAAACAGTTACAAAATATCATGTGAAGGAGGAGCAATGTCTTCGCGTTGACTATGTGGACACACGTTACCAGGTAGCATGCTCCGGCTGCGGCATTGCCCTTTTCCCACACATGACCATCCGCAGCCAGAACAGAGTTCCCGAAAACAGGATGATCTACGGCATCCCGGAGGGAGATCAATTATATCGCTATGTCATCGTAGCCAGAAAGAAAGGCAGACGACTGTCCGCAGACGCTGAACTGGTGTGGCACTTTCTGGTGAGTAAATCGATCCCCGGATGATTCCCGTTTAAAATCAGAATCATAACGGATTGGAATCATCTCAGGCCGTTTCCGTCTCCGGCAGCGCAATTGATGTCCATGCAATTCCAAATGGTTATCAAGCCCAATAACCATTTGAATCCAGCAAATATTGCACAATTCCCAGACAGAATATACAGTTTGATTATGCATTTTACCTATAGGTAACTCAGACGTATATTTTCGAAGGGAGAAATTTTATGAAAGCCTTGAAGGAAACCAAAATTCTGGGGTTCCCGTTATGGATGTATCTCATCATGACTATTCTCATGGTCGTCATGGGTGCAAACAACTGGATGCTCACCAATATGGTCGGAGCTCTCGCATTTGCGATGATCGTCGGCACCTTCCTCGGATGGGTCGGTGACCACATCCCGGTATGGAATACCTGGTTCGGCGGCGGCATGCTTTTTGCCTGCCTCGTTGCCGGTGCCATGAACACATTTAACCTCGTCAGCGCGGATTTCAAGGATGCGCTGAACACCTTTAACGGCACCACCGGATTTCTGGATCTGTATATCCTGATTCTGATCACCGGCTCCGTTCTTTCCGTTGACAGAAAGATGCTGATCAAGAGCTTTGCCGGATACATTCCTACGATCCTGGCCGGTATCGCAGGCGCCCTTGCATTGGCCGGACTCGTCGGTATCGTCACCGGCGTCGGTGCTATTGAAGCCATCACCGGATATGCCATTCCCGTGATGGGCGGCGGAAACGGTGCCGGCATTCAGCCGATGAGTAAAATGTGGGCGGCCGCTACCGGCGGCGATGCATCCACCTGGTACGCGTCTGCCTTTGCCATCATCAGCATCGGAAATCTGTTCGCTGTATTCATGAGCGCTCTGCTGAACAAGCTCGGCGAAGCACATCCTTCACTGACCGGAAACGGAAAGCTGATGAAGGGGATGGAGAATGCCGCCGGTTCTGCTGCCAGTGACTATAAGCCCACCATTGCGGACTATGCCACAGGCCTGGCTCTCGGCGTGGTTTGTTACAATCTCGCCAACCTTTATTCGAAGCATATCTCCATCATCAACAATCACCTTGACCTCGGCTTTACCATCCACACCTTTGCCTTCATGGTTATCCTGATTGCCATTCTGAATATTGCAAATATTCTTCCCGAGAACGTCAAGGCCGGTGCCAAGGGCATGCAGCAGTTTTTTGTCAAGTATATGTCCTTCCCGCTGATGATCACTGTCGGCATCGGAACCGATCTTTCCGATTACCTCAAGGTATTCACGAATCCCGCCTATGTGCTGATCATCGCCGCAACCGTTGCTGGTGCTATGCTCGGAACCTGCCTGCTCGGCAAGCTTTTCGGCTTCTATCCCGTAGAGGGAATGCTTACCGCCGGACTCTGTATGGCAAATGGCGGCGGCTCCGGAGATGTACAGTGTCTCGGTGCCGCACACCGCATGGAGCTCATGTCCTATGCACAGATTTCTTCCCGCATCGGCGGTGCCATCATGCTTGTGGTCGCCAGCTTCTTCTTTGGTAAATTTCTGTAAATACAGCTTTTAAATCGGAGGCATCAAACTATGCGTAAAGAAAATCCACTTGCTACCAGCCTGACCAAGGAGCAATACAAAAATTTATTCGGAAATGCATTTTTAAACATGCTCTGGTCATATCCGACAGATCAGCGATTCTGCTATTGGGCACACCTTCCGGACAGCTATTATGATGAAGAGGATCCCCATTACAAGCTGCTGGTCATTATCCACGGCACCGGCTGCGCCACAGAGGACTATGTTAAATATGCAAAGGAGCTGGCAGACCGCGACCACGTTGCCGTTCTGGCACCGCTCTTCCCCAGCAGTCTGATTCAGCGTGATGACTTTAACAGCTACAAGCTTTTACGCTGCGATGGTGTCGCCTATGACCAGGTACTGCTCGACATGATTGAGGATATGGGAAAACGCTATTCCGGTATCGACACAGAGAAATTTTTCATCTTCGGTCATTCCGGCGGCGGTCAGTTCTCGAACCGATTCCTGTTCGCCCACCCCGAGCGTCTGCTTGCCTGCTCCATCGGCGCGCCGGGTCGTCCCACATTCCTGAATCCGGATGAGGACTATTTCTGGGGCATCCGGGATTTCAAGGATTACTTCGGCCATGACGTTGATCTGGAGGCAGTTCGCAATGTTCCCGTTCTGATCACTGTCGGCGAAGAGGACAACAAGTTTATCGGCGAATCCCCCTACGGTGACAACCGCATTGCCCGCATGAAAAGCCTGCTGAAAAATCTCACCGATAACGGCCTGACTGCAAAGCTGGAAATCATTCCGGGCTTCGCTCATGAGGGCGGCGAAAAAGAGCGCGTGCAGGCGGCACAGAAATTTTTCAAGAACTATCTCTAATCCCCCATCGCCTCCGCCGCCAGTTCCCTGATGGCGGCCTCATCACAGCCT
>CAVGIV010000141.1:0-2833 GCA_963629395.1 Paludibacteraceae bacterium | reverse complement strand
GAGAAGTACGGCAAGTCAGCACCTCAGATTATTCTTCGCTGGCATATTCAGAGCGGCAACATTGTGATCCCTGGCTCCAAGAATCCGGAGCATATCAAGTCCAATTTCGATCTGTTTGACTTCGCTTTGACGGATGACGAAATGGCGCAGATCGCCGCCCTTAACAAGAACGTGCGCTACTATACCAGCACCCCGGAATTGCTTGAGAAGTATGTGCAAATGGTTCCGCCGTTGGACGAACAGAAGTGAAGCAATTTCTTTCACTTGTTCTGGCGCTTGTGCTGATATTGGCTCTCACGGGGTGTGGAGCCAACACAGCCGCACCGCGAGATCCGGAAACAACACCGGAATCCAGTGCTGAAGCGACAGAAGAATCATCAGAAAGCACAGAGTCGACAGTTACATCGGAACCGGTTCAGACCGGTCTGTTTGCGGAGCAAATTTTCTCCGGTACCGACGGTGATATTCATTACAGCTATTATCTGCCGGAGAGCTATGACGGCAACCGCAAGTTCCCGATGATGGTCGTTATGCCGGGCTATGACATGATGTGGTTCGGTGAGAATTCTTCCGGCAGCAATCTGAACTGGAGCGGCTTCACATCATGGACCAAGCTGGACACAGAAATGATCGTAGTTTCTGCACAGCTCACAGACTGGGGCGAAAAATCCGCCCGGCAGGCTATTGAACTGACTGAATACTTCATCGAGAATTTCGCCGTGGATACCAGCCGAGTCTATGCAGCAGGGTATTCCGCAGGCGGCGAAACCATGTCCCGTGCGGTGTCCATGCGGCCAGACCTGTACGCTGCTTATCTTCACGGTGCTTCCCAGTGGGACGGCGATTATGCGCCCATTGCGGGGGACGGTGTGGCGGTCTATATCTACATGGCTGAGGGCGACGAGTATTACGGCAGTGACAAGGCCCGCTCGGCCTACGATAATCTCCATGAAGCATATAAGAACGCAGGGTGGAGCGACACCAACATCGACCAGGTTCTACGCATTGAAACGCCCGACAACGCCTTCTTCAACGAAAAGGGCATTTATAACTACCACGGCGGTGCTAACGTGGTCTTTGATAACCCAGAGAATTTGAGCTGGGTAATCTCTCACAGCAAAGGATGAGGACATGAAAGCAATTCTCAAAATAAAAATCGCTGTGGATGCGGCTATGTCGGTGTCCATGCTGTTTTTGATGGCCTATGGACTTGTGGGTGAGGTGGCTCATGAGTGGATCGGTATGGAGATGTTTGTCCTGTTCGTGGCACACCATGTTTTGAATCGCAGGTGGATCCAAGCAGTGCCGCAGGGGCGCTACACGCCTCTACGTATCGTGCAGACAGCGTTGGCAGGGCTGATTTTCCTGTGCATGGTCGGCTCTATGGTCAGCGGCATCGTGCTGTCACGCCATGTGTTTTCGTTTCTCCCTAAGCACGGCGGTTATGAGTTGGCCGGAAAGCTGCATATTCTCTGCGCCTTTTGGGGCTTTGTGCTGATGAGCCTGCATCTGGGAATGCACTGGAATATGTTTTTGACCATGGCAAGAAAGTATCTGCAGCCTAATAAGATATGCACATGGATACTTAAAATTGTAGGATATTTATTTGCAGCCTATGGAGTCATCGCCTTCGTTCGCAGGGATGTGGGGTTCTACCTGCTGCTGAAAAGCCACTTTGTGTTCTTCGATTATTCCGAGCCGTTGGCACTGTTCCTGCTGGACTATCTGGCGGTGATGGGACTGTTTGTGGCAGTCGGTTATTTTGTGAATACATTGTTGCGTAACGTAAATAGGAAAAGAAAGCCTTGCTGCAAATAATCCAAGTAGTGTCCATGGCAATGCTATTGAAGCGTAGGAACAGTTCTTGGGCAAGTAAAAAAACTAATCTTTAAGGAGACAAAATGAGAAACAAAAAAATAACAGCACTTATGCTATGCGGTGCAATGGGACTTAGTCTGCTGACTGGATGCGGTGCATCTGCAGGCAGTGGGTCAGTACAGACAACAGTAAGTGAAACAACAGAAACAACTACGGAAGAAGAAAAGGAGACTGATGCAGCACTCTCAATCGCAGAACAGGGAATTTTTTCTGCAGGAGGCACGACGGTTACCTCCGACGGAACCTTTAATCCGGAGGAACAGTGGGAAGAAAGCGGTGCAGGTCAGACTGCACATGTAGACCATGCTAATGTTCTTTATCAGATTCCAACAGAAAATACAGAGCTTCCCATGGTGTTTCTCCACGGCTATGGACAGTCGCGTATGGGCTGGATGACAACGCCGGACGGAAGAGAAGGCTGGTCTGATATGTTTTTGCGGAAAGGTCACAGCGTATGGTTGATTGATGAACCTCATCGAGGCGAAGCCGGTTCCACCTCTGTAAGCGGAGAGATCAGTACAAAGACATTGGATCAGCGCTGGTATACACAGTTTCGTATCGGACGTTGGGAGAACGGAGAATCTGTTGTAAATGAAGGCTCTCAGTTCCCGAATGATGCAGACTCCGTAGATCAGTTCTTCCGTCAGATGACACCGGATACGGGAATGACCTCCGATATGGGTGCTGATTTTGATAATGAAACGGTTGCAAAGGCGGTTGCGGCAACGATCGACGAGGTATATGAACGTACGGGCGAGGATTCTATTCTTGTGACACATTCCCAGGGCGGCGGACCGGGCTGGACAGCGGCACAGTACACAGATCATATCGCAGCAATTGTAGCCATAGAGCCGGGCGGAGCACCAAGTGCTGACAGTGAGGATTTTAAGGCTGTACTGGACAAGAAAATTCCTGTCACCATGTACTTTGGCGATTATATTGACAATGGTGATCC
>CAVGIV010000140.1:0-2933 GCA_963629395.1 Paludibacteraceae bacterium | reverse complement strand
AATCCCAGGGATTGCTGTTTTCCGGTATCGCGATAATGACGGTGGGCTGATTGTAGATTGAGCCCTCAGGGATATAGAATTTTGTCGAGCGAACCACCCCCTGCTCCTTTGATACCACGCAATTAAACTGATAGTATCCATGAAGGAACTGACGATAGTAATGCTGTCGATCTATGGTTACGGATTCTGCCGCAGGCAGTTCCTGCGCCACGGCTTCCATCAGATATGATCTCATATTTTTCACCTCTGTTTTAAACTAATCCTGTCCGGTGCTTTCATGGCTTCCCGAAAGCTTATGCATAGACAGGGAAGAAAATATTCGCTGAAATCGCCAATGAAACAATGGCCAGCAAAATATACGGAACCGTATACTTCAGCAGCTTGGTGGGCTGATGCTGTCCGATCGCGAAAGCAAGTGCACACTCTGCGGATCCGGAAGGGAAAGCTATGGCCATTACCGATGCAATGCTGACCACCAGCACGATGCCTCTGGGATCCATACCGGAAACCATAGAAAGAGAGGCTGCGATCGGTGTCAATACAGCAGCTGTTCCGGTATTGGACATAAATGTGGTCATGACAATCGTAACCGCCGCAAAGGCAATGAGCACAACCAGTCCGTTCGGATGCTCGCCCAGAAGCTTCAGCAGTCCGTTTCCGAGCATATCGCCTACGCCGGATTTTCCGACTGCATCGGACATCACCAGCACGCCTGCGATCATCCACACCATATCTCCTGTCAGAGAATTCACAGTTTCCTTTGTTGTCAGAACCTTCGTATAAACCAGAACCAGCACGCCTGCCGCAGGAATCAGATACATGAGGTTTCCGATCTTCGCACCGAAGATGAAGCCCAGCAAAACCACGATAAACACAGCATTGATGATATTCTCGTCTCTCTTGGAAATGGCTGCTGCCTTCTTCACTTCCTTCACATCCGTGGTATTGATGGGATGCTTCGGAATCAATCTCCAGGCAAACAATGCATAAACCGTCAGAAGTGTACAGGGTATTGCTGCCACCTTGATGAAATCTGTCGGCTGAAGCATGTAATCCGGATTGTTGATGATTCCCTCGTAAAAGGCATTGGCCGTGGCTGCAGAAGTCGCTCCCAGTCCGATGGGAAATTTCAGAGACCATGCCGCCAAAACAGAAAATGCGGCAAACAGCATTCTAGAACCGCAGATTTCATCATTGTCATCCAGAGATACCAGAAACAGTGCAATAATGGATACAATCGCTGTTCTGCCCATCAGCTGCGCCAGAACAATGGTGACCAGAAACAGAGACAGAATGAACACGAAGCCATTCTTTTCCTTGATTTTCTCCATGAAATCCCGAACCTTGCCAATCAAACTGGTCTTTCCAAAGGCGTAGGCCACAGTAAACATACTGGCGATCAAAATCGTTGTCTTATTGGCCAGCCCGGAAAAGGCATCCTTGATGTCAAAAACACCGGTCAATGCCAGGAGCACACAACAGGTCATGGTGGTAATTCCATAGGGCACCTTGTTGATCATAAACATAACGATCATAAAGATCAGCAGTCCCAATACTATATACGTCTGCATTTCATTCCCCTTTCAGTATTAACTAAAATTCATCTTTTAAAGCAGCGCTCTATGACCGGTCTTTTTGCAGGTGCCGCTTTTAACTTAAGAATAACTATATCTCCCACTTCCCGTATTGACAACGTCGCAATATTCATTATAGTTTTAAGTAAAATTCACCTTAGGAGCATGTATGTATCTTAAAGATCAACGCTATATGTGTGCACTGGCTGCCTGTGGAAGTCTGGCCAAAGCCGCGGAGCAGCTGCACATCTCACCCTCCGCCTTATCCAAATGGCTGAGCAATCTGGAGGCCGAGCTCGGTGTCTCCCTGATCATCCGCCGCAGAAAGTCCGTCATCTTTACGGAAGCCGGTCAGATTTATCTGGAAGGCTGCCAATCCGTTCTATCTGCCGCGCAAACGCTGCTTTCACAGCTCAGTCATTCCGCGGAAAGCACCCGCATTATCCTCGGCGGCAGCACCATTCGAGGGGCTGATTGCTTCGCTTCTGTCTATGCGCCCTTTAAAAAAGAGTACCCGGATGTCGAGCTGGATTTCTATGCCGACAGCGCACCCAATCTGAGACGACATGTGGCAGATGGCTCTGTCACGCTGGCGGTAATTGGCTCAGGCACCTCCGATGACACAGAAATAGAATATTTGAAATTCCTGGATGAAGAGCTTTTGTTCATGGTTCCACGCACATGCAGTCTGGGATATTCACCTTCATCTGATGCACTGATTCCCACCATTGATTTTGATAAGCTCGGGGACACGCCGCTCCTGATCAATTCCATCGGCACGAGCTACACGCAGCGCATCGCCGATATTTATAAACGACACGGCGTCAGCCAAAATATCGTTTTTCGAAATGACATTGTTCCAATCCTGTACAAGCTTGTAAAGGCCGGCATCGGTGCTGCCTTCATTGCCTCTGCCTATTATGATGAAAATGATGCCGTCTCTGTGTATCGATATAGCCCGAGACTCATTGTTTATCAGGGCATCGGCATCCGCAAGGACCACCCGCTGTCTCCGGCCGAGGAATACCTGATCCACCTGATCATCAGCCACTGGCGGGCGCCCTTTTACATTCATCAGTATGCCGACTACTATCTGGAGCAGCGTCAGCTGCGCCTGCACGCTCTGTAGGCCACAGAAAAGGAGCTATACACAACGATGAACACACTACGTTTTGAGTATCTTATAGATCTTGAAAAAACAGGAAATATCAGCAGAACTGCCGCAAACTTTTTTGTTTCCCCCTCTGCCGTCAGCCAGTGTCTGACCAAGGAGGAAAAAGAACTGGGACATAAAATTTTCACCTATCAGGGGCATCAAATGCAGCCCACCGAAATCGGAAAGAGCTATCTGGAAACTGC
>CAVGIV010000139.1:0-3045 GCA_963629395.1 Paludibacteraceae bacterium | reverse complement strand
CGCGCGGCAGAGCTAAGAAGCAGGAACCTAAATCGACACCTGATGTCAGACCTAAGGAACCTCTGATTAAATCCGCACTTTCATACAGGCTCGAGATATGGTAAAATAGTACCATCAAAGCAACGGTGGTGCAAGGAAATGAAGCAGGAAACATTTACAGACATCGAATACAGTTACCGCAAGAAGAAAACCAAGCGGGAAAAATTTCTGGAAATCATGGACGAAATCATTCCATGGGACGAGTGGGTAGGCGTGATCGAGCCCTACTATCCAAAGGGAAAGCGTGGACGTCCGCCCATGGGGATCGAAAAGATGCTGCGGATGTATCTGCTTCAAATCTGGTTCAACCTGTCTGACCCGGCGACTGAAGATGCCATCTACGACAGCTATGCCATGCGGAAATTCACAGGCATTGACTTCATGACAGAAGCAGTGCCGGATGAAACAACGCTGTGCAAGTTCCGTCATCTTTTGGAAAAGAACGGCCTGAACAAGCTGTTTTTTGATGCGATCAACCGGGTAATGGTGCAAACCGGCCACATGATGAAAGGCGGCACCATCGTGGATGCGACGATCATCAATGCCCCCAGCTCTACGAAAAACGCAGAGAAAAAGCGCGACCCTGAAATGCATCAGACGAAAAAAGGCAATGAGTGGAAATTTGGAATGAAATGCCACATCGGTGTGGATGCAGGCAGCGGGCTTGTGCATACCATTACGGTCACGGCGGCAAATGCCCATGATATTACACAGGCAGCCGCGTTGATTCGAGAAGATGATGAAGTGGTGTATGGGGATTCTGGGTATCTCGGAATCCAGAAGCGTCCCGAAATAACCAGCGATGCGCATTTATCCAGCATAAACTACCGTATTAACCGCCGTCCCGGAAAACTGCCTCATGTATCTGACAACGCAATTGATTGGGAACGATATATTGAGAACCGCAAGTCCTCGGTGCGCTGTAAGGTGGAGCACGCATTTCGAATCATCAAGTGTCAGTTTGGCTATAAGAAAACGGTGTATCGCGGACTGATGAAAAACGAGAATCGTCTGTACGCTTTGTTTGCCTGTGCCAATTTATACGCCCTTGCCATTGCTGGGCGAAAACTTTCCACAACCTGATATAGGGGCAGTCTGTCCTTTTTCAGAAAATGGAGCAGAAATGCAAAGGTTTACGGGGCTATTTCACGACAAAATCGCTTGAACCAGGTGAAAATCGGCTACTTTCTCGCTCTGCGCCGAATGAAGGCTTTTTATTCAGAGGTTCCTAAGATTTGCAGACGATTTACAGTGTGTCTGCTTAGTACACTTTCAGATCGGCAGGCCCAGAGATATCCATGATACAATAGCTGTAGGACAGCAGGGTCAAGTTCTCATTCACCTAGTTGAGCCGCAAGGCTGCTTCATAAGGAGTCCGTTCCCCTGAACCGGAAGTTAGCTGCAAACTCATTAGCTGTTTGCCGGCGGCGCCGCCGCCCTTATTGCAGTGAGGGATATCGCATTGGTCCGTCCCGGAATGATTCTGATACGCGAGGTCGCGGATGCTTCGGTTATCATGGGTGTCTCAGAGCCTGCTGGCCTGAAATCCTAACAGAGGGAGGTGAAAATCATGAATCCACTATTCGTAGGCATTGATGTGAGCAGTAAAAATAATGTGGCCTATCTGATGAAGCCGGATGGCAGTAAGCACAGCAGTTTCTCCGTGCAAAACAACCTGGGCGGTGCTAAACTGATGTCAGAGAAAATCACGTCGGCGCTTAAGGCTATGCAGCTCAGCGATGTAGTAATCGGGTTGGAGGCCACGTCCATCTATGGGGACGGCTTGGTCTGTGCACTTCGGGAAGATGGTCATCTGGGACAGTATCAAAAGAGAATCCACGTACTCAATCCCAAGCAGGTCAAAAAGTTCAAGGATTCCTATCCAGAACTGCCCAAGAACGACTGGGTGGACGCCTTTGTGATCGCCGACCATCTCCGTTTCGGTAGGATCGGCAAGGCGGTCTATATGGACGACTACCGCTACAAGTCTCTGCAAACCCTGACCAGAGCGAGATTTGACGTTGTGCAAAGCCTGACACGTGAAAAACAGCGTTTCTCCAACTATCTGTTCCTCAAATGTTCTGGCATGGCCCAGGACAAAGGCATTGCCAACTCTAGTGCCACTACGATTGCCCTGATGGAACGGTTTGAAACAGCGGACGAACTGGCCTATGCTGACTTGGTTGAACTGACCGCGTTCATTTCCAAATCTGGCCGAGGGCGATTTACCGATCCGGAAGCCACAGCAAAAGCCATACAGGCTGCAGCCAGGGGCTCCTACCGCTTGCCTAAAACAGTGAACGATTCTGTAAATCAGGCCATGTCCGTATCAGTTGCTACTATGCGGGCACTGGACAGTCAAATCAAAGTTCTGGACAAGGCGATTGAGCAGCAGTTTCAGATCATTCCTAACACGTTGATCTCTGTCCCCGGTATTGGCAAGGTTTACTCCGCCGGTATCATTGCCGAAATCGGCGATATCCATCGGTTTGACTCCCAGGCATCCATTGCCAAGTATGCTGGCCTTGTCTGGACTCAACACCAGTCCGGCGATTTTGAAGCCAAACGCACACATTTGATTAAATCCGGTAACCGCTATCTCCGTTACTATCTGCTGGAAGCTGCCAACTCTGTGAGAAGATGCGACTCCGAGTTCCGGCGCTACTACGACCTTAAATTCAAAGAGGTCAACCAATTCCAGCATAAACGCGCACTCGCTTTAACTGCCAGAAAGCTGGTTCGGTTAGTCTATCGACTGCTGATGGACAACCGCCTGTATATCCCGCCGGAGGGTTGAGCCGACGCTCGTCGCTCTGTCGAATAGGCCCTGTTTCAAAATTTTACGGGAGCAGGGCTTGGGTTGGTGTTGCTTTTGGGGTTAAATTACGCTCTTTTTCCTGCTTGATCTCTAATAATTATCTCGAATTTTCTCTTGACTTCATACCATTAGACTCCATGGCGGTCTGGATCACATCCCGGAACATCTCTTTCATGGCCTGCATGATC
>CAVGIV010000138.1:0-3289 GCA_963629395.1 Paludibacteraceae bacterium | reverse complement strand
TATTATAAAAAGGAGAATACATGATCAGGACCTTTATACAGACGAAATCATTTTCCTGTTATACAGGGCACCGGTGGCCTGCGGAAGGCGCGCTTCGCCTTTGGACACCAGGGAAAGCGTGGCAGCGTGCGCGTCTGTTATATCGACTTCCCTCGTTATCGAACCGTTTATCTCATTGCGATATATCCCAAAAATGAGAAGGAAAATCTCACAATGGCAGAAAAAACAGAGATCAAAAAACTAATTTCCGTCCTTGAGGAAGCTCTGCAGGAGGCATATCATGAGTAAAATTTATAATAGCATTATGGCAGGCCTGAATGAGGCCATTGAAGATGCCGGAGCATCTCAGAAGAAGCTGAAAAGAACTACCGTAACCATCATTCCGGTCAAGGAATACAGCGCATCTGAAATCAAAAGTATTCGACGGTCTCTTAGCATGTCTCAACGCGCCTTTGCCAGCTATCTGGGTGTATCTGTAAAGACGGTAGAATCCTGGGAAGCCGGTATCAATCATCCCGCCGGTGCCGCCAGTCGTCTGATCAGTATGTTGGAAACAGATCACGAGCTGGTGAAGAAATTCCCCTTTGTGCAGATGGACAGCGTTTCCTGATTACTGTAAAAAATACTGAAAACAGGGCCGCGAGCGAACGCTCGCGGCCCTGTTTTCTTTTAAGGTTTTATTGGGGGATGTCGCTTTTCCTCAGCCCAGGAACTGGAACACCAGGCTGCCGATCAGCAGCACCATGGCGCCGCCGATACGGGAGGAAATCTGGGCGTAGCTCATGAGATTCATGCGCTTTGCGGCGCCGAGCACTGCCAGGTCTCCGGCGCCGCCCATGTTTGCCATGCAAAGGCCAGCGGTGATGGCGGATTCAATGGGGAAGAAGCCCACAAACCAGCCGAAGATAGCAGAGCCCAGTACACAGCCCAGCACAATCAGCACTGCGATGGTCAAATTTGAGGGACTCAGGGCATTCACGATCTCGTTAAAGTCGATGAGGGTAATGCCGACGCCCACCATCTGGATCCAGATCAGCTTAGAGCCGCAGAACTGCTGGCATCTCTGGCAGGCCGCCTTCAGATTCGCCGGAATTAGGTTCAAAATGTTGGCGAGCGCCGCAAAGATGATGAGATAGGCGAAGTTGGGAATGGATACACCGAAGACGGAGGGCAGAAGCTTCTTGGCCGTCAGCTGCGCCAGTACGAAGAAGCCGCCGGTCAGGAACAGCGCTGCCGCGATGTCATCCATGGTGAGGTTGATCTTCTCTTCTCCCTTGTCCTTCACAGCGGTCTTTCCGGCCGCCCGCATGAGCTCTCCGTTTCCCGTCAGCGCCGGGAAGAAGCGGCCCACATTGTCCAAGATGATGGCGAAGATGACAGAAACGATGTTGCCCACGGCCAGAATGGCCAGCGCAAAGGAAAGGTAGCTGGAAGCATCCTGTCCCGTCACATCCTCATAGACAGAAGCCAGCGGGATGGCACCGGCACCGGCGCCGCCGCCCATAATGGGCAGGACATAGGCAATGACGATCTCCACCGGATCCTTACCGAACACGAGGCCGCCCAGCACACCCAGGAGGCAGGCACCGGCCAGAGAAGCCAGAATGTCCGGCAGATACAGGGTAGCGGATTTCATCAGCAGCTTCCGGTCCAGGCCCAGCAGAGAGCCCACCACCAGGATGGAAATGAAGACATTCAGAAAGCTGTAATCACTCATCCAGCCCTTGGAAATTTCGATGACGCCCTCCGGCATTTTCCCGAAATAGGTCACCAGTCCGCAGACCAGGAATGTCAGAATCGCACCGCCGCCGAAATACTTGTTCCAGATGGGAAGATGCTCTCCGATCTCGCCCAGGATAATGCCGAGCGTAAACATTACCGCAATGGCACCGATGAGCTGATTCGGTACAATGCCGAAGGCGATAGCCGCCAGCACCACCACCGCGAAAAACACGAAGATATACCACTCCATGCCGTAAATTTTCCAGGTTTTCATATTTTTTCTCCCTAAAGACTCATACTATGTTCAGCAAATCCCCAGCATCCGGCCCGGATTCACCTTGGTCATCAGATCAATCTCCTCCTTGCTGAAGCCGCCCACCTCATAGAGATAATCAATGTATTCCTTGATCGACTCATACCAGAACGGGTTCTGGATCTGACCGCTGTCCGTTGCCACGATGAAATGCTCGCAGCCGATGGCCTTCATGGCCTCCACATTGGTCGCCAGATTCTTCTTGTATACACCGCCGCCGATGGGCTGTGCATAAACGTGCTCCAACAGCACATCGTAATCCTTCACGATCTGTGCCTGCTCCTCGATGCTCATGCCCACTACCCAGAACTCGGGATGGGTGATCACGATTTTCTTCACACCCGCATCTCTCGCTGCCTCTGCCACCATGAAACACTCCATCGGGGAAATGTGACCGGTCTCCAGCACCGCGTCATAGTCTCGAATCAGCTGAAACACATCCTTCAGCTCCGGCACGAGCTTGCCGTCCTTCACCACCGGAACCCAGTTCTCCTTCTTTTGCTTCCGGCAGTCATTCTCCGCCGTGTTGGTGGGCAGCCATACCAGCTTGCCGCCCAGCTTCAGGGCCGTCTCCACCGCCCAGGGGTTAATGCCGCCGACGAAGCGATTCAGGGACACGCCGCCATACATCTGAAAATCGCTGCTGTCTCCGTACCTTTCTGCCTTCACGCGGTTCACGATCTCCGCGCGTCCGACAGTCGGCACCACGTGGGACTTGATCACCACCGCCCGCACCTTTCGGGCCACCGCTGCGTCCATAATCTCCAGATCATTCATTTTCCTCTGCCGCACATCCGGTGCTGTATGAATGTGAAGATCAATGATTCCCTCCAGTCTGTTCTCCATGTCCTGTCCTCCTGCTGTCAGTCTCCTTTTGTCACATTTGTTGTATTTTCAAACATTTGTGAATCTTTGATTATCATAGTTCTTTTTCATAGGTTTTTCTATATAAGACTTTGACAATATTTCGGCGAATTTTTGTAACATTTGATGTTCGCAGCCACATTTGTTATGCATCAACGGCAGCTGACAACACCGCACTCAAAAAGGACCATATCCTTTTTGGGATATGGTCCGAATACGGCGTATCACACTCTTGAGATTTTTGGCTTATACTGGAAACAGAAGCCAATAAGTGAATGAAAGAAAGGAGGATTGGCGGCTGCCGCTCTGTTTATCGTCGACTTCGCAGTATTATGGATTGCGGGCGGAACACTATAGAATCAAGGCAGAGGGGCAGCCCCGCTGTGGTAC
>CAVGIV010000137.1:0-3309 GCA_963629395.1 Paludibacteraceae bacterium | reverse complement strand
GAAAAAAGTAACTATGCAAAGCAAGATCCCCCGCCGGGCTGAGCCCGGCGGGGGAATCTTTTGCTTTTCTCCTCCATATCTCTGTTACAGCTTCATTTTTTCAATCACACAGCTGTGTTTCTTGTCCTGATCATAGTTAATTCCCACCAGCAGAAGATTTCCCTTATAGGATTCCAGTGCCTTCACGTAGTTCTTCTGTTTGATCTGGGCAATCGCACCCTGGGCGTCCTTATCCTTCTTCAGCTCAATGACGACCGCAGGTTTATCTGCATGCAGCTGTCTCGGAATCAGGCATATATCCGCAAAGCCCTTGCCTGTCGGCAGCTCCCGGATGATGGTGTAATATTCTCTTGCAAAGTAGAACGCGAGGTTGATGGTACAGCTCAGTGAATTTTCATCGTTATATTTCAGAATGGAAATCTCCTCATGCGCACGGTCAATGCCTTCTGCCACAGCTTCTGCATCCATGTCCCAGAGTGATTCCAGGAGTTTTTTCGAGGCGTTTAGAGACCGCATCACCTCTCCCCAGCCATCCATGCGCTTAATGGAGGTCACATACACTTCGCTGACCTCCCTGTTGGGGATGGAAACACAGCGCTTGTCTCTGTCATAGGAAAGGTATCCCAGGTGAATCAATAACGAGAACACATCGTCTGCGCAGTGAAATGTGGTCATATCATTGGAAAATCCGGTGACATCCACCTGTACACTTTCGCCCGCCAGCATTTGAATGACAGCATCCTTCAGCCCATCCAGGTTCATCTGGATATAAACCTTCAATGCCTCATAGGTCTCAGTCTGATTCCAATAGGTATCATAAACATGGCTGTTCATGGCATCCACGACGGATTTCGGGCTGTACATGGAGTGGATTGTTGTATGCCCGCCTTTATGCAGTTCCACCAGCTCATAGCCGTCATACCAGGCCTTTGCTTCTTCAAAGCTCATGTTATGCTGTCGGCAAAGCTCCTGTACCTCCTCCTCCGTAAAGCCGAAGTACGGTGCCAGCTCCCGCGGATTGGTCATGGAATACTCTGAAAACATGTTTAGTGCAGAGTGTGAGCCATATTTCTTGATGGGAAGGATGCCAGTCATATAAGCAAGTGCCACATAGTTCTGATCCTTCAGCCAAAAGCGCAGAAAATCCAGATATTTCTTCTGTGCCTCCGTATCATGCGCATACTCCCGGAATAAACAGTCCCACTCATCAATCAGAATCACAAAGGGACGGCCCGTTTTGGAATAAATATCCTTCATTACCTGAACGAAATTCTTCTCGTCCCTGAGACGCACATTCTCATACTGATCAAACAAATCATACGAGATATACTTTTTCAGCATGGCCAACATCTCATCCACGTCATGTGTGGCGCTCAAGAACTCCTGCATATTGATCTTGATCACAGCATACTGATTCAGATGCTCTCTGTAGGACTCTGCCTTGCTGATTTTCAGATCATCAAACAAAGCAGATGTGTCTTCTACATCGCTGTAATAAGCAAGAAGCATATCTGCTGCCATGGATTTACCGAAACGGCGCGGACGACTGACGCAGACATATTTCTGTTCCGTTCTGATAAGCTTATTGACTTCAGCGATCAACAGTGATTTATCCACATAGATCTGTGAACGCAAGCTTGTACGGAAGCGCTCACTCCCGGGATTTAAGTAGCTTCCCATATCTGCTCGTCTCTCCTTTCACTTTTGAGTCAATTATATGTAATTGTTTAGCACCACCGAAAAAAGCTATAAAATGCTGAGCAGAGCTTGCTCGGCGAAGCATTTATACGCTTTTTTCGGTGGCGGTCAAGGCGCGAAGCGCCTCTGAACCGCCACATCGCGCATCGCTTTGCGATGCAGCGATGCGGTGCTAAACAGTTACAATTATATTTTGTTTTAGATTAAAGAACAAGCAGAAGTACTGTCAGGAGACCTGCTCCGCCCAGAATCAGACCGCCGAGGCTGATTTTCTTCTTTGCTTCCTTTCCCCCAGGTGCAATGCAAATCCTTCTCAGCCGATCACTGCATACTTGCGTTAATGCTGTCCGGCATGGCCTTTCCTGCCTCAACCAGGGGCAGATACCAGCTCTGATAGTAGTAAGGAAGCTCCTCCGCGCTCAGATCATCCCAGAACTCTATGGTACCCACGTGATCCTCGCCGACGTCAATGCCGCCGCAGGCCCCAGGGAAATGGCCTGGATGATGCTCAGCCCCGCCGCTGCTGTCCTTTTCATATTCTTCCACATGCCCTTCATACACCTTCCTCCATTTCTTCTCCAAGTTCGCCTGTTTGGTCCGTCACCTGCCGGATGCCGCGGATCGCACGGATGGTCCAATCCTGTTCCTTCTGCTGGATCACGGAGCCGCAGTACGGACAGCGTGCACTCGCATTCACATCCAGCGGCGCACCGCAGGCCGGACAGGTAATGCGCCTGGTTTCGCTGCTGCCCGCAGCGGTCTTCATGCCCGCCGGACGCTGCAGATCCCATTCGTAGGTCATGAACTTTTCCATCTCCCGGCTGCCGGAAACCACCTGCTGCGTGCTGTCATTCACGGTGTAGTCCGTGATGCGCGTCTCCAGACGGAGGGTAATGATGTCTTCCCCGGCTGACCGGCGGAAGCCCTTCGGGTTCACCTCCATCACGGCAATACGCTCCACGACATTGGTTTCACCGCGCCGGACAAGCTCCTGAAGAGACCGCTCCATCTGCGTGAAAAGTGCATCCGTGAAGTACGGCCGCAGTGCCTCAATATCCTTTGCCGTCCAGCCATTCTGCATCTGCACATAGAGATTGGCCGCCTTTTCACACAGCGCCTCGGAATTGAAGTTGGGATCCAGTGCCATATAGTCCCTTATAGATCCGGACATTTTGTCACTGTCCTCACTTTCACATCTGATTGCCTTCTCCATCTTTTCTTTTCTGCGATTTATGAGATGATTGATGAAATAGATCGGAGCGGCGGCAACTGCCATGGTCAAAATCCCCAGAAAAATCCCCAGCCCGCTGATGTCATCAGGCGACACGTCCGATCCCTGATAACCATAATAATCGTCATCATCGTCATCATACGAATCTCCCGGTGACCAGCCGGAGTCGTAATCATAGTCCGAATTGCCGGAGAAGCCGCCGAAATCCGCGCGGCTCGTCACCGGCAGCGAAAGCAGGATGCTCAGCAGCAGTGCAAACAGAATGCTCAGCTTTTTCGTCTTCCTCCACACGTTCCTCATACACCTTCCTCCGTCCCTTCATTCCTATTCTGCCGATTCCGCTGTATTTTCCGCGGGAGGCCATGACATCGTTTCTTCCG
>CAVGIV010000136.1:0-3358 GCA_963629395.1 Paludibacteraceae bacterium | reverse complement strand
TTTCCCTTTTACAGCGCATTCCTCAGCTTCTCATTGGTCTCTTCCACGTTCATCCGGGAAAGCACCAGCATGATCAGGATCTCCAGCACCACAGGAATCCAGAGATACATGAGACGCATCATATGCAGTGCAGATTCCGGCTGCGATGCTGCGGTGCCGACATAACCGCTGATCTCCAGGAGCCAGCCGGTGATGGCCGTACCGATGCCGCCGCCCACCTTCACGCCGAAGGATGTACAGGAATACATGGTGCCGTCCACCCGTTTTCCCTGGGTGAGGTAGGTGTATTCCGAGCAGGAGGCGATCACCGCATTCATATCGCCCTGCCACGGGCCCTGTCCCAACGCAGCCACTGCCGTAAACAGCAGCATCAGCGGCACGCTGCCGAAGTAACCGGCCACAGCCACCAGGGCGCGTCCCAGCACGGCCAGCATATAGCCGCGAAGATTCAGGTGATACATGCCCTTCCATTTTCCCACCAATGTCGGCGTGAACACCAGCGCGATGATCAAGGGAATGTTCACTGCCCAGGCAAAGATGCTGTAGAGATTCCGGTTCTTCAGCACCCAGGTCATATAGTAGATTCCCACACCGATCATGGCATTGTAGAGCTGCTGCAGAATATAGGTACCGCAGATCATCATATAGAACTTATTCTTTACCAGAAGCTGAAAAGCCTCCAGAAGCCCATACTTTTCTTCGCTGCTGCCGGCATTTCCCTGTCGAAGCTCCTCTTCGGGAAGTTCCTTCACAGACATGGCTGACAGCGTGTTCACCGCGAGGCCGATCAGGGCATAGATGATTGCCACCATGCGCCAGGCCCCGGCATCGCCGCCGAGGGCAGCCACAAAGCCCACCGTCACCGACTGGATCAGAAGACTCGTGGCAAAGGCAAAGATGAAGCGATAGGAGCCCATCTGCACCCGCTCCTTACTGTTCTTCGTCACCAACGAAGTCAGTGCCGAATACGCGATATTGTTCGCCGTATAGAAAACACCGTTCAGCAGTGTATAGGCAATGAAGAACCAGGCATACTGTGCGGTTTTTCCGATATTTACCGGTACTGCGAAAACCCCGATCAGGGTAATGGCGCAGCCGATATAGCCGTAGAGCATCCAGGGCCGGGCCTTTCCCATCCGACTGTGGGTCTTGTCGATCATGGCCCCGAAGAAAATGTCGGTGAATCCGTCAAAAAGCTTGGAGGCCGCAATCAATGTGCCCACGATACCCGAAGCCAGTCCGATGGTGTCCGTAAGATAGACCATGACAAATGCCGTAAGAAAGGCATAAACCACATTTCCGGCGATGTCTCCCGCGCCGTAGCCCACCTTGTTGTACCATTTTAAATACGTTTTCTCTTCCATGTTCATCCCTTCCCGCCGCGCTTTGCAAAGGGAACCAGTGTCAAAGCGAAGTCAAATTTATTCTCATCAAAACGGTAGCCCGACAGCACCTCCGGACCGCAGCTGTTGGAGCCCATGCCGTTCTGCTTGTAATCAAGGCAGAGAACCGTGCTGTCTCCTGTCTCCAGTTCATAATTGTGTGCCTTCGCCGTCAGCATTTCCTGTGTATACACGGAAGCATTGAAGGAAAATGTCTTCGGCCCGGCCGCCGCGAATCCGCCCTGGCCTCCGGTCAGCGCCACAAAATCACAGTCATAGTGGCTGCCGTTTTCCTGGGGCCGCAGATAATCCTCATGCTGTTCCTTTACTGTGCTGCGGAACAGACTATGCCAGCTGCCTCGATGCTTATCCACATAGCTTTCCTGGGGGCCCATACCGTAGTAGCGCAACTCCTGCAGCTCGCGAGGTAGGAACAGCCGCAGCCCAAAGCGAGGCAATGTCGGCAATTCCGGATCCTTCTCTGCCTCCAGAAGTGCCTGGATTCTGCCGTCTCCGGTGAACTTCCACAGCAGGCGGACATCCACAATCTTCTGTACGCCGTCCGAGAGCACAGCTGCATCCGCCATAACGAAGGTACCATGATTGTTCTGCAGCACACCGACCTGGTAGGCTCTGGTATAAGCCGCCTGATATCTCGCCTTCTCCCATTCCTTTCGGATATACATGTCATTGTCCGCAGGTGCCCGCCAGATATTGAGTTCCATTGGATGATTCAAATACTCCTGTCCGGCAAAGCGCAAAGAAGTAAAAAGTCCCGTCTTTCGACTGACAGCATAGGAAAAATCCCTGCCCGTGAGCAGAATGGCATCTCCGGTTTCCTGTACAGAAACAGCTATGTCATCCGTCATTTCCGAAACCCAGGACAATGCCTGCTGATTCCGGCCGTCAGCATTATCCAGCTTCACCTCATCAAAGCCCAGAAGCTGCCCCTTCTCCAGCAGCGGAAGCGCCTTTTTCAGACAGTAGCCGAGCCGAAGGTAAACCCGTCCCTTTTCCGGAATACTGAGCGGAAGCATAACCTCTCCTTCACCATGGGGAGGACTAGAAAGCGCCTGCAGCTGCCCTTTCTGAACCAGAATGCCATCCTGAGTAAGCTCATAGAAAATATCCACATAATCTGCGGCATCATCAAAGTCCATGTAATTATGGAAATGGAGACGGCCGCTGCTCTGCTCATAGGAAAGAAGCCGCAGGGGACGCCAGACATTCCGGTATTCCAGAAGGCCCGTATGAATTTTCCGATCCGGATACACCAGGCCGTCCATGCAGAAGTTGCCGTCATGAATTTCCTCACCGTGATCGCCGCCGTAGGCATAGATTTTCCGGCCATCCTCCGCCGTCCCCTTATCAATGGCATGGTCACACCACTCCCAGACAAAACCGCCGCACATCCGCTCTTCCTGTTGGATCAGTCGAAAATAATCCTCGAAGTCTCCCGGTCCGTTGCCCATGCTATGGCAGTACTCCACCAGCAGAAAAGGCTTGCTGCCGTCCCGATCCAGATACTCCCGGATCTCAGAAAGCGCCGGATACATCCGACTGTAGAGATCAATATTCTCATAGTGATATGTTTTCCGATCATCACGATAGCGAGCACTTTCATATTGCGTCAGCCTGGATTGGTCATAGGTCTTCGTCCAGGCCAGGGCTTTTTCGAAATTGCAGCCATAGGCGCTTTCATTGCCCATGGACCAGATCACGATGCAGAAGCGGTTTTTCTCTCGCAGAATCATCTGCTGTACCCGATCCAGGATAGCCGCCTCCCAGGCCGGATCATCCGCCAGCTTTTCGTTCCAGCGCCGGAAGCGCTCCTGATCCGTATCTTCTTTCCGATAGAGCAGAAAGGGCCCGTGGGCCTCCAGATCTGCCTCGTCAATGACCATGAAGCCGTACTGCTCGCACAGCACATAGAAATAGGGCACATTGGGATAATGACTGCAGCGCACCGCATTAAA
>CAVGIV010000135.1:0-3535 GCA_963629395.1 Paludibacteraceae bacterium | reverse complement strand
TTGATCGTGCGCTTGGTGAAGATATCCGCCTTGCTCTTGAGCTGCTTTTCTTCGTCAAGCTCTTCCAGCGTACAAAGCAGGTAATAGGAACTGTCGTCCTGAAATGCCAGCGCATTGGCACGACTGTTGATAAGTCCGTACTTGGCAGAAAATTCGTCATAAAGTGTATTCAGCTCCGCCTGTGCCGCATGAATTTGCTCATCCGTTGTCATAGCGTCCATCTGCAAATCAATGAGAGAACGCAGGCAATCGCGAAGACCAACCAAACCCTTGACGCGCTCTGTTGCGGTCGCATTAAGTGCTGGCTTGCTCATGAGGCTGTTCTGGCGGTAATAAACCTCGCCGTCTACCACGGTATAGCTGTAGTTGCGCACATTCGGATCAGCGGGGATGCTGTCCGTCAGTGCTTCGTCCTCGCCCAGATCAGGAAGTTCCGTCGCCTGATAGCTGCCGCGGATATACTTCACCGCATCGTGCAGCTGGTCAGAAAGCTCCAGTCCTTCAATCGGCTCAACCGTGAAGTCCTGTCTGCCGTACTGCGTGCTTTCCGAGGACTGCCGTCCCAGGATCATCTCAGGGTGTTCAACAAAATAGCTGTTAATGGCAAAGCCATCCTCATTCTGCCCGAGATGCACCCAGTCAGGCTCAATCTCAATAGGACGGTCACGCTTTTGCAGGAAGATAATATCGGAAACGACCTCAGTGCCGGCATTGGCCTTAAAGGCATTGTTCGGCAGACGGATCGCGCCAAGCAGCTCTGCCCTCTGTGCAATGTACTTGCGCACCTCCGGAGACTGCTTATCCATGGTGTAACGGCTGGTCACGAAGGCAATCACGCCGCCGGGACGCACCTGATCAAGTGTCTTGGCGAAGAAGTAATCGTGAATGGAAAATCCCAGCTTGTTGTAGGCGCGGTCATTGACCTGATATTGCCCGAAGGGCACGTTGCCGATGGCAACATCATAGAAATCTCTCCGGTCGGTGGTCTCGAAGCCAGCCACAGTGATATCAGCCTTGGGATAGAGCTGTTTTGCGATGCGTCCGGTGATGGAATCCAACTCCACGCCGTAAAGACGGCTGTTCTGCATCTTTTCAGGGAGACACCCGAAGAAGTTTCCGATGCCCATGCTTGGCTCCAGAATGTTGCCTGTCTCAAATCCCATCCTGTCCAGTGCCTCATACATGGCACGGATCACCGTCGGGCTGGTGTAGTGGGCATTCAGAGTGGAGCTTCTTGCCGCTTCATATTCCTCTGTAGTAAGTGCAGAACGCAGCTCTTGAAACTCTGCCGACCAGTTCGGCTTGCTCTCATCAAAGGCATCCGCCAGACCGCCCCAGCCGACATACTGCGAAAGAATGTGCTGTTCCTCCGGAGCGGCATTTCTGTCTTCGCTCTCAATCTGCTTTAATGTTGCGATTGCCCTGATATTGCGCCAGAATTTCTCCTTTGCACCGCCGGTTCCGAGATCATCGTCCAGAATGCGGTAATTCTGTGCCGGAGGCGTATGCTCAGGCTCTGTACGAAGGCGCTCCACCACGATGTCATATGGAAGGCCTGTATGCTCACCGGGGTAAACTGCCTCCTGCTCGGTCGTGTATTCCGGCTCATCCGGCAGAGCATCCAGCATATCCTGCACTGCCTGATAATGTTCAGAGGAAAAGCTGATGGTGCGGCTGTTAAAGCCGGAAGAAACAACGAGATAGTCTATGCCGGCTTCATCCAGCTGCGGACGCAGAAGCTCAAGCTGTGCCGTTGTGACCGTTACCCCCAGATTGACTGAGGGTACAATCGTCTGCTCCGGATAGAGAATACCGCGAACACGGTCAACAGACTCGCTGCGGAAAATGGGAAAACCGGTGCCGTTCTGGAAGGTGATATCACGAAGAGAGGCAGTATTATCCCTGATTTCATCCACCACAAAGCGTCTGTTATCTAAGGTAAGCTCTGCACCAATAAGATCGTCATTGCTCAGAATAGGCTTTTCAGGCTCATCTTCTGTTTCCGGTACGGTCTCCGATTCTGCCGTTGCCATACCATCATCAGCCTGCTCTGCGATGATTTCCTCGCTCTGTACCGCAGCCTCCGTCTGCGCCAAGATTCGATCAGCCTCAGTTAAGAAACGATCTTCAGTTACAAGAATCCAGAGGTTACGCTGTACTCTCGACCAGGGCAGCTCTAAAGTACCATGGTCAGTGACAACAGAAAAGGTATCGCCACCACCGTATGCCTCCTTCAGCCACTGTGCCGTTCCACGCTCACGACCGTGGACGGTCATATAGTCCTGCACAGCGGACTTACTCTCAAAACTGCCATTCCAGCGGATCAGCGCCTGCTGAATTTCTTCGGAAGTGACAGGCTTTTCGACTGCTCTGGCAGTATGCTCCATTTCCGATACCGGAGATTCTTTTGAAGGCTCTTCAAATACCGGTGTATCCTGTGTTTCAGAAATAGTCAGCTCAGCAGTCCTTGCAACCTGCTGAATCTGCTCTTTGACAGCATCCGGCAGATTATCGTCATAGAAGGTTACACTGCGATCTGTATCAATGTGAGCAATCGTCTTATAATCGCCGTTTTCCTCTTCCTTACGGTTCCAAACGGTAAGGCCATTTCCCATAGCGCCGTAACCCAGATCATAACGTGAAAGCTCTGCTTCCTGCTGACGCTTTGCAAGCTGTTCCTTCTGCTCCGGCGTAAAGTACCGATCTTTTTGAATTAAAGCCGTGATGCGTTCCGCAACTCTCGTCCAGTTCAGCTCCACATCGGCGCATCCAGCCTTTTGCAGCTTCATGCCCTTGGCACTATGGTCTTCACCGCTGTGGTCAGAGCCGGAGACCGCATGAGAACGACCGCCGATACCATACTCGTTTTTAAGAAACTCAGCCTTTTCCTTGGTGCTGTGATTTTCAGTGAAATAGCTGTAAATGCGACCCTTGCCGCCTTCAATAGAGCTTCCGGCAGAAAGAGCAGCATCAATTTCATCATCTGTGATAAAAGCCATATGCTCCGGCATCTCAGAAAACGAGCTTGTATACTCGCGGTGCTCCAAATCCACTTCGGAGAGCTTCTTCCAAAGCTCTTCCGGCTTGTGATAATGGAATCGAAGCAGACTTCTGTCCTCAGCATACGCACCGTAGAACATGGCGTATTCGCCGCGAATCGTGGACAAAAACTCCTTATCCGTCAGGCGTTCGGCAAGTGCCGCCTGTGCGTCCGGGTATCCTGCCGGAAGATTCTCAAGACAGGACAAGTATCCCTGATTTCGCGCATCCTCGCTCAAATCGTGATAGAGATAGAGAAGGGAAAGCGCCGTCTCGGAACGAACCAGACCACTGGCCTCTGCAAGTTCCACATTGGTGGCAAAGCTGCCACTTTCCAAAAGCTGTCCGATGCTCTCAGCCGCGGATTCCCAGGAGATAACCTGAGAACCACTCTCGTATCGCGCAGATCGACCTTTATGCAGATGAATGCCGTCCTCGGCATACCATGCGGCATAATCGCCGTGCATACCCTTGATGCCGTAGCCGCCGTGAAACT
>CAVGIV010000134.1:0-3544 GCA_963629395.1 Paludibacteraceae bacterium | reverse complement strand
AAGCGCAAATGTGCCTATTTCGTCATACTCAGCGACCAGGACGCAACGATGGCATTTCTATCCTCCCTGTTCTTCTCATTCCTGTTCATCAAGCTGGTGCGCTATGCCGACAGCACACCGGAGCTGCGCTGCAAAGTCCCTGTCAACCTCATCTTCGATGAGTTCAATAATGTAGGCAAGCTCGGCGGCGCAGCAGACGGTTCGGATTTTGCCCGCACTCTCAGCGTCATCCGCAGCCGCGCAATTTATGTAATGCTGGCCGTGCAGAGTCTCGGTCAGCTCCAGAACCGGTATCCCAACAACCTCTGGGCAGAAATAATCGGCAACCTGGATGTACAGCTCATGCTTGGCTGTACCGACGAAGTCAGCGCCGAGTATTTCTCCGCGCGAAGCGGCGATATGTCAGTAGAGATTAACTCCACCATGACCGTACGCAAGACCATTGCCGTAGCACAGGTCATCCCCCAGTACCGTCAGACGGAGGGTCAGGGACGCAGAAGGCTACTGACTCCGGACGAGGTGCTGCGTATTCCGAACGAGGAATTGCTGGTGGTCATTCGCGGCCACAATGTCCTGAAACTGAAAAAGTTTGATTATACAGATCATCCAATGTCCAGAGAATTGTCCCCCGTCAGCATTCTCGACTACAAGCCTCAGCGCATGGACGCCCCATTCGCTCAGACCGAGATGATAAAGCCCGTTGCTGTACAGGAGACGCGCCCGAATGCATCACCAAAAAGCCCCAAACGCAGAACTCTGTATAGCTCCGCAAAACCGCCGAGCGAGTTTTGAACTCAATATTTTAACTAAAAAATTGACATTTAACTTTAGCGATGTTATAATGCCAAAAGAAAGTTAAATCGGTGGTGAGCAAATGGATTATATCACAAAAATACTGGGCGTGCCGGTGGTACGGACAGAGTGGAAGCAACAGGCATTTCTGCCGTTTCTTTTAGACCAAAAATATACGTTTGAACAAGCGGACATTGGCGGAGTAGCGTGTCTTATTGTTCATCCTGTGGAGGAACTCGATACAATCAATACCCTTAAAAAGCATGTGGCGAGGCTGTATGCAGCAAGCGGGAGACAGATTGTTTTTGAGTTGACGGCCATATCCCGGCAGCGCCGCAAATCGTTCATTGATGCAAAGATGGCGTTCGTTGTGCCGGAAAAACAGGTGTATCTTCCCTTTATCGGAATTTCTCTTACGGAGCGCTGCGATCATGAGGGCCTCATGCCGACCGCAGAGAAGCTGCAGCCGTCTGCGCAGATGCTGTTGTTTGCCTATATCCTGAATGGGAACGAGCCTATGCCCATGACGCCCTTTGCGGAGCGATTCGCCTTTTCCGCAATGACAATCACGCGAGCGGCAAATCAATTGGTAGAGCTCGGACTCCTATATAAGTCTAACTCCGTTGGCGCACAGAAAATGCTCCATACCAAACTCGACACAAAGGAACTGTATCAAAAAGCCCTCCCTTACCTCATCCAGCCTGTTCGGACAACCGTATTCATCGAGAAGAGCGCTGTGACCCATAATATGTTCCCCGCAGGGCTGAGTGCGCTTTCGGAAATGAGCATGCTCAATCCGCCGACGGTCGAAACATGGGGTATGGTTGGCGGCAAAATTAAGGGATCGGCACAGAAATTGATCGATTCTGAAAAGCAATGCGCCCTGCAGCTCTGGCGCTATGATCCGCGCTGTATCAGTCAGACAGACGAAATCGATGCGTTGTCGTTGGTGGCAAGCTTAGCCGACGACACGGACGAGCGAGTAGAACAGTGTATTGAAGAAATACTGGAAAGGTTGACAGCAAAAACATCCGGAAACGCAAAAATGATGTGATTCGGCTCAGTATGCTGTTGACAGAAAATGACACGTTTGTTTTGCCGCAAGCGATCCGCAAAGATATGCAAGACTTTCTTGCTGCTATGAGTAAAGAACCGATTGATCTCAAGGCACTCGGAATACGGGGATTGTCGAAGGAGGAATTTTTAAAAAGGATTTTTACAGCATATAACCTGAACAAATAAAATACATCACCAGAAAATGGGCGTCTCAGAGATGGGACGCTCTTTTTATATTCAAACAAAAGAAACGGAGGACTGAACAATGGCAACGAAAAAAACAGCAGCGATCCCGGAAGAGGCAATTCTTACGGCCGCGACGGAAGAAAACACCAGCGAACGCTCGTTACACCAGACTGAAACCGAATCTGAAAAAGATGAGGAGCTCAGCATCGAAGGGGCACCTGAAGACTCTGCTCCCGCCGATATCCACCAGACTGATTCTGAGTCTGTGGATTACGAAGGAATTCCGATCGAAGACACCGCACGCAGCACACCGGAAGAGCTGTTACCCCAGACTGAGTTGGATTCCGAAAAGCCTGGAGAAATCCCGGCCGGATCCGATGTTATAACTGCGCCGGAAACTCCGGCTTCCCAGACTGATCCCAATATGGGCGAGAAAACGCCTGAAGAGAGCCCGCCGGCCCGCCGAACCAGAAAACCCAGAGCAAAGAAAAGTGAGTCTGACACAGCGGCGGAAAAACGACCCGAGGATGAATCCAATGGCGTCAATGCTCCGGAGAAGAAGCCCCACAGACGCGCTTCTGCCAGACCGGTTTTGCCGGTGGTATCCATCGACGAGCGCCCCAGTGTGGAAACGGAGGCTGACAAGGCCCGCAACGACCTGCTTGACCTTGTGGAATCCTTAAAGACCAAGCGTGTTCTGACCGGCACCATTCAGGGCATCGAACGTCCCACAGATCACCCTGCACGTTCTCTTGCAGTCATTTATCATGGCGATATCAAGGTCATCATTCCGGCGGAGGAGGCGGTGGAACCGCCGGAGGATTTCCGAGGCAGACTTCCGGAGGATGTGCTGCACTACATGATCACCAAGCGCCTGGGTGCAGAGGTGGATTACATCGTTAAGGGCATTGATGCAAAAGCGGGCGTTGCCGTCGGCAGCCGACTGGAGGCCATGTCCGCCAAGCGTCGGGAATACTATTTTGGCACAGACCGGGATGGAAATAACCTGCTTTACGAAGGCATCTGTGCGGAGGCACGTGTTGTCTCCGTGATCCGGGCCGGCATCTTTGTGGATCTGTTCGGCCTGGAGGTCTACATTCCTCTTCGGGAGCTGAGCTACCAGCGCATGCTCGATGCTCAGGACAGCTTCCAGCCCGGGCAGCGTATCCTGGTCAAGATCCTGAGCATTGACCGCAGCGACCGAAATCACATTCGGGTCAGTGCTTCCATTAAGCAGGCCGGAGAGAACCCCTATGAGAAGGCACTGCGGCGTTACTCTGTGGGCAACCGCTATGTAGGCACAGTCAGTATGGTGGATATGAACGGTGTGTTCGTCTCTCTGGACGGCGGCATCGACTGTCTGTGCAGCTATCCCAAGCGAGGTCGCCCGCCTAGGGGCGCCCGTGTGACGGTACGGATTCTGGGCATCAACAACGAGTCCAACCGAATTTGGGGTGCAATCACGCATATTGCTATCCCGAGATAATCGGAACAAATCGTAATCTGCAAG
>CAVGIV010000133.1:0-3544 GCA_963629395.1 Paludibacteraceae bacterium | reverse complement strand
CGGAAGCAATACAGGTAATGATGATGGGAAACAGGATGCGTGTGCGCTTTGATATGTTCTTTTGCTCATAAGGCATCCGAATTTTTCGCTCTTTTTTGGTGGTCAATAATTTAATGACAGGCGGCTGGATTACCGGGACGAGGGCCATGTAGGAATATGCTGCCACGGTAATAGCTCCTACATACTGGGAGCCAAGCTTGTTCGCAACAGCAATGGAGGTAGGGCCATCCGCTGCACCGATAATTGCGATGGAGAAAAAGTCCCGAAAATCTGGAAAGAACATACTCGCCATGCACAGAGTAAAGAAAATTCCAAATTGTGCGGCAGCACCGAACAGCATCAGCTTGGGGTTTGTTAGCAGGGGCCCAAAGTCAATCATTGCGCCGATACCGATAAACAGCAGAAGCGGAAACAATTCGTTGGCAATACCGGCATTATACAATGTCTGAATGGGGCCTACCAGCGCGTCAGAAAAAGGGATGTTTACGAGGATTGTGCCAAAACCCATGGGAAGAAGCAAAGAAGGCTCCATTCCTTTCGCAATGGCGAGGTAAATGAGCAGACAGCCGATGCCGATCATAATCAGATCGTATCGGTCAAAAGCCAGTAGATTTTGATATAAAATTTCCATAGCGTCACCTCAACGGATGAACGACTGGGCACACGCATTGCGGTGGTGATTGCCTTTGCCATAAGCCCTTGTATCGCCACGCCGCATTTGACTGTTGCAGCCGTTTTCAGGATTTTCCTTGACAGGAGAAGCTGCATACACTTCCCCCTCTCCCTCTGCGGCCGTGGCAATTTTCGGAAACGCATTGTATTTCATTTTATTGTACCTCCTTGATAGAAAGAAAACGCAGTTCATTCAGCGGCTTTCCTATTTTGTATGCCGTAATTGCCATTAACATGGCGGCTGTTTTGGGATCAACATTGTGGAGCTTTACCTGTCCTGCCGTACCGGGAGCAGGTAACATTTGCGGTACATCTGGTGATATATGCGTAGTAGAAGCAGTGCGTTGCATGCTTCTACTACGCATGCTCTTTCGAATTGCGAGGATTGCGACAACAACGGCAAATGCAAGCACCATTGCCAGCGCGACATAGTCGGGTTGATTTGGCTGCAAAGCAGCAGTAAGTAACATCTCATGTACCTCCTAAAATAAACGGATTGCAGTTTACACGACTGCCCACTGATTCATTTTCAGCAGACCTTCCTTTCTCCCGGCAAGGAACAACAGATCCTCTGCCTGGAATATGTAATTCGGGCGAATGGTATCCTGTACTGTGCTGCAGTTTTCAATGGCAATAATATTCAGCCCGAATCTGGAGCGCAGATCGGCATCAGACACCGTTTTACCGATCAATTGCTTTGGCACGCGCATGGAGGAAATATTGATCCGCTCACTGAGTTGGACCATATCCAGCTCCCGCGAGGTTTCCAGGCGACTGGCCAGCCGTACCGCCATGTCCCGTTCCGGATAAACGACCTCAGCTCCTAACTTTTCCAGAATGATGCCATGCTCTGCGCTGGTGGCTTTGGCGATAACCTTGGGGATCACAAGAGAAACCAGATTCAAAACAGTGAGGATAGAGATATCCATTTGCTCGCTGATGCAGACGACGGCCACATCGCAGTTCTGGATTCCGGTCTCCTGCAAAGACTTCTTGTCCAGACTTTTTACAACGTACGCATTGTCCGTCAATTCCCGCATTTCCCGGACTTTTTCCTCGTCGCGTTCCAATACGATGAGCTCCGCGCCGGATGCAGCCAGCTCTTCGGCCAGCGCCTGTCCAAAGCGTCCCAGCCCAACGATGCCGTAAACAGCTTTCTTACTTTGCGTTTTCCCAAACATATTCATTCTCCTATCATCCAATGGCCAGATTACCCTCTGGGAAGCTGACCCGCTCTCCACGGCTGAAATACCACAGAGAGGCAACAGTCAAAGGACCGAGCCTGCCGATATACATAATCAGAATAGATAACAGCTTTGCCCCGACGCCAAGACCAGTGGTGATTCCCGTTGAAAGGCCGACCGTGCCAAAGGCACTGGTGATTTCAAACAGCGTGTCCATCAGCCCAATCTCCGGCTCCATAACCATAAACAGCCATGTTCCTGCCGTGACCACACTCAGTGCAAGCACCGTAATTACAGCCGCCTTTCGGAATGCATCTTTTGGAACGGCGTAGCGGAACGCCTTTTCCGATTTGTTGGTAGCGGCCACCTTGATCCCCTGAACCAGTACGAAAAACGTGCTGGTTTTGATGCCGCCGCCGGTAGAGCCGGGAGACGCGCCGATGAACATCAGCACCGTCAGCACCAGAAGCCCTGCGTCAGTAAAGGTTCCCAGCGGATAGGTGGAAAAGCCTGCAGTTCTGGCAGATACGCTGTGAAAAAAGGCTCCCAACCATGTGACATTCTCCGTTAATTTCAAAAGCAGTGTGCCAATGACAAGCAGCACCGCGTTTACGGACAGCACAACCTTCGCGTGCATGGAGTATTTTTTCCAATGCAGCTTGCAGATACACATTTCCCGGATGACCAGAAAGCCGATACCTCCGAAGAAAATCAGCCCACAGGTGATAAGGTTCAGTGGTATATTGTTCCGATAGGGAATCAGATTTTGCAGATCTCCCAGAATATCAAAGCCGGAATTGTTGAAAGCCGCGACCGAGTGGAACAGGCTGATGCCCAGTGCTTTGATGGGCGGATAGTCCTGCACGAACACAGGAAAGCTCAGCGCCGCACCCATCAGCTCGATAATCAATGTCGTGCGCAGAACACTCTGTACGAAACGGATTGCGCCTTTGCCGGAGTCCAGATTGGACGCCTCCCGAATAAGATTTCGTCCCTTCAGATTCACTCTTTTTCCCATGGCGAGGATAATTCCTGCACCTACCGAGGTGACGCCCAGACCGCCCACCTGTATCAGCATCGCCAGGAAAAACTGTCCCAAGGGAGTGAAAGTATCTCCGGCGTCTACAGCGATCAAACCTGTGACGCAGACTGCACTGGTGGAAGTATATAACGAATCTATGTATCGAAGCTGCACACCCTGCCGCACACTGCATGGCAAAATCAGCAGCAGCGATCCCAACAAAATAACAGATGCAAAGCCCAAAGCGATAAGCCTTGCCGGAGATTGCCAGCGAAAGGATTTGCTCATTCCTCTTTTTCCTCATTCATCCGATAGCCAACGCCCAATTCATTGGTGATATACCAGCGCTGTCCCGGATTGATTCCAAACTTTTTCCGGATATTTGCCATATTCACCTGCAGCTTTTTGACGCTGCCCTCGTCTGTGCATCCCCATACACCTTTGATGATCGCGGCATAGGTCATCATCTTTCCACAGTTCTCAGACAGCAATGCAAGAATGTTATACTCCGTTTGGGAAAGTTTGATCTCCTGACCACCCAAGAACACCTGCCGAGCATCATAAGCAATGCGCATCTCCTGCAGTTGAAAAAGACCACCAGGGAGTTTTCCACTGTCGCTGCGGTGCTGGTAGTTTCGCAGCATCATCCGGATCCGAGCCAGCAGCT
>CAVGIV010000132.1:0-3552 GCA_963629395.1 Paludibacteraceae bacterium | reverse complement strand
TTTTCCCACAGCTAAGAGTTTTCAGCACGTCAACTATTTCCCTTTTACAGCGCATCCCTCAGCTTCTCATTGGTCTCTTCCACGTTCATCTGAGAAAGCACCAGCACGATCAGGATCAGCACTAACGCGTCTTTTTAACTGAATTGCCATATACGGTCTTCCCGGAAGCTCTACATGAAATCTGCCCTTTACAATCCCTCCGTCCGTCACCGTCATATTCCATGTGTCCAGAATTCTTAATTCAAACTCTGTCGTATCATCGAAATGGTATTCACGGAATGACGGGCGCATGAAGCTATAGTAGATCAGATAATAGTCCTTCGCCGTCCGAGAAGGCGCACTCGCACTCTCCGAAACGGCAGCAACCTCGTCCCACGAGCTCTTCTCATACGGACGAAGGCCCAGTCCCGGCGTTTCGCATAGAATATCGTGCAAAAATCCAAGCCGCTTCCAGCTTTCTCCATGCAGCACTCCGCCGTGCGACCACCAAAGGATTCCATCCGGATTCAGATATGTCTCTCCATGTCCGGCATATCCGCCGCGGCAGGCAGCCTCCCAGAATCTGCGTACCATCTCCTCTGCGCTGATATTGCCCCAGCCATGCTGAATATTGCCTTCATAAGCAATCTCATCCAGCACAACCGGCTTTCGGTAGCGCTGCCTCCATTCATTCGTGCACTCGGCAGTTTTATAAAGATCCTGCCTCTGAATGCTGCAGTGAGTAAGCCACGGGCGCGTATGATCATAGAACGGTCCGCAGTTGTGAATGGAACGAAGATGCTGATACGGATCCAGGCGGCAGACGATATCGGCATATCTCTCCCAGTCCGCAATACTCTTGCTGCTCAGGAGGTCATATTCATTTGCAAACGCCCACCAGACATTGTGATATGCCGCAAACCGCGCCACCACGTATTTCCAATACAGGTTATCCTGATCCGGCGTCATCTGAGAGAATCCCCACCGGTCATATGGATGCATCACGATCAAATCCGCCTCGATTCCCATTTCCCCAAGGCGTTCGATGCAGCGTTCAATATGCCGGAAGTGATCCGGTCGGACCCGGTAAAAATCAAAGTGGTTTCCTTCTGTCTTCCCTGTATATTCGTTGAAATTCTCCGAAGTCAGAACGGACGAGTCCATCGGAGTTCCCTCATACGGATATGAGCGTGGCTCCCCGAGGTTATAATCGTAGTGCTTCGGGAAAATACAGAAACGAATCTTGTTAAACGGGCTCCCGGCAAGACTTTCCAGTGTCTTTTCTATCAGCTCATCGCTCTGTAGCTCCCATACATAGCAGGTCGTTCCGATGGAATAATACGGCGTTCCATCCGCATAGGCAAAATGATACGTGTTCGCAACGTGAACCGGGCCGTGATTTCCAGTTTCCGGAGCTGTAACCTCAAAGTCTCCGGTCAGAACAGCTCCATGCTCCAATGCTGTCCCGCCAATTTCGAAGGTATACACCTCTTCAAAAGACGGCATAAAGCGTACGATATAACGCCCGTCTCCGTCGTAGAATCCTACCACCGTCTTTTGTTCACTCCGGCAGGTAAAAACTGCAAAGATCTCGTAATCCACAAACGGATTGCCGCTTTCCTTTCCCCTTACAACAATTTCCTGCATGCCCCAGCGCGACACCTGGTTATGATATTGAATCTGCATACGTTTCCCCCTTGTCCCCGTTTTTGACGGCAGCTCTCCTAACATACCTTTTCTCCGACCGCTCCCCCACTTTGCGAATCTGTTACTGTAAAAATCCCGGACAGCGGCTGCGCGAGCAGGTATGGTCGTTTCGGCACTTGCCATCTGCCCCTGGACCGCGTTGTAAAAGCCATTCACTCCCCCGCCTGCATCTTCCGCAAGACACGGGTAACCATGAACACGCAGTAGCACAGCGCAAAGCCCCAGGCAATCGGATTGGAAATGCAGATGCCAAAATACCCAAGCCATGCCACGGCAAGCCACCCGCCGACGCACCGGCCCAGGAGCTCTCCCACGCCGGAGATGACCGCCTGCACGCTGTAGCCAAGGCCCTGGAGCGTGTTCCGGAAGATCATGAGCAGCCCGTGGAAGCAGAACATCGTGCTGATAATGGCAAGGTACTCTACTGCTTCTGCAAAGACCTCCGTTCCTGTCTCACCCAGAACGAGCTGCACAGCATATCCCTTGATAAAGAAAATTACAACAAACGCAGCTGCGCAGTATACCAGCTGAATCAGGCACCCTTCCCGAATACCCTGACGGATGCGGTCCAGCCGCCCTGCTCCGTGATTCTGTCCCACGTAGGTTGCCATTGCCATACCGACGCTCTCCATCGGCAGTGTGAACATCTGCCGGATCTTCTCTCCGGCCGTCTGCGCTGCAACAGCCGTGCTGCCGAGGCGATTGATGGCGTCCTGCATCACGACAGCACCGATGGCCGATACCGAGTACTCAAAGCCCATCGGCAGTCCCACATACGCAAGGTGCCCCAAATGATGCGCCGAAATCTTCAGATCGTCCCTCTGAAAGGCGATCTTCTCTTCCCTCGCCGTCCTGGCGAAAAACCACCACACGCACAATAGCGCACTGATTCCCTGACTGAACACCGTCGCAATCGCCGCGCCGTCGACACCCATGCCCACCGGTACGATAAGAACCCAGTCCAGCACAATGTTCACCACGCTGGAAACCAGCAGAAAATAAAACGGATGCTTGGAATCGCCCATGGACCGCAGCACACTGGAGCCGTAGTTGTACAGTACCGTTACTGGAATTCCCAGAAATATAATCCGGATGTAAAGCTCTGCATCCGCATACAGCTCCTCCGGTGTATTGATGAGCTGCAGAAGGGGACCTGCAATCAGCGTTGTTACGATTGTAAACACTATGCTGATCACAATGCACAGAAATGCTCCGTTTGTCAGATATCTGCGCAGATCCTTGGCATTTTTCGCACCGAAGGCCTCCGCCACCGGAATACCGAAGCCCACGCACGCTCCCTGAATAAAGCCCAGAATCAGGAAATTCAGCGAATAGGTTGTCCCGACTGAGCCCAGGGCATTGGTGCCGAGGCACCGCCCGACAATCACTGTATCCGCGAAGCTGTACAGCTGCTGGAACAAGGTACCCAGCACCAGCGGCAATGCAAACAACAGAATTCTCGTCAATGGACGTCCCGTGGTCAGATCACTCACTCCGGAACGCTTGGCGGCAGTTGTCATGATTGTAATCTCCTCTTTATGTTTAATCTGATATCTGTTGACTCTTCAAGCATTTTGAGGTTGAAAAAATGCCGCTTTCTACAGTAACAATCTCCCTCGCGTTTTTATGGGTTGAAATTATTATGCAGATGTATAGAATAATGAATAGAAAAGGCTACCGATAGACGGTTAGCCCTGCTAGTTGTAAATAAGCACATCAAAAGAAATGATCGCCAACTTTGCTGGGGTGGGCGGTCATTTCTTTTTGCATATGTTCCATACCAGTGCAATAACAGTCGCCAACATAATGACGAACTGAAAAAGATCTTCGTATGTCACCATAAGTCCCTCCTTTCTCGGAGGGAAA
>CAVGIV010000131.1:0-3575 GCA_963629395.1 Paludibacteraceae bacterium | reverse complement strand
GAAAATTTTGGCTCAATCATTTTTCTTGTGGGATTGAAGTGAAGTAGGATATGCGTGGAAGCCCCCGTGCTGGTATGCTTTTCGTAGCAATCAGCACGGGAGGCTCCGCTATGCAGCACATTCATTTACCCTCTGGCCTAACTGGATTTCGTAACTCCAAGACTATCATAGAAGTGGCCCAGTCAGGCCGGGAGGTCTACTTGCTGCATGGAGAACTGGAACGGGGCGAGGCCCCTTCCTGCCCTGAGTGCGGCCAGAAAATGCACATCCACGGGAGCAGGATGACCATGCTCCGGCACCTGTGCTTTGGCTCCCGTCTTAGCGCAGTCAGCTTTGAGAAACGGCGGTATCGCTGTCCTTGCTGCGGTCATACGGAGATGGAGAGCGTCCCCTTCAAGGCGGAAGGTCACAACATCACGCGGGAGCTGTTGCAGTTCACAAGGAACCTTCTGGCCTACGGGTTTACCAACAAGGAGGTATCTGAATTGACTGGTCTCGGCAAAAACACAGTGAAAGAGATTGACCTGCAACGGCTCAAAGACAAGTACACAGTGGACGGCAAAACCCTCATAAAGCCTGAGAAGCAGGCCCGTTTCCTCGGCGTGGACGAGTTCAAGCTGCACAACGGTTACAAGTACGCCTCCCTCATCATCGACATGGAGAGCGGGCATATCCTGTGGCTCTCACACGGAAAGCGCAAGCGTACCGTCTATGACTTCATAGATCATGTAGGCGAGGCGTGGATGGACGGCGTGGAGGCCGTTGCCTGTGACATGAACTCGGACTTTCAGGAAGCCTTTGAGGAACGCTGCCCCCATATCCAGCCTGTCTTTGACTACTTCCACATCGTCAAGAACTTCAACGAAAAGGTTGTTGGTGCCATCCGTAAGGACGAGCAGCGACGACTTGCTGCCGAAGGGAATACAGAGGCCGCTGCCGCCCTAAAGAAAACAAAGTACATCCTCACATCGTCCAAAGATACCCTGCGCCGCAAGGACGAGGAAGCCGCTGAGGGCAAGGTCATCTCCCGTGGTGGAGAACTATTCCCCCAGCCTGTTGTTGTCCGCAAATCCGGTTATGTCCAGCGGTACGAGGAACTTATCCGGGAAAACCAGATTTTCTTTACTCTGGACATCATCAAGGACAAGCTGGCAAATGCCTACAAGCAGACGGACGAGGCGACCATGGCGGAGGTAATATCCGACATCATGGACATCTGCGCCGCTACGCAGAACAAGCACTTGCTCTGGTTCCGTCGTATTCTCGACGAGCATTTTGAGGGCATTATTGCCCACGCTACTTTCAATATTTCCGCTGGCAGGATCGAGGGCATTAACAACAAAATCAAGACCCTACGGCGCAAGGGCTACGGCTATCCAGATGACGATTACTTCTTCCTGAAGCTGTTCGATGTCAGCCGGAAACCCTACATCAGAAATCCTTCATCCCACAACTTTTCTGATTGACCCAATATTTTTAGGGGCCGATTTTCCGAAAGGGGATCGGCCCCTTCTTTTTTTATGCCCTTTTTCGGGAAATCACCCCGGAAAGGAGAAAACATGCGCGATGAACAACTGTTGGCGTATCTCAAAGGCTCCTGCTCCGGCAGGAAAAACCGCGTCGGTGGGACGGAACTGGAGCGAACGCTCCATGTCAGCGGGACCGACCTGCGAAAGCTGGTGAATCAGCTGCGGCGCAAGACGCATCCCATCGCCAGCGACCGCAGCGGCTACTTTTACGCCACAACTGCCGGAGAGGTCTACGACACCATCCGTCAGCTGAAACGGATGGCGGCAGGACTGGAGGCGGCAATCAACGGCCTGGAACGGTCCATGGATCGGTTCCGTGAGGGCGAGGAGGTCGGACATGGCTAAGCCGCCCTTTCCCTGGATCGGCAGCAAGGAAAAAATCGCACCGTACATCCTGCAGCTTTTCCCGCCCAAGCTTACGCAGTATGTGGAGCCATTCGGCGGCAGCGGCGCGGTGTTGCTGGCTCTGCCGCCGGACCCCAATCGGCTGGACATCTACAATGACTTGGACGCGGAACTGGTAAACCTGTTTTCCTGCATTAAGGAGCGTTCCAACGTCCTGCTGCGGGAACTGAAATTCCTGCCCATCCACAGCCGCAAGCTCTTTGAGTATTACCGGGACTTTGTCGCCCACAAGGAGGTCTACCTCCACAATGTGCAGATGGAGATCGAATGCCTCGGAGATCGGTCCTGCTTTACAGAGGAGCAGGCAGGAGAATTGCTCCCCATCTTTCAGGAGCGGCTGGCGCTTTACGATGTAAAGCGGGCGGCGGCGTACTATCTCGCCATCCGCGGCAGCTTCAGCGGGACGATCACCTCCTTCGGCGTCAAAGGGCTTGACGTCGAACGCTTCCTGAACTTATTTCCGCCGGTGTCCGCACGGCTGAAGGATGTGCCGCTGGAGAACAAAAACGCCTTGCAGCTCATCCGGGAGCGAGATAAAAAAGGCAGTCTTGTCTATGCCGACCCACCTTATGTCAAAACCGAGCGGCTCTATCGAATCGCCGGAAAGCTGGGGCGCTTTCGCAGATTCCATGTCCGGCTCTGGCAGGTGCTGACTGGCCGTGATAGTTATGTGGTGCTGTCCTACAATGACTGCCCCTTCATCCGCAAGCTCTATCAGGATTGGTACATTTTATCTTTCCAGCGCAGCAACCCGCTCTCCCAGAAAAAAGGTTCGTCCTTTGGCGAACTTATCATCACCAACTACGATCCCCGCCCCTACATGACCAGCCAGATGAACCTCTTCGATGAGCCTTTGGGCGAATGGGAGCTGAAGCTGGTCCATATTCCAAATCACCCGATAAGGAGAAGAACAATATGAAATTCAGTTTGAATCATGATCCTGCAAATAAAACCCTTTCCATCCCCCGCGCCGCGCTGCAGCTCTCCGGTCTTGCAGGCGTCAGCGACCTGCTCCTGCATACCGACAGCGGCTGTATTCTGCTGCTGCCGGGAGATCCCACCGTGGCGGAACTGCTGAAAACCATTTCTCTGCTCTCCGCCGTCACACCGCAATTGATCTCCCGTCTGGCGGAGCGAAGTCAGATGGCGATGGAAACTGGAATGGCTGAAACAGCGTGCGGCGCCTGTGAGCATGAACCGCACTGCTCCGGTCTTGAAATCCCGCTCTGTCAGCTGGCGGAGGCGGGAATCTCGCCCAATGCCGCGCTGGAATCCTTTGTGGAGGATGGCAGAGTCATCGTGCAGGCAGCAGAGAAAACCGCCGCGGATGTGCTCATCGACGAATTGGACGATGATATTCGCACCATGCTGGAAAATTCCGGTGTGCAGATGGAAGGCGTGTGCCGCCTGCTGGAAAAGGAGGAAATTTCGGGATGAACGATACTTATCTCTACCCGTATTCCGCTGCAGAAGCCCGCAAGCGGAATGAGCTTTCCCTCTGGCGGGAGAGCCACAAGGCGAACATCGCCTGCCGTAACGCTATCGAGGACGCCATTCGCAAAAATTACGATGGCATGAATCTCAGGGCGGACTGCCTGAAAACCGTACTGGACGAATACGGCTACAAGCACACCGCGTGGG
>CAVGIV010000130.1:0-3582 GCA_963629395.1 Paludibacteraceae bacterium | reverse complement strand
CAGCTCTTCATGGTTTCCAGGGCTGCCTTATGCTTCTCCGGCGTAACCCCGGCGCAGCAGCCCGCATCCACGGAAATCGCGGCATCCGGATATTTTGCCTTCAGGATTAGCGCGTTGGAAACCACGCAGATGTCGGTGCAAACGCCGACCAGCTCTATCTCATCATTTTCCTTGAAATCGTCCCAGGCCAGCCAGCCGAAGCTCGGCTTGTCTACATATTCGCAGGGCTCTGTCACCAATTCCGGCACAACCTGCCAGCCCTCTGTGCCCTTGATGCAATGCTTCACCGGCAGCTTCTTTCCCTCCGATGTCTCCAGGTAGTTCTCCCCGTGCGTATCCCGCGTGAAAATGATACGATCACCGCGATCCGCATATTCCCGGATCTTTGCCTTCACCTTCGGCACGATCGCCTGTGCCTCCTTACTGCCCAGAGAACCGGTCACAAAATCGTTCTGCATATCGATCACAATCAAAACCTTGCTCATTTTTACCTCCTGTCATCCATGAAGCTCAGCTTATCCATACGATCCTTACAACTTTATCACATATGTACTCAAAGAGCACCCAGAACATATATTTGTGTGTCAACAATCATGGTGCTTACTGCACTCCTGCCATCTCACTTACCACATCCAGGAATACATTTGCACCTGCCACGCAGTCCTCATCCGGTGTATACTCCTTCGGATTGTGACTGATGCCGTTGATGCTCGGCACAAATATCATGGCCGTCGGACAGATCCGTGCCATCATCTGGGCGTCCTGTCCCGCGCCGGAGGTCATGCGGCGGGTGCTCAGCCCCCTTGCCGAAGCGGCCGCCTCGATTTTCTTTACGATGTCCTCATCAAACGGCACCGGATCAAATTCGGTCAGGCGCACACTGCTGATCCTGACACGATCGGTATTTTCCAGTTCCTTGAAATATGCAGCCAGTGTCTTCTCGTCCGCATCCAGCTTTTCCTTGTTCGGATTTCTCAAGTCCACTGTCATAACAGCCCTCGACGGAATGACATTGATGGCATTCGGTTCGTGCTCGATGCAGCCCACCGTTGCCACACCGCCGGATTTCTTCACCAGCTCTCTTAAAAAGACATTGATCTTGGCAGCAGCCAGACCGGCATCCACCCTCAAGCCTGTCGGGGTGGTTCCTGCATGGTTTGCGATACCCTCGATGGTGACACGCTGCCAGTGAATGCCCTGGAGATTCTCTACTGCACCGATTTTCACACCCTCAACATCCATAATCGGTCCCTGCTCAATGTGCAGCTCCACAAATGCACACGGCTTGATAAAGCCCGGCTCTGCGGTTCCCTCGTAGCCAATGCGCTTTAATTCATCTCGCAAAATGGTGCCGTCTGTTCCCATTGCATCCAGCGCCTCTTCTGTGTCCATTCCTCCTGCGTATACCAGGGAGCCCATCATATCCGGTGAATAGCGGACGCCCTCCTCATTGGTAAATGCAGCCGCAACGATGGGCCTTGCAGAAACCATTCCGGCATCCTTTAATGTCTTGATCACCTCAATACTGGAGATCACGCCCAGGCATCCGTCATACTGTCCTGCATGAATGACTGTATCAATATGAGAACCGATCATAAGCGGTGCCTGATCCTTATTTTCAGGTGTTTCCCAAATGCCGAAAATATTTCCGATCCGGTCTACCACGACTTCCAAGCCAGCCTCCTTCATCCATTCGGAAACCAGATCTCTTCCTTCTTTTTCGGTATCAGAAGCAGCCAGCCTGGTTCTGCCTCCTTCTGCGTCTCTTCCGATTTTTCCCAGTTCGTTGATCCTTGCAAGTAATCTTTCACCGTTTACAGATGCCATGATGATGTCCTCCTTATTTTTGTATCTAAAGTATAGACATCAGAATGAATGGTTTCTATCATTTATAAAATTGGTTTTATCAGATTTGTACCGAATTCATCCCGAAGTTATTCCGAAAATCACCCAAAAGCGGTATACTTTAATGGATTCGTATCAGAAAAGACATTTTTTGATAAAGCAAAAGGGACTCAAAAGGGAGCGATTTCATGCGTATATCCTATCCGGAATGCAATCAGGCGGGCAGATCGTTCGTTATCTCTACAACGGATGATATGCAGGAAAAGGCGCATTACCTGTCAGAAGATTTTCCTGTTTCCGTTTTTTCTCAAAATTATCACGCGGCCGCCGGTGATTCTACGCCATTTCACTGGCATGACGAGCTGCAGTTAAACTGGGTGGTCAGCGGAGAGCTGGAATACTGCATCAACGGTGATACCGTCCGACTCTCCGGTGATAAGATCCTCCTCATAAAGGACCATATGCTTCACAGCTCCCGGACCACAGGAAAAGATGCCTGTTCCCTGTGCATTAATTTTTCCCCGGAGATCTTTCATCCCATGATCTTAAAGCATTATATCCGTCCTCTTCTGGAAAATAGAAATTTCACCAGCTCTGTTCTGCTTTTAAGGCCGAAGCAAACCGGGATCCTGAAAAACCTTTCTGATCACATCAATGACAACGCAGACTTTTTTTCCATTGTGAATTTTCTTTCCCGGATACTGGAAGAGCTGCTACATTCCTTTGCGGAGAGCAAAACGCCAAATGACAAGGAAGAACAGGAATTGTTCCAGACCATGTTGAGCTTCGTCCACAGCCATTATCATGAGCCCTTAACCGTCCGCCAAATCGCCGCCTGCGGCATCATGAATAAAAATCGCTGTACCGACCTGTTCCGGAAATATACCCGGCTGTCTCCGATCAAATATCTGAACGAATACCGACTCTATATGGCAAAAAATCTGATCTTAAATACCGAAAAATCCGTTTCCGAGATCAGTGCAGATGTTGGCTACAACCAGATAAGCCATTTCATCGAACAGTTCCGCTTAAATTACGGGATGTCTCCGTTAAAATACCGAAAGAAATTCGCCTCTGCTCATTTATTGCCTACCGGATGCCCGATTTAGAGGTCGAATACTGGACGATTTGTCCCGTCTACAGTATACTGCCAGAAGAACATAAACAGTGAGGGATTCCGATGGCAAAATTATATTTCCGATATGGTGCAATGGGCAGCTCGAAGTCTGCCAACATTCTGATGGTACGCTACAATTACGAGGAACGCGGGCAGTATGCCGTGCTGCTGAAGCCCCGCACTGACAACCGGGACAGCGCCACAGAGATTCATTCCCGTATAGGCCTGTCTGCACCGGCGGAATATGTGGATGATTTTCTGAAGGAAATTTCCGGGCTCTGGTCGAGGGACAGCGAAGCCTATGTCTATCACGGCAATGTCGTCGATGCGGTTCTCGTGGATGAGGCCCAGTTCCTTTCCGCCGCAGAGGTGGATGCCTTTTCCAATCTCGTCGACTTCTACAATATCCCCGTGCTTTGCTACGGTCTTCGGACCGACTTCCGAAACCGGCTGTTTCCGGGATCAGAGCGACTGATGGAGATCGCAGACATCCTTGAGGAGGTGCCCACCGTCTGCTGGTGCGGAAAGCGTGCGCAATGCAACACCCGCTACGCCAACGGAAAAATCGTCCGGGAGGGCGAACAGATCATGCTGGGCTCCAATGAAAGCTATGTTGCCCT
>CAVGIV010000129.1:0-3663 GCA_963629395.1 Paludibacteraceae bacterium | reverse complement strand
GCAAGCCTTTATAATAATAGAAATGTAAGGGAGGGATACGTCATGAAATTCAGCTGCAAAAGCAAGCGCAAGTCCATGACAGGATATCTGCTTCTGTTTGAAGATATTGTGCCTTTTTGACCGATGTTTTTCATCGGTCTTTTTTTTCGGTTCAAAACCGGAAAACGCCGGAACGACTCTTGCATATCGGCTTCTGCCGTCTACCCGCATCTGCTGGCTCAGCGGCCTGAGATAAATATTTTATTCGCGGAGGTTAAACCAATATGAAAAAGCCAATATCTTCTGAGATGATCGGGTTTCTGCCGGATGAAAAACCGAGCTTTTGGAAACTGCTGCTGTACGCCATCCAGCAGGTCATCGTCATGTTCCCTGCCACGATCACAGTGGCGCTCATCACCGGATTTCAGGTATCTACCACCATTTTCGCAAGCGGTCTTGCAACGCTTTGCTTCATTTTGATTACGGGGAAGAAGATCCCGCTGTACTATGGCTCCAGCTTTGCCTATCTGACGGCCATCGCCAGCATGTGTGCCGCCAAGGGTTATGCCATGACAGACGGTATTCTTCCGCTGATCGCCATCCGCGAAGCGCAGTTCGGCATCATTATGTCCGGCTTTGTCTCGATTGCCGCTGGTCTTATCGTAAAATATGTCGGCCCGAAGGCGGTTGAAAAGCTGCTTCCGGCCAGCATCACCGGTTCTGTTGCCATGATCATCGGGTTAACGCTTGCGGGAAACGCTCTGGGCGATGCAATCCCGCAGCTTTCCGAGGGGGCAGCTTCACACACTGCGGTACAAACATGCTGGATCGTTGTGGCCCTCATCACGCTGCTTTCCACGGTTCTTTACCAAACGTGCCGTAAAGCGCCTGTCTTTAGGCATGGGGATATAAGGCACACCTTATTCCCACGTTAATAGTGCAACATCTTGAATTAGATAGCAAGAAGTAGTATAATATTGCTATGGAATATAAGAGTAACAACAATGTGGTGTACTCCTGCAAATATCATGTGGTTTGGTGTCCAAAATACCGCCGCAAGGTCTTGGTCAATGGTGTTGATATGCGACTAAAAGCTATCATAGAAGAAGTCTGCAATGAATATCGCATCGACATCATTGAAATGGAAATTATGCCAGACCATGTGCATTTGCTCATAGAGGTAGACCCACAATTCGGTATCCACAAGGCTGTGAAGCGGATAAAGGGACGAACCTCCAGGACTCTGAGACAGGAGTTTTCGTGGTTGACAACCCGTCTGCCCACACTTTGGACAAACTCATATTTTGTATCGACCGTGGGCGGCGCACCTTTGTCGGTCATCAAGCAGTACATAGAAAACCAGAAAAACGTCTGAAAGTGAGGTGAGATAGTGGAATACTCCTACAAGTTTCGCTTGTATCCTACCACTGCGCAGAGAGAGCAAATGTCCCGAAATTTTGGTTGCTGCCGGTATGTGTTCAACCACTTTCTCGCCCAAAGGCAGGAGCAGTACAGAGAAACAGGAAGAGCTCCTACACGATTCCAGCAGGACAAAAGTCTCACGATGCTCAAACAGGAATTGCCGTGGTTGAAGGGAGTGGATTCCACATCTTTGCAGGCGACCCTTCAAGACTTGGACACGGCCTTTCAGAACTTCTTCCGGCGTGTCAAGCAGGGGGAGAAGCCCGGCTATCCCCGATTCAAGAGCAAACATGACCGCCAGCAGAGCTACAAGAGCAAGTGCGTAGGGACAAACATCAAGGTTCTGGATAAGGCCGTCCAACTCCCAAAGCTGGGCAAGGTGAAGTGCCGCATCTCTAAAGAAGTCGAAGGCCGTATCCTGTCCGCCACGGTGTCACGGAATCCCAGTGGCAAATATTTTGTCGCTCTGTGCTGTACCGATGTAGAGATAGAGGTTTTGCCCTCTACCGGGGCCGCTGTTGGCCTTGATATGGGAATTAAAGCATTTGCTGTCACTTCAGACGGCATAGAATACCCCAACCACAAATATCTGTCGAGGTCTGAGAAGAAGCTTGCCCGCCTCCAGCGGCAGCTTTCCCGAAAGTCAAAGGGGAGCAACCGCTTGGATAAGGCCCGGCTTCAAGTGGCAAGACTGCACGAACACATTGTCAACCAGCGGCAGGATACGCTCCATAAGCTGTCCTCGGAAATCATCCGCCAGAACGACATCATTTGTATTGAGGATTTGGCCCCGAAAAATATGGTCAAAAACCACCGATTGGCCAAGTCCATTTCAGATGCATCTTGGGGCGAGTTCCGGCGGCAACTGGAGTATAAGGCTGAGTGGTATGGGAAACAGGTGGTCACGATAGACCGCTTCTATCCATCCAGCCAGCTCTGCTCTACCTGCGGCGCACAGTGGGCAGGAACAAAAGACCTGTCTGTGCGGGAATGGGTGTGCCTCGCCTGCGGCACTGCCCACGACAGGGACACCAATGCCGCCAAGAATATCCTAAATGAAGGTCTACGTCTGCTGGCGTAGCCAATACATATGGTAGGGCGGGACACGCCCGAACCTATACGCTCGGGGAGACCATGTAAGACCTCGCATCGTGCAGGCTACGGTCAGCGAACCGAGAATTCCCCGGCTTTAGCCGTGGGGAGTGTCAACTGTTCGGAGCTATCGCTGCACAGGGTATTGCCATTATGATCGACAAAAAAGTTGACATGTTCGACTCCAAAAATATTGCAGTCATTGCCTCCGTCATGGTCATTGGCATCGGCGGTCAATATGCGTTCGGCGGCAACATTCCTCTGCTCGGCATGCAGGTCCCCTGCATCGCGGGCGCCGCGATTTTCGGCATCCTTCTCAATCTCCTGCTCTCCATCGGCGGGAAAGAGAATGTGAAAAGCAAAGCCAATTAAGGATAAACAACATGCGCGGAGATCAGCAACGCTGGGCGGGTTCCTGATCCAACCGCCCGGCGGCACAACAGCACATCAAACATGGGAGAAGACGGTCTGCCTTCTCCCTTCGCGTTTCACGGCTTAAAACCGCGGGAAATTTTTCTGCAAAGCGATTGACTCTACGGACGGTTTATGATACTATTAGTACAAATACCAAAACATCTTTGAAGGTGGTGTCTATGCGGAGAGACAGCAGCGAAACAAGAAAGAAAATCCTCACCGTATGTGTTCGTCTGTTTCTGGAACAGGGATACAGGAAAACCTCTGTCGGTCAAATCGTCGAGGAAGCGGGCGTTGCAAGAGGAAGCTATCTGAACCTTTTTCCAACCAAGGATAGAATTCTGCTGGAACTGGTGGAAACGATGTTCGGCGGTCAGTTCGGCGTGGCAAGAAGCATTGCGGGCGACAAGCTGCCGCCGGTTTACATCTATGCGGTGGAGACGGCAATACAGCTTACACTGACCGAACTGAACGAAAATCTCCGGGAGCTGTACACCGAGGCTTACTCCCTGCCGGATACGGCGGAATATATCTATCTGCATACCACGGCGGAGCTGAAAAAGATCTTCGGCGCAAACTTCCCCGACTATGCCGAGAGCGACTTTTACGAGATGGAGATCGGCACCTCGGGGCTGATGCGCAATTACATGGCACGGAAGTGTGACATCCACTTCCCGCTGGAGCACAAGCTAAGCCGCTTTCTGACGGCAGCCATGCGTGTATACAGGGTGCCGGAAGAGGAGCAGGCGCAGGTGC
>CAVGIV010000128.1:0-3687 GCA_963629395.1 Paludibacteraceae bacterium | reverse complement strand
ACAGCGAAGGAACCGCATTGAATTATGAGGTGGTCAGCGAAGCCATCAGTGCCGTCCGGTGCAGTGCCCCACTGGGAGCAGACTGGAAGAAACGCATCGATGAGGATTACCAGAAGCGTGGCGGCCGCAAGCGCAAATAAACTGCAGGGTTGTCTGAGTGGATTTTCTTGTTGGATTGAATGACGTGGTAACTGTTTAGCACCGCATCGCTGCATCGCAAAGCGATGCGCGATGTGTCGGTTCAGAGGCGCTTCGCGCCTTGGCCGCCACCAGAAAAATGACAAAAATGCTTCGCTGAGCAAGCTCCGCTCTGCATTTTGTGCATTTTTCTGGTGGTGCTAAACAACTACATTTTGAAGCTGTTGCTCCCGGGCAGCAGCTTTTTACGCGAGCAACGAGCCAAAGTCTGTGCTTGCACAAGACCTTGGCGGTGCTAAGCGCCAGTGGCGCTTGTTCAGCACCGACCGAAGTGGAACGTAGATGCCGCGATAACGAGGAAAACTCGCAAGGCGTGTTTTCCGAAGTCGTGGCACAGCCACGGCCATAAGCATCCGTTTCGGATGCGCAGCTCGATGCCGCAGGCAGCGTTCACAAGGGGATTGGGGACGCTCCCCAACAAGCAGAAAAACGCGCAGGTAGCACCTGTGCCCTGCTTGCAGAAGTAAAAGGATAGTGTAAAATATATTGTGTAAGCGATAGTTTCTCAGGTATAGAAAAAGGAACCGATTTCCTGTAAAATGTTAAGCACCACACCAAACACGCACATAGAAAGGGGTTCCCATATGTCTGATCTTAACACAGAGTTGATGTCCGCGCTATTGAAAAATAAATCTTTCGTGACTGTTTAGCAACGTATCGCCACAGTGCTGTTATGAAGTTTGCTTGATGCAAACTTCGTAACAGCACTGCGCGATGTGGTTCAGTCAGAGGCGCTGCGCGCCTTGTCCGCCCCCGAAAAAAAGCATAAAATTATTTCGCTGAGCAAGCTCGGCTCTCTGATTTATGGCTTTTTTCGGTGGTGCTAAACAATTACAAGATGTTCATAGATTTGCAACTGCCCGGCAGCGAAATCAGTATGGACAGCAACGGGGAGATGAGTATGTCGAAATTTTCAGAGGAAATCAGGAAAGCCATAGAAGAATCGAAACAGACACTGCTGAGCCTGGCCGACGCCAGTGGACTGTCAGTGGACCATATATCCAAAATGCGGCGGGGCGTGCGGCTGCCCCAGGACACAGAAAAGGTACAGAAGCTGATCACCGCCCTGCAGCGCTCGGAGGAGGATTCGAGAAAGCTCATGACGATGTATTGGATCGAGCGCATGGGCGATGACGAATGGAGCTGCATGAAGGGAATTCAGCAGCTGCTGGAATACGGTAACACGATAGGACTGCAGAACAGGGAAATGAAGGCGCACGCGGCTGAGGCAGGCACGCATACATTTCCCACGAATGTAAAGGCACTGCACAATCGCGGCGAGGTCTTCACCTTCCTGCAGAAAGTGCTCCCTCAGACGAACGGCATGCTGTACATGTTGATGGAGGAAATGCCGGAAACGATGGTGGATTTGCTGGCGGCGCATCTCAAGCGGGATGATCTCAGCTGTGTGCATCTGTTTTCGCTGAAAACGCTTCGTGAAAAATCCGGCAGTCTCTATAACATCCGCTTTGTGAACCGAATCATGCCGCTGATCTGCTGCGGCCGGAATTACCAGCCGGCTTATGATTATGAGGAGAAGGGGAATGTTTTCCTGCCCAACTGGCTGATCGGTGACCGCTGGGCCGTTGGCCTGCAGAAGGATATGGAGGGCGGCATTGTGGAATGGGAGCCGGAAAACATTGACTGGCTTCGTCAGCAGTTCGATAACAGAAGGAAAAACAAACGTCAGCTTCTTATGTACTTTTCGGATGTTATGCAGTGGGGCATGTGGATCGCGGAACATCGGGAGCAGTACAGAGCAGAGACGATAAATGGATGTGTGCGTCCGCAAGATGTGAAGAACTACTTTTTAGAATATGAACCCTGCACAATGATGGGCTTGACGGATGAGATGCTGCAGGCGCATATGCAGCTGCCGGAACCGGCGAAGACGGAAATTATCTCGCTTTTCAAAACACGCCGCGAACAGGAATGCTCGATGGTCATGGCGAATTTTTTCACCAGAAAAGGCATAGAACGTTTTGCAAAGACCGGCCGCATTTCACAGTTTCCGGACCAGGTCTATACGCGGTTGACAATTCAAGAGCGCATACAGCTATTGACGTTCTTTAAGGAATGGATGCAGGAGCCGTCGACCAACGTATATATGCTGGATGACCGGCAGATCGATGTCTCCTATAGAACGTTCGTGTTTTCCACAGTCTCTCTGGCGCATAACGAATTCACATTGATGCTTGGCCGGGAAGGCGCAGAATATATCTCGATCTGTGAGCAGGGAATCTCCGATAAGCTCAATGAATTCTGTCGCATGCTGGAAAGCGGCGAGATGATTTGCCCGCTGGAGGAAGGCGTGAGAGCAGTCGATGCAGTGATCGCGGAACTGGAGAGAGAAAAATGATGAAAAAAACAAGAATGCATCATAGGCTGAAAATGGTCATGCTGGTTTGCTGCTGAGTCTGACTGGTTGCGGCGCGGGAAAGTCGGAGCCGGCAGCGACAGAGGAGAGTACGACTGCCGCGAGCGCTGCGGGAACACTGCATGGGGAAGAAAATCTTCTATCGGGGTCGAAGACATTTTCCGAAGATGCTTCGGAAGAGGATACATTGGAGGTGTTGCATACCGATGACGGAGAGCTGCTTGTGCGGAACGGAGAAACGGTCTTCGGCCCATGCCGGTATATTGATTACGGTTATGAAGGCAGCAGTGAACGATTCATTCGATTTATTGATGCGGAAAACGGCCTGATGGCTATTTGGAAAATGATGACGGAGAAAATTCCGTGCTTGTGCCGGGAAGCTACATGCGGGCAGGTTCATTTTCGGAATAGCAGGATGTGTTTGCGCGGGTGCAGAAGCCGGACGGAAGCTGGAGCATCATAAACAACCGGGCGGAAACACTGATTGACGGGCTGGACTCTATTAATGAACTGCCGGTAGTGGAGACGCTTGTCAGCGGTGTGCAGGATGGGCAGGCGGTACTGATGGAGCTGGATACTGTGCCGGGCGCGGAAGCCGTGACGATACAGAAGACATTTCCGGAGTATTCGGCAATATCCGAAATCAGCCATGGCTTTGCGATCGTTGCCAACCGGGAGAACAAGCAGGGAGTGATCGATTGTGCGCACGCGGATACGCCGCTGCTTGTGCCTGCAGAGTATGAAGAAGTGACATGGAGAGCAGGAGGATCGCAGGTGGACGGTCAGAATCTGATTCTGTTCCTCTGCCGGAAGCCGGATGGCTCATATGATGTGATCAGCACATACAGAGCGCTGTAAACGGGAGTAACTGTTTAGAACCCCAGGTTATAAATTCAGGGGCGCTTGAAAAAGCGTAACTGTTTAGAACCCCGCCGAAAAAATGGATTCCGGGTTGCCATTAAACGCCTCCAGCATCGACTGAAAAGCAGGATGGCCATGCTTGATCCCTGTGCTGAGATATGATTTCAGCACAAGATAGGCTACCATGCTGTCCTGGGCACGGAAGCCGCCGGTCACCTTGATCTTCGTTTTAAAAGTGCGAAGATCACGTT
>CAVGIV010000127.1:0-3689 GCA_963629395.1 Paludibacteraceae bacterium | reverse complement strand
GCAACCTATAAGTGCAAGAAGCCCTACATGTACGGTACCGGCCGCAGAAAGTCCTCTGTTGCCCGCGTTCACCTCATCCCCAACGGCACCGGCGTAGTCACCATCAACGGCCGTGATATAGACGATTACTTCGGTCTCGAGACCCTGAAGCTCATCGTCCGCCAGCCCCTCGTCGCCACCGGCACTGTCGGCAAGGTCGACATCGAAGCTACCGTCGCAGGCGGCGGCGTTTCCGGTCAGGCCGGCGCTATCCGTCACGGTATCTCCCGCGCGCTGCTCCTCGTCGATGACAGCTACCGCGCACCTCTGAAGGCCGCCGGTTTCCTGACCCGTGACCCGAGAATGAAAGAGCGTAAGAAATACGGTCTCAAAGCAGCCCGTCGCGCGCCTCAGTTCAGCAAGCGCTGATCGGACGCAAATTCACAACTCAAAAGCTCAAAAACCCCGGAAAATCAAGGTTTTCCGGGGTTTTCTCATATCTTTTCGGTTTGATGCAGTTTGAGCTTTTTCACAGATTTTGACCGAAGGAAACCTTGGTTCACCCATTTTATATGGGCTAAAAATGGGTGAACCGGGCCAAATGGGTGAGTAAATGGGTGAGTAAATGGGTGAACCGAAGAGGCCTTTCGAAGTGAATTTGCCGAGATTTTTCTGGGTGATTCCCAAGCAAAATTACTCTGCTCGGCTTCTGATATGGTTTGCACTTATTTGATAAAATGTGACTACGAGAAAATGAATCTAAATTCTTTGTCAGGAGGTACGCCAGCATGAAAGAAGGAGTGCTTATATATGATCCCTCAACGGATCGGTTGGATGTTCTGTATGCGGAGGGAGGCCGTTATGGTGGCCTGTACTGCGGCACTGTGATGGAGGCTTTGATAGACAACGAGTGGATGCCTACTCGTATCGAATACGCAGATGACTGGTATCTTGTAGGGATACCGCACGAATCATTATCCCGACTTCAAGTAAGAATATAAATAAAATAACCACATACTGCCGGGCAGTCTCTAAGACACAGGGACTGCCCTATTTTTATGCCCAACCGCAGAAAGGAGGAATCCGCCATGCCGAAATGCCTGCTCAAATACCACTGGGTCAAGCTATCCAGAATCCATTTGCCGGTCGGTAAAGGAATCATGGGTTTTTGGGCGAAGCTGGCTTCACGGGCAGCGTTTCGCAAGGGGCAGACCCACTACTGTGGCTATACAAACGATGTAGCGCCCGGAATGTGGTCCGGCGGCGTGGTTGGATTAAAGAGTATTCTGGGCGTTAAAAGCCGCACAGAGGCTCTGGAAATCATGAATACGCTCCAGCGCTTCGGATATATCCGTTATACGCTGGACGAGAAAACAAAGAAGCTGGAATATGCCATCACTGATTGGGTCGTAAAGTGCTCCGGAGCTGAATGCATGAGCGGAGCGGTCTATGCAACCGATGGCTACGGATTTCTCTGCCTTCCCCGCAGCATTACACAGCGGCTTGCGGATCAACACTATACATTCGGCGAATCAGATGCATGGCTGGATCTTTGGTGCCACACGGTTTGGCAGGAGACAGGCAATGCGTTTTCTTATCTGGCGCCTGCCGTCCAATTGGGAAGGCTTGGCGCCGCTTTGACATTGGAAACCCTGGGACAGCGCTGGGGCTGGGAAAAGACAAAGGTATGGAGATTTTTTCAGAAGCATGGGGATGCCTTCGCTCTGTACCGTCTGCCGGGTGCCTACGGCTGTCTCATTTTTAATAAACTGTATCCGTTGGATACAGAGGTTTCGCTGCCCTCCTACACGGAGATTGAGCGCATTATTGAAGAAATGCGTATTTTTGCTGACAATACGCATATCGCCGGTTCGGATAACACCCGGCTGAATAAAATGATCCTCTGGTATAGCCGAAGAATTACTGCGAAGACAGATTCTGATTGTACCGGACAGATATCGGAAAGCCGCGTTGCGCTTTCGGTTCCTATAATACGCGCGTATTTTTCTCTGTGTTGGAATTGTCAGAACTGTATCTATGACTGCAGAAGTGTAAGTAGTAGAGCACGCTGCATAGATGCGAATCATATCCGCGGCCCATGCGGTTCCGCGGATTTTTTTCACCCTCACGAAAACGAAAAGGAGAATCGACATGAGCAAAAATGAAAGCAGCACCAGCAAGGAGCTGTATGAACAGCAGGAAAACAGGTTATCACAGCAGTCCGTTGCATTTATCGAGCTTTTGACAAAACGTGGGATTCTGGAAGACCCGGCAATCGATGATGACAGGGTCCGGCAGGCAAAAAAAGAGAAAAAGAAAAGCATGTATCACAACACGTTTCTCCTGCTCCAGCACTATCGGACCATTCTCTGGACACTGGAATGCTTCCCATCCAGTGTAGCGGAGGAACTGGATCGGCCGCTGAAGGATTTAGATACTCTTCTGGACCGGATAGATATAGAGCTCGGGATGAACAATCGAAAGCTGGAAAGTCGAATGGAGAGCATCCGCCGTTCCCGCCTGCTGGTTGATCGGCTCAATGATGCAGTCAGTATTCTGAAAGCCAAACCGGTCAATGGTCACAAGATGTACGACATCATCTACATGACCTTCCTCGGGCCGGATAAGTTGACGCACGAAGAACTTCTGTATCGTCTGGACATCTCTGCCCGGCACTATTACCGGCTTCGCACGCAGGCAATCAACATCATCGCCCTGCGTCTGTGGTCGGCTCCTGCCGGCGAGGTAGATTCCTGGCTGGAGGTCCTGACCATTTTGGAAAACTGGTGAGCATGCTTGGTATGGCATAGTGGATGGCATAGAAAAAGGCAAAGAAATTGGCAAGGTTCGCGCCGATGACATGTAAATGAAAACATGCTATACTGTTAGCGTCCGATAGTAGGAGCACATCTTCAAGGCACCGTTTCTGTGAGGCAGTTCAGCCTCCAAGAGCGGTGCCTTTTTGTGTGCCGAATTGAAAAACAGGAGGTAAAAGCATGTCAAAGCAACTTGTATCAGGCAAGCATCGACTCAGGAATGCCTATTGGTCGCTGGTGGGCACAGTCTCGGCAATGATCCTCTCCGTCCAGCCGGTAATGGCTGAAACAATCTGGGATCGCTTTTCCACGATCATGCGGGATATCTACGGACAGCTGGTCGGGATCAGTACCATTGTCGCCGTGACCGTAGCAGCCATTGCGCTGCTGGTGCGGATGATCAGCAGGAACCAGCGTGCAGTTGACGAGGCCACCAGCTGGCTCAAACGCGTCGTTGTGACCTGGATCATCCTTAACACACTCGGCTTTATCGTAGCATACCTGCAGCCGCTGATTGCCGGCGGGCAGTACACTGGCTGATGAACGTCAGATCAGGATCAGATGGGAGGTGAATGACTATCTTAGACTGGATTTTTGAAGGGATCGTGACCTGGGTTTCCAGTATTGCATCGCAGATCATGGACGCAGTCTCCGGTCTTTTTCTCAATGCATTGGGAACGGACATGGTGACCATGGAGGAATACTTCCCCTTTATCACCAAGGCTTTTGATGTCATGCAGTACACAGCCTGGGCAGTCCTTTTTCTCATCGTGGTCTGGCAGCTGTTCCGTGCCTTCGGCGGACCTATCACGGAGGCCGAAAACCCATGGCAGTTGGTAGTGCGTGGCGCGATTTTCGCGCTGCTGATCGGATACGCAAAACCAATTTTCATGC
>CAVGIV010000126.1:0-3713 GCA_963629395.1 Paludibacteraceae bacterium | reverse complement strand
CTGCACGGAGAGAACAGCGTTCTTGCCGACGGTTTTTGCCGTTTTTTCAAGCGCCATACCGAATTCATCAGGGTCGGCGGGTTTTGCCTTGTCAAGGAGATCGTCGAATTTGGGCGTCATTTTGATCCCATCCACCAGATCCTGAATGTTGCCGTCTACAACGACAACAGCCTTTTCTTTAACATCGAGGTTTTTTTCAATGCGGCCGCTGTCGGCAGCGGCCTGAAAGCGCCTGCCCAGCTCCGGATCAACCTTTTTTCCGTACTCGATAAATTCCTTTGCTGCATTTGCAGCAAGAAGGTTGGCGGCACACGATTTGATCCGCCGTGTGTCTCCGTCCGCCAGCGCATCGGCGTATGCCTGCTTCGTCTCCAGAATGTACAACTCCAGCAGCTCACCTTCTTCCGGCTGATCCTTATTCTCTGCCTTGTTCTTGAGGTGCTGCTCCGCCTCGGTGATTGCATTGCCTCCGATGAGTTCTTCCGAGGATTTATTCATCCCGTCGTTTCCGATCAGATTGTTCTCCTCATTCATTGTACGGTTTTGGGCTTCCGCTTCGGCCATCACAGAGTCTATCGCTTCTCCGGCGTTGATCTGTTCTGTCTTCTCCCGGCGTTCCGCCTCCTGCTGTGCGCGCGCCCTTTCCTCTTCCGCCCTGCGCTGCTCTTCGGCGATTCTGTCCTCCTCGGGCTTTACTTTGCGCTGGTAAGCGCTCAGGTTCCGATCTCCGGGGATGGGGTTTCGCGCGTCCTCCTGCTCCGCAGCAAGCACTGCCGCCATGGTTTCCGCATGCTCACGGATAAACTGCACATTTTTCTCAATTTCACTGGTGTAGTTCAGCACCGATTTGCCGAAGGCATAGCGCGCCTTTTCGTAGGGGTCCTTGCCCGTGTAGGGATCCCCGCCCTCAATGTCGGCTCCGCGTTCCTCGTACTGGTCATTCTTCCGCTGGAGGTATGCCTTTGCAGCCTTATTCAGATTGGCAAGACACCGCTCAAGCTTCCTCGCCTCCTGCACGCTGAGATTATCGGGGATCTCTCTGGGCATTGCATTGAGGGCACGCTTCAGGTCGCGGTACGCCCCAGAACTATGCATGAAGCGGTCGTTCCGTGTACTTTCCTGCAAAAGGTCTGTGATCTTTTTGCTGTAGCCTGTTGTATTGAGCAGGCGTCCGGGCATATCGAAGTGTGGCTCGGACCTCAGGCCGTTGGTCAGACTGAGCGGGTCGCTCACAACGATGACCGTGCGGCCCTTCTCGTTGGAGAAGACATTGATCTCGCTGGCCTTTCCTCTGACCCACTTGTGGTTGCTTGAATTCAGGGCAAAGCGCGGAAGCTTCTGCCACATGATCTCGTTGCGGCTCGCCAGCAGACCGTTGACAATGTCTCCGCCGAAGGACTGTGCCGCATTGAGGGTATGCGGCTCGTTTTTGCGCTTCGGGAGTCCAGCCGCGCCGGAGTTTACCAGCCCGGCGGTGTCGAGAACCGCGTAGAAGGGGTTGGCAACGTGCTCAACGACACAGCCGTGTGTGGAGCAGCCGTTCATCTCATAAGGGCGGAACCGCTGTGCTTGTTCCTCTTTGCTAAGTTCCGCGCCGAAGGAATGGAAGTCATCGCAGGCGTTGGAAATATTCCACGCGATAACGCTGCCGGGATTGATGAGCTTCCGGTATGCGCCCTCCAGTCCGCCGGGGTAGGACGTCTCCGCCGTACCGGTCAGAATGGCGTCCCGCGCCGCGTCTGCCTCCGCCATCGAAGGGTTATTCCGCATGGCAAACTCGGTGAGGTCCATCAGTCTGTTCATAGCACTGTGCAACTCTCTGTCCACTTCGGCGTCGATTGCCTTGGACTCCCACGTTAGGTAATCCTTGGCGTATCTCTCGCGGCGGACCCGCTTGAAGATTTCCTCTGCCGCAGGGCCCTCGCCTCTGCCGTAGGCCTCGCCCAGCATGACCAGCGCAACGACCTCCTCGTTATGCCGCTCTGCCTCAGGCGTTTTGTCCAGCCGCATGAGCTGCTCCATCCAGCGGCGCTGATGCACCTTCTCGCCGACAGCGTCCCCGAAATCCTCACCAAAGAGTTGCTTTGCAGTCTCGTTGAAGACGATGTCCCTCTGGATGTGCTCCGTCACCAACTTCTCGAGGACGGTCATGCACTTTTGAGAGTATGCGTAGCGCTGCTCCATCTGCTCCGGCGTGAAATTCGGCGAAACATAGTCCGGGGCGTATCCTTTAAGGCTTCGCGAATAGTCCTTCAGTGCCTGCTGCATCTGTGCGCCGGTGGGGTTTTCAACAGGATCGACCGCATTACCATCGGCATCTCTCTCGACTACGAGACCTGTCAGTGCGAAGTCCCTGCGTGCCTGAGCCATTGCTTGCTCGACCGTCATACCCTCGCTTCTCCGGTTTCTCGCTTCCACAAGTAAAGTATTATATGTTCCCATCGTATTCTCTCCTTTGAGACGATTTTCCAGGCTGGATTGGCTTTTCACTTATTATACACCGTAGCGCCCGACTTTGTCCCATTTTTCTCGAGAACAGCGGAAAATTTGCCGTCGGATTCCGGAGAGAAGGTGCTGATTTGCCCTTGTGCAATTCAAGCCTTGTGAGGGAAAAGCATTACCAAAGATGCACCAGCCCCGTACTATAATGAAAGCGGTGTGCTGATTATGAGCACCTCTGACTTCATGCTGAATCCCGACAGCCTGGAGCAGTAGCGGTGAAACCGTCCGAATTTTCCAATGACAGGGGTGGCAAGAAATATGTCGAAGAAACGCGGGCACTACTGCAAGATATTCGGAGAATACAAATCGATTGACACTCCTCCACGGCTAAAGGCAGGTATTACGCCACGTGTGATAAAATAGTTTTTCAACTGAGGTGGTCTAAACATGTGACTCAGGCCGTGGAAATCTACTACAATGGCATCGGCTACGTGTACAGCCGACAGCAGAACACGCCCCCCGCAATTCCAGAAAACAGAAGAACCCCGGCAGGCATCCTAAATACGAAACCTGCCAGGGCATCTTCGGAAGCAATTGTTTGTGTTATGGCACAGCGGATGCTGCTTCATCCTGCATTCCGTTTTCTTGCGCGGTATGCGCTTCTTCAATCATTTTGTAAATTTCAGGAGAGGAGATGCCTTGAAGCAACTTGACATTTTCCGCCAGTGTACCGCCGAACTGCTCTGTATAAGCCCGGATAGCCTCCAGCCGTTTGGCGGGAAGCTGGTGCCCTGGCGCAGGGGAAGGACGTGAAGATGTCTGGCTTTCGGTGTCACTCTTTGTATGGGCTGGCATTTCCTCGGAATCTTGACGTTTCACCGGAGTCCGCGTTTCCTCAGATGTTTCGGACTGGGCCGCAGTACCATCATTTTCCTCACGATCGGTGTTTTGAGTGGGAGCAGAATTCGCTGCAGAATCCTTTTTATGGCTGCCGCGGCGGGCTTCCCGGACAATTTCAAAAATTTCATCATTGGTGAAATCTTTCAGCAGTTCTAAATTTTCGTCCAAGGTCCCACCGAACTGCTCCGTATAGACCCGCGCAGCCCGGAGGCGTCTGGCGGAGATATGGTGTTCCATGGCACTGTCGTTTTCTTCCTCATCCATCTGGAATACGGAGATCTCCAGTTGTTCCTCTCCGATGGCGGCAGAAGCGGTCTCTACCTCTGTTTCCAGCTTGGCGCTGTCTGTCCGCACACTGACTTCAATATCCG
>CAVGIV010000125.1:0-3782 GCA_963629395.1 Paludibacteraceae bacterium | reverse complement strand
TTCTCGGTCTTTTGAATCAAAAAGAAATGAGCGGATACGATCTGATGAAGCAGTTCGAATCCACCCTATGTGAATTCTGGACAGCAAAGCACAGCCAGATCTACCCGGAGCTGAAAAAGCTGACAGAGGAAGGCCGCGTGGCCTATCAAACCGAAACCTCCGAGACCAACTCCGAAAAAAAAATTTATCACATCACCGATGCCGGCCGCGAAGACTTTCTCGAATGGCTCGCTGCAGAAACGAAGGCGCAGCCGACACCGAAGGATGTCTCCCGCCTCAAAATCTTCTTTTGCAACTGCCTGGCCCCCGAGGATCGCAAATTCATGCTGGAGGACCAGCTGCACAAGCATCTCACCCGCATGAGGCATCTGAAAAACAATCAAAAAAAATTCACCGGAGTGCCGGACAGCAGCTCCGATGAATTCGGTGATTATCTTGTTTTGATGGGCGCAGTCATGCGCGAGGAAATGATGATTGAGTGGCTGAAGCGCTGCATTGCGTTGCTGTAAAGCCATTTTGATTTGAAGTTTGGAAGTTTACTTCCAAACTTTAAATTACACAAATGCCGTCATATACACCGGCAGAGTGAGTATCCGATCCTCATCCATGCCAATGTTGGCGTCCGCAAATTTATACGCATAAGAACCATACCCGTTGTTCCGCAGCAATGCTTTCAACGAGTTCGCCCGTTCATTTCCGCTTTTCACTTCGATCGGCACAACCTCGCCATCCTTCTGAATGATGAAATCTATTTCCTTCTTCGTGGTATCATTCTTATAAAAGTAGAGCTGATACCCCTTTTTATGCAAAGCATCTGCCACAGCGCATTCGTAAATACCGCCCTTGGAATTTCCCGTCAGCGTATTTTCCACAATATGCTGCTTCAAGGAAAAGTCCTTCATCGCTATCAGCAGCGAAAGGTCTGTGGTATATGCCCTGAAAAACGAATCCTCGGCATAATCCTCCAGCTCAAATCGTACATCTCTCACCCTTTTGCAAAGATGCAGCATATCAGCACGAAGCAGCCATTCGATACTGGAATAATATTTCTGTGCCCTCCCGCCATGTTCAACTTCCTTGTATTGAAACTTATGATTTTCCTTGTCGAGCAGCTGCCTGGCCAACGACAAATAGCACTTTTCTGCCTTAACCTTCTCTTCCGCAGTCGCATAATGAGCAATATCATACAAGTATCCCTGCAGCAGGCTTCTCTGTATTCTGTCCACATCCCGGAAGTCCCTGCTGTCTATATATTGCTGTACAGCCTCCGGCATGCCGCCTATTGCTATATACTGACGATAGTACTGCATCATCTGCGAATGAACAGCATCCGGAACCACTGCCTTTTCCTTCAAATATGAAGCAACACATCCTGTCATGTCTTCAGAAATCCCCATGCCCCAAAGGAATTCCTCAAAGTCCATGCCGTACATTTTTAGATAATCAACATAGCCAACCGGATAAGAGGATGCCCGCTTATAATCTATGCCCAGAAGCGAGCCTGAGACAACGACATCGTATCTGTCATCTAGGGCCCAGAACTTCAGCGAGGTTATCGCTTCCTGACATTCCTGTATCTCATCCAGAAAAATCAATGTTCTATGGGGCAATATCTTCTTCTCCGGAAAACGAAAGCGCATGGCCATGACCATATTGTCAACAATCAGATCCCCCGAAAAAATCTCAGCCGCCGAAGGCATTTGCTTGAAATTAATCTCCACAAGCTCCTCGAAATTTTCTTCCGCAAATCGCTCAACAAGATAGGTTTTCCCCGTCTGCCGCGCCCCCTGAACCACAAGGCATTTTTTCTTTTTCGTTTTTGCCCATTCCGCAATCGTCGTCATGGCTTTTCTTCTCAGCATAAACCGCCCCCAGATCAACAAGATTCCAAGCAATTAATGCTTTTCATCAACATTTTGGAAAATAAAAATGTATCGCACATCAACATTTTGTATCATTTTAAATCCACCACGTCCGAGCGTCAAGGCTTTACAAAGCAGAAAAAGCTGCTGCATACCATTTTTCTCATCGTGATATGCAGCAGCTTTTTTATGAATACTTACTATCCGTTTATGATGCTCAGATTGTACTTATCCCGAAGCTTTTTCTGGTCTACGGTGGCAATCGGATCGCCCGCCTTCACAGTATCGCCTTGCCGGAATGCACCGATCGTAAAGCCGTCGCCGTCTGCTTTCACAGTATCAATGCCGTCATGCGTCAGATACACCTTGGACGGAATGGCTCAGCGTTATCCGTTTGTCCGCCGCACGCTTGCCGTTAAAATGCCGGTTCGCACCTGTTATGAGATCGAATCACGATTTCCGCACTTAACCAGCCAGGCAGGCATTCATCTCTTCAAAACAGAACTGCGGCAGTATCTGCATGCTCAGACGAATTTCACCATGCTCGGCTTATGATTTCAGCGCTGCTGCATAAACTCCAGATACAGACTGTACAAAACAGCACAGACCGGAACACTGAACAGCATTCCCGGTATGCCGAAGGCCTCACTGCCGATGGTCACTGCCACGAGCACCAGTATTCCCGGCAGCCCGACAGATTTTCCGACAACCTTCGGATAAATCAAATTGCCCTCCACCTGCTGCAGGATCAGAAGAAAAATGATAAACCACAGGGCCTTCATCGGATTCGCCAGCAGAATCAGAACAAATCCGAAGCCGCCTCCGATCCAGGCACCGAACATGGGTATCAACGCCGTCACCGCAACAAAAACAGACACAGCGCCCGCATAGGGAATCCCCAGCACCAGCATACCCGCAAAGCAGAGCACTCCAATGATGGCTGCCTCTGTTACCTGGCCGCTGACAAAATTCGAAAAGGTCTGATAGATCAGTGCCGTCACCCGCAGCAATCTCCCGGCCTTCTCTTTCGGCAGCACACGAACGATCAGCTGCTTCATATGCCCTGCAGCAGCTTCCTTTTGCGCCAGCAGATACATCGCAAAGACAAATGCCAGAAGCAGATTGAACACACCCGAAAAAATCGATGTCGCCGCGCCCCATGTCCGGATAATGATGCCGCTGCCCTCAGCATTGACAAAGCTCATGACCTTCTCCGTCAAACGATCTGTATTGATGGCATACTCCGGCAAAATAACATTATACCTTTCAGCAAAGCGAACAAGCTCCGTCCACCAGCCCTTGACCTCTTCAGCGTAAGCCGGTGCACTGCGCACAAATTCATTTCCGGACTCCCGCAGGCTCGGCAGCAACATGAAAACAACGGCAAATAAGATACCCACCATCAGCAGCGTACTGACCAGGAGGCAGATGGGCCGTTTCAGCTTCTCCGGCATCCTTCTGCACGTCCTGTCCCAAAATCGCTCCAACGACCGCAGCATCACATTGATCAGAAAGGCAATAACACCGCCCAGCAGAAACGGTGAAAACAACGACAGCACCTTCCTCAACAAGGACAGCACCGCAGGCAGGTTCATCAATGCCCAGGCCAAAAGGATCAGCAGTGCCGCGCAGCGTGCCATATATCGTATTTTGTTTCTATCCAGGCTGCCATTTTCCGGTGATGTGTTTTCTCTACTCATAGCAAAATGAATACTCCTCTATATCATCGATTATAATGCATGGGAATTTCCGCATCAAGCCATCTGATACGAAAAGAAGCACCGGCCGTTGGACCGATGCTCCATAAATATGCTTGCCTGATAGTCATTAACGTTCTGCCGAAGAATCTCAAATGTTTCTCAGTGCTGCTTGCTTTCGATCAGCTTGTCAAAGCCGTAGATCTCAAGGGTTGTCTTTCCG
>CAVGIV010000124.1:0-3789 GCA_963629395.1 Paludibacteraceae bacterium | reverse complement strand
AATCTGCTTGGAAATGACATTGCGAAAATCGCAAAAGATTTAAGAGATGCTCACGGCAAAGATGCCGAAACCGGTGACCGGACAACCCCTGTGGACGATATGCTTGGTACCTTTGAAGAATTAAAAACGGCAGGCAGCTCCACCCAGGCACAGATGGTCATGTACAGCAAGCTGTTAAAGATCAACTTCACAAAAATGGATCCTTATGAATTCAAGACCTTCACCGATATCCTGAATCGCTACTCTGATCTATGCAAGCCTGTGAAGGGCAACGGCCGTGGCAGGAAGAAGAAATAATTACAAGACGAAGGCTTGTCCGGGAGAATTCCCGCAGACCTTTTTCAACAACGTGAAAAGGCGCACCCCATACCAGCTATTAGGCAGGTATAGAAGTGCGCCCTTAGTTCCTAAGGGATATCCTTGTTTTGTCTTAACGAATAAAATTAGTAAACACAAATTTTTCTGCTTTTGGCATTACGATTCCCATCTTTTCGGCTACATGTTTGCAATTGAGGAAATAAGCCATGTTATTTCCCAACACCTCCATGATCTGCATACCCTCCAGATCCTGCTTTACCTCCTTCGGATTTGTTCCATGCACCATGTTCCAATATCTGGAGGAAATAATCGGCATTTGCATTAAGCCAAAATACTTATTGATTTGATCCCAGGTAGCTGTTGTACCGGCTCTTCTTGCAGAAATAACGATTGCTGCAGGCTTTAGTCTGAACCTATCACCATTACCATTCAGATCCGCATAAAAAACTCTGTCCATAAAAGATGTAATTGCACCGCCTGCGCCACCCCAGTGTACTGGCGTTCCGAATACAAAACCGTCGTAATCTCCTGCAATTTCAAGGAAATCATTTACTGAATCTCGAAATACGCATTTGTTCGTATTCTGACATTTTCTGCAGGCTATACACCCGGAAAGAGGCTTATTTCCAATCCAGAAAATATCCGTATCTACACCATTTTCATTCAGAGCTTTCGATACCTGACAAAGTGCTGTGTATGTGCAGCCCTCCTTATGAGGACTGCCATTCACCAATAAAGCTTTCATACGCCTACATTTACGTCCTTTCTTTAATCTGCATTTTCTTCGATTTTCTGATAATCAGCATCAGAAATCCTGTCAAACCACTCCACGCCCGGCTTTTCCGGATTGGTATTTACGGCAATGTGGGCGAAGCTTGAATTTAAGCTTCCTCCATGCCAATGCTTCACTCCCGGAGGACAGAAGGCCACATCACCGGGATGCATCACCTGCACCTTGCCGCCTTCTACCTGATGATAGCCGATACCATCAGTGGCAATCAGGATCTGTCCGCCCTCATGGGTATGCCAGTTGTTGATGACGCCCGGAGCAAAGACCACATAGTGTAATCCCGGGGCGCCGGCAGCATTATCCTCCCCAACGATATCTGACACATATGCAGAACCTGAGAAGGTATCAAATGTCACAGCTTCCTTCGCCGGAAGGAACATGAAGCCGGAATTGTTCTCCTCCGTACGTCCTGTATATTCCTCTGTCTCCAGCGCCTGATATTCTGCATCGGTAAGAATCACATTCTCTGCCGTCGTTCCTTCCGGTGCCGTGTAATCCGCATCATAGATGACCATCTGGGAAAACCAGCTGTCCGGTACTGCACCATGCCAATGTCTTGTTCCCTCCGGGATCTCTAACACATCGCCTTTTTTTAAGATCTGCGCCGGCTTTCCCTCTTCCTGGTAATATCCGATGCCTCCGGTTACCAATACGGTCATGCCGCCATGGCTGTGCCAGCTGCTGCGGGCGCCCGGCGCAAAGATAATATTGTTGGTTGCCGGGAAATTGTAAGTATCATCCTTGGTGATCATCGGGGAAATGTAGACAGTGCCTTCAAAGGATGGAGAATCTACCTTCTGTCCCAAGGGGAAGCTGACACCATCTAACTCTGCCATATAATCTGGGAACAGAATGTCCATCAAGGCCTTGTCGTGATTATAGGCAAGCGTTGAAGTTGTATCCAGCAGCATGGTTGCACCGCCCTCGTGTGTATATGCTTCCCAGGTCGGAAGTCCATCTGCACTCGGCACACCTGTTTTTGCAAAATTGATCCAAGCCGTGCTGACCTGCTCGGCTAATCTTTTCTCTTCATCCGTTGCATCCGCAGCCGGATTATCAAACACATAAGGGATTTCCGCTCCGTGGAAGGAATTGCCGTATGTGAAGACATAGGCATAAACCGGTGCTCCGCCCTGATCTGCCTTATGACGCATAATCTTCAGGAGCGGCAGACGAATGGTGGTTGTATCCACCTGATCCGCTGTCAGATCTGTCTTATCCGGATACGCTTCCTGCAGTGCTTCGGTCAGCTCCTCCGTGGCTTCAATCGGATCCGCCTCAAAGAATCCGCTCCACTCGTTTAAGTTGCTGCCGATCAGCAGGGTCACATCCTTTCCTGCCTCTGCAAATCCATCCTCCGTCACCGGATTGGTCGGCAGAAAATCGCCGTCTACGACCGGCTCCCAGTCCATAGAATAGCCGCCGCCCAGGGCTGCCGGAAGCTTCAGCTCCTCTCCGGTCTCTGTCAGTGCTTCAGTCGCAGCGGCCTGCAGTTCATCCACCGGTACTGTCTGGATGTCCTCAATATTATCCGTTGTAATACTAAGCTTATTAAGGATATTCTCAGTCAGTCTCTCACTGGCTTCCTTGGAGTTAAATACCACGCCCATGGTTTCCGTAGCACCACTCTGCACGATTCCCTTATTAAAGAGGCCCTTGGCATAGGGACTTGTCATAAGAGCCAGTACCTTTGCACCGCCGCCGGACTGTCCGAAAACTGTGACATTATCCGGATCTCCGCCGAAATACTCGATGTTATCTCTAACCCATTCCAGAGCATCCACAATATCCATGATGCCGACATTTTCCGAATACTGATATTTTTCGCCATAGGCTGAGAGGTCGAGGAAGCCGAAGGTATTAAGTCTGTGGTTCACACCTACCACAACAACATCTCCTTCGCGGCTTAGGTTTTCTCCGTCATAGCCCGCCTCATTGGCAGAGCCTGTGGAAAAGCCGCCGCCGTGCAACCATACCATGACCGGGCGCTTCTTGCCATCCTCAAGTCCCGGTGTCCAGATATTCAAATTCTGTGCATTATTGTCTGTGCCGCTCTGGTCATCCGCATCTCCGAGACCGGAAATACTGCCCTGCGGTGACATCGGACCATATTCTGTAGCCTCTCTGATGTCTTCCCACGGTGTCACCGCCTCTGCCGGTACAAAGCGTTCTTTCGCCTCGGCATAAGGCACACCAAGATAGCGGTAAATGCCGTCTTCATTCGTACCGCGGACAAGCCCGGCTGTGGTACGCGCCACATTTTCCGGAAGTGCATCCTCTGCTGCCGCTGTGGTTTCGCTTTCCGTCTGAATCGCCGTATTTTGCTTTCCGCAGCCGGACAAAGCCAATGCTGCAACACAAAACAACACGACAGATACTCTGTGATGTTTCTTGCATTTTCTCATAGCGTCCCTCCGATCAACCCAAGGTTTCCTGAATCCAGTTTTCAATGTGATCTGCGATGACATCATTGTTCAGATCTTGGAACATGAAATGATCATTTCCGGTAATGCCTTCCTTCGGAAGATCAACAACCGTGCAGCTACCGCCCTGAGCATTATACGCATCACGGAAGTCATAGGTGGCCTGACGCATGGACTGCCACATGGCTGTTGCCTGAATCGCAGGATCACCATTGTCAATATAATCGCCAAAGTACATGGTGACAGGAATTTTCTTGT
>CAVGIV010000123.1:0-3812 GCA_963629395.1 Paludibacteraceae bacterium | reverse complement strand
GGGCAAGACGGATCATATCCGCCGTCCAGATATCCCGTTTCGCATACTCCGTTTTTGGGAGAATCACATTGTCAAAGGGATTTCTTGCAATGATTTCCCAGCGTACCGCTTGCTTTAACGCCCACCGCAGGAGCTTGATGATCTTTTCAATGGAGGTATCCATTCGTTCTCCGATGCAAACCGCGGTAACATTGCGGTTCTGTATAAAGGGAATCAATATACTTTAACTGAACAGCTTCCCGCACGGCGGTAGCAGCAGACTCCGGCAAAAGCCGAAGCCCCTGACGAAGTTCTGCATCCTGTGATGCGATCAGCACCGTCTGTATGCACATAATCTTACTTCCTTTTTGCGAGTATGGGAAGAACTCGGCTGGGCGGTTTCGTCGGCAGCCGGGTTCTTCCCAGAATAGAAAATCTTTATAGCCTATGTGATGTAGTCAAAACTTCTTCGGTTTCATTCCCCAAAACACAAGGTTCATTACAATGACAATCAGTACAACCACGGCCAGGGACACCCAAAAGCCAATGTTGAGCCCAAGCCACTCGGTCGTCCCGAACAGCGTCATCCAAATTCTTTTCCAGTTCATAGTGTGCACCTCCATTTACAACAGTTCGCCGTAGTGACGGACATAGGCTTTTTTCAAACTTGTTGCCAGCACCATGTAGAGCAGAATGCAGGGAAGCAGATACGCAAAATAGGCGGCGGGCAGGGCGGTGAAGCCCAGCGCCGAGCCGAGAGGCGTAAAGGGAATCACCGTCAGCACCGCAATTCCGGACATGGTCAACAGCATCACCGGGACAGACGCGCAGCTTTGGATAAAGGGTAACTTCGGAGTACGGATCATGTGAATGACCAGCGTCTGACTCCACATGGACTCCACGAACCAACCGGCCTGAAACATCCCAATATACCGTGCCTGCATGGCAGCCAGTTCGGCACCGCTGTAATGAGCAATCAGGTCACTAAACAGGATACCGCCGGATACAAACATGGGGCAGAACACAAAATACATAAAAATGTAGGTAGTAAAATCAAAGATAGAACTGGTGGGACCGATCCAGATCATAAAACTGCTCACACTGGATGCATCCCACTTTCGGGGCTTTGCAATAAACTCCTCGTCTACATTATCCCATGGAATTGCTGTGCAGCTCAGATCGTAGATCAAGTTCAGCAAGATGAGCTGCAGGCTCATCATCGGCAGGAAAGGAAGCAGAGCTGAGGCGGCAAGCACGGAAAACATATTGCCAAAGTTAGAGGATGCCGTCATCTTGATGTACTTGATCATGTTGGCGTAGGTCTTGCGCCCTTCGATGATTCCCTTTTTCAAAACCATCAGGTCTTTTTCCAGCAGGATGATATCCGCCGATTCCTTCGCCACATCTACGGCAGTATCGACCGAAATGCCGATATCGGCGGCTTTCATCGCCGCAGCGTCATTGATACCGTCGCCCATAAAGCCAACCGTATGACCGTTCGCCCGAAGGACAGAAACCACTCGGGCTTTCTGTTCGGGGGTAAGCTTTGCAAATACAGCAACGGACTGCGCAGATTGCGCCAATTCCGCATCGGTCATGCTGTCCAGATCGGAGCCCAGCAGTATATTACAAACCTTTAAGCCAACTTGCTTGCAGATGGTGCGGGTCACTTTGTCATTATCTCCGGTGAGAATTTTCGTGGTGACGCCGTGCACTTTCAGTGCTTTAATGGCATCTGCCGCGGTCTCCTTTGGGGGATCGAGAAACGCCAGATACCCAATCAGAACCATGTCGCACTCATCTTTGATACCGAATGTGCCCACCGGGGATGGATGGTTTTTTTGTGCAATGGCAAGGACTCGGAAGCCTCTGTCATTGAGGCTGTCTACGGTTTTCAAAATGCGCCTGCGGACATCCTCGGTCAGCGGCTGCACTACACCGTTACACTCTGCGTAGGTGCAAATAGAGAGCATTTCTTCCACTGCTCCTTTTGTTACCATCTGCGTCTTGCCGCTCTTGTCCTGCACAACTGTGGTCAGTCTGCGGCGGGTAAAGTCGAATGGAATCTCATCCACCTTTATGTAGCTTTCGGAAAGGTCAAGAAGTCGGGCATCTGCAGCCTCTTCCTCCTCCGTTTTACGGATGATCGCCAAATCCATCAGGTTCTTATAGCCAGTCTGGAAGTAGCTGTTAAGGTAAGCATGGCGCAATACCCGCATATCGGCCTCACCATTGACATTAAGATGATATTCCAGCACCACCTGATCTTGTGTCAGCGTCCCGGTCTTGTCAGTGCAGAGAATATCCATCGCACCGAAATTCTGAATGGAATTGAGGTTCTTGACAATGGTCTGCTTTTTGCTCATGGAAACGGCGCCCTTGGCAAGGCAGGTCGTCACGATCATAGGCAGCATCTCCGGGGTCAGGCCGACAGCAACGGAAATGCCGAACAGAAACGCATCCAGCCAGTCGCCTTTCGTGATACCATTGATGACGAACACCAACGGAACCATGATTAGCATAAAGCGGATCAGCACCCAGGAAACCGCATTGACACCTTTGGTGAAGCTGGTTTCCACCGCTTCACCTGCGATGGCGGATGTCATCGCACCAAACAGCGTCCGGTCGCCTGTGCGGATTACCACGGCAGTGCCGCTGCCGGAAATTACGTTACTGCCCATAAAGGCAATGTTTGTGTAATCGGTTATGCTGTCTTTGACCTGACAGATATCGGGCGTCTTTTCAATCGGGTCGCTTTCTCCGGTCAGACTTGCCTGGCTGACAAACAGATCTTTTGCTTCCAAAATACGAACATCAGCCGGAATCATATCCCCGGCAGAAAGATGGACAATATCGCCCACCACCAGGTCATCCATCGGGATTTCTGCCTTTTCCTGCTCCCTGCGGGTGACAGTGCAGGTCGTGGTGATCATCGCCAGCAGCTTTTGTGCCGCATTTCCGCTTCTGGCCTCCTGCACAAAACGGAGAACGCCGGAAATCAGTACCATAGTCAAGATAATAATTACTGTCAGCGGGTTAAAATCCTCCGGGACACTCCCGAAAAGTGAAAAATGTGGGAACACCATATCCGTCATGGCGGATACCAGCGCCAAGCAGAACAGGATGGCGGTAAACGGATTGATGAAGGCTGCAGCTAAGCGCTTGGCAAACGATTTTTTCTTTTCGTGAGTAACCTTGTTGCTGCCGAATGTACTGCGGCTTTCGGCCACGGCATTTTCACCAAGACCACACAGATCGGTGTGCAGCTTCTCCAAAACCTCCGAAATGGAATTGGTCGCCGCAAACGGAATACAACGGTTCTGCTCGTCACGGAACGCAGCCTTTGGCGCTTCCTGACGAGCAGTGATGCGATTTTCTTTCTTGCTCATTGGTCTTACCTCCTTGTTTTTTAGTAGAGGCAAGAGCAATCAACGGAATGACACGGAATCTCCGCATTCTTCCGCGTTGCTCGCTGCCATCGAGGACTACTGCCAGAGTCCATATCATTCACTCCTTTCGACAAGTTTTCAGAATATTGGAAGGTTTACTTTCCCCAGTGCTTGGCTGTATAGATAATCAGCACAAGAATCAGCAATCCTGTAATTGTTCCGATGAGAATGGTTCCCACGGTATTCAGCCTCCTATTACATATAAGATTTTTCACGACAACTTTTCTTTTTTGCCGCAATGGGTGTAATACCACACGCACAGCAGCAGCGTAAACACGGCGGCCCAGGCCGTAGACATTCCGATCTGGAACAGGCTTGGTTCAGGCTGTGTACTGGCAAACCACGCATAAGGAATCTTCACAAGGAAGATGGACAAAAGCCCCT
>CAVGIV010000122.1:0-3834 GCA_963629395.1 Paludibacteraceae bacterium | reverse complement strand
AGTAGTCATCGCCCCATACCGGCTTCATAACATCATCGTTCTCATACTGGATGGAGGATGTTGTCACAGAAATCTTTGCCGCATACTTCTTGAAGTTCTCCGGCAGGTGGCTGCTGTAGAGAACCGTGAGGTTCGGCTCCGGGGAAGGTCCCATGTTCTCCAGTGTGTGGAGGAAACGGAAATCGTTCTTGGTAACCATGGAACGGCCATCCATGCCAATGCCGCCGACCTCAAGAGTAGCCCATACCGGATCACCGGAGAACAGCTCGTTGTAGGACTTGATGCGGGCGAACTTCACCATACGGAACTTCATGGTGATGTGGTCAACCAGCTCCTGTGCCTGCTCCTCTGTCAGAGTTCCCTCTTCCAGATCGCGGTTGATGTAGATATCAAGGAACGTGGAGATACGGCCGACACTCATAGCTGCGCCGTTCTGGGTCTTGATCGCTGCAAGATAGCCAAAGTACAGCCACTGCACGGCCTCCTTGGCATTGCGTGCCGGAGCGGAGATGTCACAGCCATAGGCCTCTGCCATCTTCTTCATGCCCTGCAGCGCGCGAACCTGCTCGGCAATCTCCTCACGCTGGCGGATGACATCATCCGTCATGGTGCCGTCGCCGCAGTTCGCCTTGTCCTCTTCCTTCCATGCGATCAGCTGATCGATACCATACAGAGCAACTCTTCTGTAGTCGCCGACGATACGGCCGCGTCCATAGGTATCCGGCAGTCCGGTAACGATGTGGCTGCTTCTGGCTGCACGCATCTCCGGTGTATAGGCATCAAATACTGCCTGGTTGTGTGTCTTGTGATACTCGGTAAAGATCTTGTGCAGCTCCGGATTCGGAGTATAGCCGTACATCTCGCAGGCTTCCTCTGCCATGCGGATTCCGCCGTAGGGCATGAACGCACGCTTGAGCGGCTTATCGGTCTGAAGTCCGACAACCTGCTCCAGATCCTTCATGGACTCATCGATATATCCGGGACCATATGCTGTCAGAGAGGAAACAATCTCGGTCTCCTCATCCAGAACGCCGCCCTTTTCGCGCTCTGCCTTCTGGAGCTCCTGGAGCTTCCCCCAGAGCTTGTTCGTTGCATCCGTAGGATCTGCAAGAAAGCTCTCATCTCCGTCATAGGGAGTGTAGTTCTTCTGGATGAAATCGCGAACATTGCACTCGCGCTTCCAGATGTTGCCTTCAAAGCCCTTCCAGGCTTCATTCTGTAGCATATGATGTTCCTCCTTAATGCTGCCTGTCTCTGCAGGCGACTCTCTTATCTCCGCTGCTCATCATCGCAGATTACTACCGCCGGCGCAACTGCTTTCGAATGCTCCGGCCCCGTTCCTGCATCTTTAAGCGGCGGGTCTATACCATAGACAGTAAAGTTAGCAAAATCTAACCTCACCGTAAGTGAATATAAACCGGGCGGGGAGGAAAGTCAATAACCTTCCTCCCCGCCCGGGGCATAGATCATTAGTTTCACATCTCTTACAGCACATCATCCCTGCGGACGTATCCGGGGCAATTCGGATCTGCAACCAGTTCCTTCACATTCACGATCTGTGCCCACTTATCAACAACCTGGTTCTCCAGGTGTACGCCCTCGCCGACCACGCAGTGTCCCAGGATCAGACAGTTCTTCACAACTGCCCCCTTGCGAACCTCTACGCCGCGGCCGATAACCGAGTTCTCCACCGTTCCGTAGATCTTGGATCCGTTGGCAACCATGGAATTGTGAACCTTTGCACCTTCAAAGTAATGAACAGGGCACGCATCGGTTGTCTGCGTATAAATCGGCCAGCTCGAGGAGAACAGCTGGCGAGCCTGTGCGTACTCCAGAAGCTCCATATTCGCACGGTAATAGCTCAGAAGATCATACACTGCCGCAAAATACGATCCCTTGTGCTGCAGGCCTCGAATATCCAGATTCTCATTCTCCAGATTCAGAATATCGGTCAGATTGAAAATGGAGGAGTGCTTCTTGGCATCATGGATCAGCTTCAGCAGCATCTCCTTACTCATGATGTACGTATCCATGAACACATTGGCCGATGCAGAGGATCCGTCATTGATGTGAATGCTCTTCACGCCCTTCTGCCGGTTGAGGTGGAGGAGCGCACAATTGCGGAAGCCAACGTCAGCCTTATCCGTCTTGTGGTACAGAAGCGTTACATCCGCTCCGCTCTCCACATGCTGCTGCAGTGCCTGCTGATAATCCTGCTGGAAAACCATATTCCCCGCAGTAATAACTGCATACGGCTGCTGCATTCTCTCGATCACTTCAATGTTGTCAAGATACGCTGCGATATCCGTGTTGTAAATCGCGTTGACCCGGCTGTCCTGGTTGAAGAGGATCTGAAGCTTGCCGCGCTTGGCATTGATGTTGTAGCGCTGTCCGTTGCTCAGATGCTCTGCAAGAGAACGCGGATTCTGGCTTGCGTAAACCTGAATGCGGTCAATACCGCTGTTCGAGAGATTCGAAATCGGGAAATCAACGATCCGATATCTTCCCAGGAAGGAAAACGCTCCGATGGGGCGATAATCCTCCATTCCTTCCACATGATAACGGCCATTGGAGGCCGTGACGATTCCAAATGCGTTGATCATCTTATTCAACCCCCTTCACATTCTTGGCAACCAGTGTAATATTCTCGCTGTCACTGCTGCCAACCACTGCATCCTTGCCGATGCGGACCTTGTTGGCTACAAGTGCTCTGGTCACAACGGCACCCTCTTCAATCACCGCTCCCGGCATCAGTACCGAATCGATGACCTTTGCGCCCTTGCCAACCGTTACATTGGTGAACACCACGGAATGCTTCAGTGCACCTTCGATGTGGCAGCCCTGCGTCATGTAGGCCACATCAATCTCTGCCTCCGGCCCTACGTACTGCGGCAGCTCTGAGGCATCCTCTGTGTAAATCTTCCAGGAATCATCATCCAGATTCAGCGCATTGTCTTCATTCAGAAGATCCATGTTCGCTTCCCAGAGGGAATCGATGGTTCCGACGTCCTTCCAGTATCCCTTGAACTCGTAGGCCATCAATGTCTTCCCATCGTTCAGGAGTTTCGGAATGATGTTCTTTCCGAAATCATGACTGGATTCCGGATTGTCTCTGTCCTCAATCAGAATCTTCCGGATGGTCTTCCAGGTGAAAATATAAATGCCCATGGAGGCCAGATTGGACTTCGGGTGCTCCGGCTTCTCCTCGAATTCTGTGATGTGTCCCTGGCCATCCGTATTCATGATGCCGAACCGGCTTGCCTCCTTCTCGGGAACACCAATGACCGCAATGGTCGCATCTGCCTTGTTTTCCTTATGATAAGAGAGCATCTTGTCATAGTTCATCTTGTAGATGTGATCACCCGAAAGAATCAGGATGTAATCCGGATCGTACTGATCGATAAAGTCGATGTTCTGTGAGATGGCATCGGCTGTTCCGCGGTACACATTCAGGTTCGCATCCGCCTTTTCGCGGGGCGGAAGAACGAATACGCCGCCGTCTCTGGTATCCAGTCCCCAGCTCTTGCCTCCTGCTACATAGGAGTTCAAAAGAACCGATTCATACTGTGTCAGGACGCCGACTACATCGATGCCGCTGTTCGCACAGTTGGACAACGGGAAATCGACAATTCGATATTTACCGCCATAGGAAACCGCCGGCTTTGCGACCTTGTTCGTCAGGTCCTTCAGACGGCTTCCGCGACCGCCGGCAAGAATCATCGCCAGCATTTCGTTCTTACTCATACAGATTACCTCCCTTAGTATGGTTGAGCCTGATTACATTCTACCAAAGCACATCCTCTATGAAAAGGGCAGAGTCAGCGATTTCGCACA
>CAVGIV010000121.1:0-4005 GCA_963629395.1 Paludibacteraceae bacterium | reverse complement strand
GCCGCCGCCCGCCTCTTCGTAAATAGATAAAGCATCCAGACATTTTACAGGAACACTTTGTTTTTTTGTCGCATCTGCTACTGCAGAATTCTTCGAATGGCAACAATGTTGCGGTAAGTTGCCGTTCCTGTCGTGATGCCGTACCGCGGGTTGGAGGCATGCACGATCTGGTTGTTGCCAAGGTAGATAGCCACATGCCCGGAGTACAGGATCAGGTCACCCGGCTGCGCCTCCGAGAGCGAGTTCACCGCTGTGCCGCACTGCTGCTGCGAGCCTGTATAATGCGGAAGGCTCACGCCGAAGTTCGCATATACGGCCATCGTAAAGCCGGAGCAGTCTGCACCGTTGGTCAGGCTGGAGCCTCCCCAGACGTACGGATTGCCTACGAACTGAAGCGCATAGTTGGCCACTGCCTGACCGGATGCACTACCGGAGCCGCTGCTGCCGTTATAGGTATTTAACGCGCTGGAGCCCGATGTCTTCTTGGCATTCTTCGAACTGCTCTTGGAGCTGTTATTCGCCTCCTCCTGAGCCCTTCTGGCTTCCTCTTCGGCCGCACTGGAAGCAGCAGCCGCAGCTTCCTCTGCTTCCTCCTGAGCTCTGGATATAGCCTCCGGATAGATTTCCTCCACATCGGCAAAGTCAGAGGAAATGTATCCCTCACCGTCCTCTGTGTTGATCTTGTACCAGCCGTCAGCCTCCTCGAGAATATCCAGTGTTTCACCCTGTCCGATCAGCGTAATGACATCCGAATCCGCAATGGGTGCCGCGCGAACACGGAGCGTTTCCGTCGTCACAACTGCCTGCTTGGTTACCACCGAATCCGCCAGCTGCTGCGCCGTATCGCCGGTTGCAACATACTCTTCCCGGATATAGCCGGTTACATCGCCGGACTTAATGCGCGCCCATCCGTTCCCTGTACGGCCCAGCACCTTTGCAACGGAGCCGTTGTACAGCTTTCCGACAATCTCTGCCTCGGTATCCGCATCCGCCCGCACATTGATGTAGCCGTTGACCTGAGCTACCACCAGCTCATTTCCATTTGAATCGGTAGCCGGAGCTGCATTGGTGCTCCCCGAATCGCTCCCCTCCGCCTTGCCGTCTGCAATGGAAATGGTCGTCTCCTCGCCAGTCACACTCTCACCGTTCGCCGCCGCCATGAGAGTCTCCGCCTCCACTGCCGTAATGACACCCTGGTCAAGCTTGAGCTGCGTCTGTCTGCGATCCGCCATATGGGCCAGCTGCAGGGCAATGTTCGCATCCGACACCACCGTCACTGCCGTTGCTGACAGAATGGTCGCTGTGGCATTATCGATATGAATTCCCTGTGTCTGGGAAACCGCATTCACTACAGACTGCTCCTTGGCCTGCACCGGTGTCAACGTAGTCGCTACAATGTCATCTCTGCCGCTCTTTTCTTCCTGATCGTTGACATCCTGCAGCGAAACCTTGCGTGCAGAAAATGCATATGAGAAGCCCGCTCCCGCCAGAAGCATCCGTCCGTACTCCTGCCCAGATTCATCCTCCTGCTGCATGGATACAGAGGAAGCTGCAGATGATTCTTCTGTCTGCGCCTCTTCTGTCTGTGCCTCCAGGGATGCATCAGACACCTCAGCCGCAGCAGCTGCGTTCGGCGCAGCAATAAAAACAGCCAGCACTGCCGTCAGAAGCCGGACCTTAATAAGACGCCCTGTATGTCTTTTTATCGCATACGATCTAATCCGCAATCTTCCTTCCCCTTTCCCGATCAATCAACAGCCCAACGCTTGTAAAATAACCAGCCTGCTCAAAAAAGGTCAGACCCCTCAGGATCTGACCACAATGAACGTAACCCAGCATGCCGCCGCTCTTCTGATTTCACAGAACGCTCATTCCGCATCCACAACGTTCCGGCACAGATCCGGCTTGTTCGTGATAATCGCCTCGACACCCATCTGCACGCACATGCGCATATAAGCCTCATCATTGACTGTCCAGACATGTGTCTCCAATCCATACTGATGTGCCGTCTTCACATATTCGGCATCCTGCAAATGATACAGGGCCGGATGAAGTGCGTCAACCTTCACTGTGTCTCTCGCATAGGGTGCTACATCAATCCAGTTGTCAGAATACAAAAGACCCGTTTCCGCATCCGGCTTTTCCCTGCGTATGTGCGCCAACGTATAATGATTGAAGGAGGAATAAATCACACGGTCCTCCATTCCCATCTTCGACGTAAGATCCAGCACCTTCTCTTCAATTCCTTTATACCAGAATATGCCGGTCTTAAACTCCACATTCACCGTAAGCCCGGTTGGCTTTAACAGCGCATAAACCTCCTCCAGTGTAGGAATCTGCGCCTTCACATACTCCGGATGTGTCTTATTGAAATTCAGACTCCGCAGCTGCGCAAGGCTGTAGTCCTTCAGATACCCTGTCCCGTCACTGACACGCTCCAGCTCCTCATCATGCGCAACCACAACCTCACCGTCTAAGGTCAGCTGGACATCCAGCTCAACGCCATCCGCCTTCATTTGCGCCGCCTTTTCAAATGCAGCCAGCGTATTCTCCGGAGCATACGCGGATGCTCCGCGGTGTGCCCACACCAGTGTCTTTTCCTGTCCCATCGCTTCCAATCCTCTAATCGTCTATGCCGTCTTCTGCTTCGTGCTGATAATAAACAACACTAAACCAATCAGGAAGAACGCCGCAATGATGCCGACGCCGCAGTTCACGCTTCCGGTAGCCTGAGAAACCAGCCCCATCATGGTCGTACCGATCACCGAAGCTCCCTTTCCGCAGATATCATAAAAACCGAAGAACTCTCCCGAGCGCTCTGCCGGAATAATCTTGGCAAAATACGACCTCGAGAGCGCCTGAATGCCGCCCTGGAACATTCCGACGAAAATCGCCAGCACCCAGAACTGCCAGCTCGCACTCATGAAGAATGCAAAAACAGCAATGCCGGTATACGCTGCAATGGCAACGATAATCAGTTTTTCAGACATTCCCTTCTGGGAAAGCTTTCCGAACAAAATTGCAAACGGGAAGGCTACAAACTGCGTCACCAGAAGCGCCAGCAGCATATCTGTAGAGCCAAGGCCCAAGGCTGATCCATAGGCGGTAGACATATCAATAATGGTATACACACCGTCAATATAAAATAAAAATGCCAGAAGGAAGAACAAAATCTTCTTATCCTTGGCAATGTCCTTCAGACTCGTTCCCAGCTGTCTGAGTATGCTTCCTGTCTCTTCTCCGCCGGTGAGATAGTTGGTCTGACGGTAGCTTTTTAAAATCGGCAGCGATACGCCCATCCACCAGGCAGCCGTAATCACCAGTGACAGAGAAAGTGCAGTCATTTGTGACATCCCGATCTTATCACTGCACAAAACCAGCACCAGGCATGCGATGAATGGCACACAGCTTCCGATGTAGCCCCACGCGTATCCCTGCGACGAAACATTGTCCATTCTCTCCGGCGTCGTCACATCGGAAAGTGTTGAATCATAGATCACAAGGCTCAGTGAATACACGGACTTCACAATGCAGAACACAATCAGGAAAAACAGCCATTCCTTCACCAGCCCCAATGCCGCACAGCCGATGGCTCCCAGAATAATGGTAACTGCAAAGTAGGTTTTCTTTTTGCGTCCCTTATCCGCTGCCGCACCGACAATCGGTCCCAGAATGGCCACCAGCAGCGTAGAAATCGAAATAGCGTATCCCCAGTAGGCCAGATAGTCTACCTCTGAAAGCCCTGCCTGCTTGCCCAGCTGGTTAAAATAGATCGGAATAATCGTGGACACCATCATGGTAAATGCCGAATTGGCAACATCATACAGAATCCACTTCTTCTCCAGTGATGTGAGCTTGTCCTTCATTTTTGCTTTCCCCTTTGCTTTTTGGTAACTGTTCAGCACCTGCCACATTTCAACGTGAATTGACTGCTTGCAGGCAAATTCACGATTGAAATTGGCAGGCGGCCAAGGCGCGAAGCGCCTCTGGCCAGCCACATCGAGG
>CAVGIV010000120.1:0-4051 GCA_963629395.1 Paludibacteraceae bacterium | reverse complement strand
GCAGGAGCATGGTAAGATGCGTGTGATTTTACGAACAGGAGGATTTCCGTGAATTCAGAAGTATTTGCAAGTCTGCCGCCTACGAAATTGATTCTAAGATGCGCTGTGCCATCCATGGTTACTATGGTGTTTGGTGCGCTCTACTCTATGGCGGACGGCTTGTTTGTCGGGCGATTCATCGGTCAGGACGCACTGGCCGCTGTCAATCTTATTATGCCGGTCATTACCATTGTCTTTGCTTTTTCCAATATGATTGCCACCGGCTCATCGGTGCAGATATCTATTCTGCTGGGAAGAAAAGATAGAGAAGGCGCGTCGAGGGTCTTTTCCTTTTCAATAAAGGTCATTTTGCTGCTGTCCGGTGTGTTTGGCCTGCTGGGTTATTGGGGAGCCGAGCCATTTATTCGCCTGATTTCACCCGGAGCCGACGCACAGGCCATCCGGTACAGTGTGGAGTATCTGCGTGTGTACGCCGCCTTTGCACCGCTACTGCTGGTATTTTACGCAACAGACAACTATTTGCGTGTCTGCGGCAGAGAAAAAATCAGTATGTGGATTGGCATTATGTCACAGCTGCTGAATGTGGTGCTGGATACCGTTTTGATTGCCGGCCTCGGCATGGGCGTACGGGCAGCTGCCGCTGCAAGCTGTATTTCTATGGCGTTAGGTTCTATCGTAACGCTGCTGCTGTTCACCAGAAAACGAATGGATCTCTATTATACAAGGGAAAATATTCCGCTGAAAAACTTTCTCTGTATTCTTGCCAACGGCTCCAGCGAATTTTTCAGCAATATTGCCTCCTCCGTCATGTCGGTCATATTGAATCTTTTCCTGCTGAAATACGGCGGAACAACAGCGGTAGCGGCATTTTCTGTAGTGATGTATGTGGACAGCATCGTGGGAATGCTGATTTTTGGCCTGTGCGATGCCCTCCAGCCTGCTATCAGCTACTGCTACGGAGCGGGACTGACTGAGAGAGTGAAAGCAATCTTTAAACGTGTTTTATTATGCTCGATTTTCTTTTCTCTCTGCTCCATGCTGTTTATGCTGTTTATTGGTCAGTATGTCGCGCCGCTGTTCGTAAAATCGGAGGATACGGAACTTCTGAAACTCAGCATTTCCGCCATGAAAATTTTTGCATTCTCCTATCTTGTTGGCTGGATGGACACCTGTTTTTCTTCCTTTTTTACAGCACTGGAACGCCCTGCTCGGTCATTTATCGTATCCCTGTTCGGCACGCTGATTTTTCCCATTCTGTTTTTGTTTATCCTCTCCGGAATATGGGAACTAAACGGCATTTGGCTGATGCCGACCATTGCGGGCATTGCCAGCGGCATACTAACCTTGCTCCTTGCCGCTACATTAAAAAAACATCTCTAACCCCAAAAAAAGCCCCCATGTCCGCACCGTTTAGGCGCTGGGCATGGGGACTTATGCATATTGGAAATATGGCATGATCTGTGTCATCGAATGCATACCGTCAAAGATTATCCCAAAAGGCATCAAATTCTTTTTCTGTGATCGTACCGTTTTTGATAAGGATTTCGTATGGAATACCTCTCCAATGATACGCTATCCCTGACTCAGTATATCCATTTCTTTCGTAAAATGCCTTGCGTCTGACTCTTTGCTTACGGTTTGGTGCTGTGGGTTCCTCTGCTTCAATATCTAAAATAATTCTGTTTTGAGGATAGCGGCGAGCAATCAGTTCGAGAAAAATCGAGCCGTAGCCGCGTCCGCGAAGTACATCATCGACGGCAAGAAAGAGAATATGCGTAATATTCCCAAATGTCAGCGTTGAATAAAAACCGCAGAAGGTTTCTCTGTCATAACAGGCAATCAGAGTGCTGTCAACGGCGTGGCTCATCAAAAATTTGACTGGCACTCGCTCCGCCTTTGGAAAAGCAGAGCGATAAAGTGCATGAAATCTTGCGTAATCCTGTGAGCCCTTTGTGATTGTCCTTTCGGTAAGCATACGATTTTCTCCTTGGAGTCTCATGTTTCGCCCTGTTCACAAACACAGCGGGAGATTGAGCGTTACGGCAAATACACCGTTTTCTTCCGCATATTCAAACGTACCGCTGTGATACTCCATAATGCGCTGGCAGGTATTCAGACCGATGCGGGTGCTTTCCCGCTTATCCTGCAAGGGAGATACATGGTTGGCAATGCACAACTGCACCTGCCCGTCTATTCTCCGAACGGCGATCTCCACCTTTTGGCATGGATTGGCATATTTCAGAAGGTTGGAGTAAAGATTGTCAAAGGTGCGGCGCAGCAGCTCCTCATTGACCTGTACTGTGCCGTTCAGTGGCTGAAAATCCGTATGAACAGAGAAGCCCTTGCTTTCCAGTGAAAAGGCATAGTCACTCCATATCGGCCCCAGCAGCGTATCAGCATCCTGCGGTTCCAAATCAGGCTGTTCCCATTCTGCGGAGTAGACAAGAAAATACTCAAATATTTGATCCGCCAAGGTTTTAATGCGATAGGTCTTATCCAAACTCTTTTTGACAAAAAGATGAAGTTGTTCCTCGCTTTCATACTTGCCTCGATCAATCAGTTCCAGATAGGCCAACAGCGAGGTCAGCGGCGTCCGTAAATCATGGGACATGGCGGTGACCAGCTGTGAATTGGCGTTACGCGCCATTTCCTCCGTCCGCTGATGCGCTAAGATTGAGCACCGCATCTGATCAATGCCATATGCCAGCTGTCCAAGCTCATCTCCACCCTGTACGGTTACAGGGTACTCCAGCGCCCCGCCGGAGAGAATATCCAATTCGTCTTTCAGCTTTTTAACGTATGCCAGCTTTCGGTGGATTAACGACACAAAGCAGGCGGAGAAAACAGCGAATGCAATCAATGCCGAGAGGATCGTGATCCCTAAATAGAATGCATCACCAGCGTAATAATACAAAAACGCATAGACGGAGGTACCATCGCTGAGCGTCAGGTCATATTGACCTTCCGAATCCTCTTCATCCATCGACCAGTCATCGGATTCCGGAACCTCACCGGACTTGGACGGTGCAAAGAGAAGTTGACCGTTACGGTAGATCACAAGATAGATCTTACGTCCCTGATGGCACCATGCATTGAGCTGAGGAATGTTCTTTGTTGTAATCTGCTGCGCTGTCACATATTCCTGCAAATCGTCAAACTGTTTGTCCGCCATTTTCTGAGCAAATGGACGTCCGTAAACCGTGTGATCCAGCAATGCACTGCCGACTGCAAAGGAAAAAACTGCTGCTGCCGCTGCTGCAAGCAGCGATATAAAAACTCCGCACAGAAGCTGGGCGCTCAGACTGTCAGAGATTTTTTTACCCAATCCGATACCCCTTTCCCCAAACCGTTTGAATGATGTGGCTATTTTGGGGGTCATCCCCCAATTTGCGGCGAAGATTACGAATGTGAACCATGACTGTATTATTTGAACTGTAGAAATAGGGTTCCTCCCACACACTTTCATAAATGTTCTGCACGGTGAACACCTTCTTGGGGTGAGAGGCCATCAGATATAGGATACGGTATTCTGTACCGGTGAGGGAAACTTCCTGCCCATTCTGATGTACAAGACATTGATCCGGATCAATGTCGATATTTCCGCAGCAGTGAAGAATACCGCTTTGCTCCGGTGCTTTTGCTCCATAGACATAGTAGCGGCGGAGCATGGCCTTAACGCGGGAAATTAGTTCCGAATAAGAGAATGGTTTGATGAGGTAATCGTCTCCGCCTACCGAAAAGCCCATAGATTTATCGGAATCCTGCGATTTAGCTGTTAGAAACAATACCGGTACGGCCGATTGCTTGCGTATCTCGGCGCAGGCGGCATAGCCGGTTGTGCCAGGCATCATAACATCCAAAATCACAAGGTCGATCGAGCTGTCCAGCTTCTCCAGTGCCGCCTTGCCATTCTCTGCTTCGATGACCTGATATCCCTCTCCGGTAAGCAGAAGCCGTAGTACCTCCCGAATCTCAGGGTCATCATCCGCTATCAGAATTTTTCTGGTTTCCATGGTTTCACCTTCCCGCTATATTTACTGCCGACATTATA
>CAVGIV010000119.1:0-4125 GCA_963629395.1 Paludibacteraceae bacterium | reverse complement strand
ATTGAAATTGGCAGGCGGCCAAGGCGCGAAGCGCCTCTGGCCGGCCACATCGAGGATTTGCGAATGCAAATTCGAGATGGGTGCTGAATAGTTACACTTCTTTACTCACGCGATATCCTCTGCATTCCGCTTCACTTCCTTGATCGCTTCAATGAGGCTCGCCTTCGTCTTAGTGTCAAAGAGCTTCATAAAGCTAACGGGTTTATCAAACGGAGGCTTCTGCAGCTCTGTCACGTTGTCCATATATCCGTTCTGCTCTATATGATGGATCACCTTCTGCACGAACTCGATCTGCCGCTGGTTCAGCGACTCGTCATTGATGAACTGCGAGAACGCCTGCATGGCCGCCTCATGATCCATCTTCGCAATCCTGCGGACGAGCAGTCCAAAGCTCGTGTCTCCGAACTCCCGCTCGTAATCCTCTTTGCTCCCGAGCTCACTCGTCAGCACGCGCTCCAGCTCCTCATAATCTCCCTGCGACAAACGGATGTTGTGCGTCAGCTTATGAATTGCCAGCGTGTCCCCGTTCTCTCGGATGTAGCGGTTGACCTTATCCCTGTAATCTTCAAAATCATAGGCCGCATCCAGCTGCTCGCCTTCCTTCTGCTCGATCACCGGATCCACGAGATGCGTAATGATCGGCTTGATCACCTTCCGATCCAGGAACTTGATCAGCTCGCGCAGGGCCTCCCGCACCTTCTCGAAGAGCAGGATATCGGTCGTTGCCCAGAAGGCATCTGTGTTGATCTCCTGAATGATATCCAGCTTCGCCTTCACCTGCGGAATGCTGACCTTCTGCTCCAGGAGACCGGCCAGGCTGCAGAGCTCCTTTTTGGCCTTTTTGAAGGATGGCTGCCCCTCGATGGCGGCCAGCATCAGACCGTACATGAAGTTATCAAAGCGCTTCGCGAATTCGTCGTCATCATCCAGATGCACGATCGGTGCGATATGCTCCAGGAGCTCCCCCTTATCCCCCTCACTGATGGCGTCAAAGACCGATTTATCCTTAAACCTCTCCACATACCGGAGCTGGAGCTTCACCGAGATCAAATCCCGATTCAGGGCCAGGATCTGCCCGTGACAGGTATCCACGAGGCTTTGCCGCCAGCGCTGGTACTCATCACCCGCATACACCGACTCCTGCAGCGCAGCAATCAGCCGGATCTGTTTTCCGAAGATGCTCTCGCTAAGAGACCTCGTATCCTTCGTTTCATATCCTTCCTTGTGTGCCCGGAAGAATTCGAAATTCCCGCAGTAGTCAAAGATCAGGAACCGTCTCTTATCCGTATACTCGCCGTCGATTCCGTCGCTGCAGGTCAGGCCCTTGCAAAGACGCGTCCCGCGGCCGATCATCTGCCAGAACTTTGACTTGGACCGGACCTTCTTGAAGAACACGAGATTCACACACTCCGGCACATCGATACCGGTATCCATCATATCCACGGATACCGCGATTACCGGCATCTTATCCGCGGCCTTAAAGTCATCGATCACCGTCTGCGCATAGGAATCATCGCAGATGACGCGCTGTGCGAAGGTTCCGTTGTACCGGGGATAGAGCTTGTTAAACCGCTCCAGAATGAATTCCGCATGGCGCTTATTCTGGGCGAAAATAATTGTTTTCCCCAGCCGGTCTCCGCCGGCCACGCGAATGCCTCTCTCCATGAGGTCCTGCAGCACTGTGTCCACCGTCAGCTCATTGAAGATGAACTTGTTCATCGCCGCGGACGGAATGAAGTCCGGCAGCTCACCCTCTTCCTCGAAATCATTTTCGTAGCGTTCCTTATCCTCATCGGACAAGTCGTTGTAGGTGATGCCCTTCTCCAGGAAGCAGGTCTTCACCTCATAGTTGTAGTACGGCACCAGCACCGCGTCCTTTTTCACCGCAGTCTCATAGTCGTAGGCATAGGTCGGAATGCCGTGCTCCATCTCGAAAAAGTCATAGGTGTTGCGGTCCACATCCGTTTTCGGCGTTGCCGTCAGCCCCACCATGACGGCATCAAAGTAGTCAAAGATCGCGCGATATTTGCGGAAGATGCTCCGATGGCTCTCGTCGATAATGATGAGGTCAAAGTGCGCCGGCGTGAACAGACGTACTCCGTCCTTACTCTTCGTATCGTCGATTGCATTCAGCATCGTCGGATAGGTGGAGAAGACAATTCTGGCATTCCGGTCGTCCTTGTTGGTACACAGGTTGCAGAGCGACATGTCCGGCAGGTAGTTCTTGAAATCATCCTTCGCCTGCTTGACCAGTGCCGTCCGGTCAGCGAGGAACAGGATGTTCGTCACATAGCCGCCGCGGCTTAATACATCCGTAAGGCTCGACGCGGTTCTCGTCTTGCCTGTGCCGGTTGCCATGACGAGAAGGTGCCTGCGAAAGCCATTCCGGATCTGCTCGCAGACCGCGCGAATCGCCTCCTTCTGATAATACCGGTCCGTGATCGCATCGCTGATCGGTATGGCCATGAGATCCTTCCGCTCGTCCCTGCGGTTCATGAGCTTCTGCAGATCGTCCTTGCTGAAGATCCCGCTCACCGGCCGCTGCGGTCCGCTCTGATCGTCCCAGTAATACGTCTCAAACCCGTTCGTTGTGAAGATCATGGGTCTGCGGCCGAATTTACGCTCCAGACAATCCGCATACAGAACCGCCTGCTGCCTTCCGATGTTGGGATCCTTGCTGGTGCGCTTGGCCTCCACAACGGCCAGCGGATATCCGTCCTTGCCGAAGAGGACATAATCGCAGAAGCCCTGCTGCCCCACCTTGCCGGCCATGCCGTCCACCGGATACTCCTCCTGCACGTCCGCATCGGTTCCGGTGAACTGCCACCCCATCTGCTTCATATCGACGTCGATGTAAATCTTGCGGGTCTTGAATTCCGAGATATCCTCCGACTGGAAGGTGCGTTCCTCCTGGTGCTGCTCCTTCTGGGCTGTGAACTGCGAAGACATCTCCTCGATCTTCTTGCGAAGGGCCTCAATCTCGGCGTCCTTCTCGCCAAGGAGGCTCTCCTGCTCCTTGATCTTCTTCGTATCGACAACCACCTGCCGCTTCGGGATCAGGCTCTCATCGAACCTTCTCTCCGCATAGCTTGGCCCATAGCAATAGTCCACCCACTGGATGAATTCAAATAATCCGCGCAGCGCAGCCAGCGCATCCGTCCGCTGGACGCTCTTCTCAGTATGAACCGCAAGGTTCCCAAGCTTTACGATAAACGGAAGCTTCCCCCAGGTGTTGTAGTCGACGGCAAACCGAAAGCTCGGCTCATGAATCAGTGACTGCAGGTTGTCCTTATACGGCATCTCCATGCTGTTGTCGGCGGAATACACCCACTTCACCGCAAGCTCCAGCGCCTTCCGGCATCCAACCGCACACATCGCAGGCGACGTCGCATACACCCGCTCCGCCTCGATGGCCGCCGGTGCAAAGAGAGCATATTCGGTTGTCTCTTTTAAGAAGTCAAAGTTCGCCATACCATCACTTCCCATCAAAATCTCTTTCGCTCCCGCTCAGATCAAAAGGCTCTCCGCTGCAGCTATTTCCGGAAGAAATGAAAATCGCAGCAATCACCGCCATACCCCAGTGTCTTCGTACGGGAGAACCCGATCTTTTGCAAGCCGCCGTAGGTCACATCATCCACATCACAGAACAGCCTGCACAGCTCCGGGCATTCATTCTCGACACAGGCCGTATGCCAGAGGCACCTTGTAATGGTGATGTCGTAGTAAGCCTTGCCACACTTCTGCGTGCTGACCTGAAGATCCGTTGTACGCATAATCCGAAGGAAGATGCGGCTGTAAATAGCATAAAATCCCGGGACTCGTTCCATCCGGGCCGTTGAGCGATGCTTCTGTGCAGCCACCACATCAAGCATGTATCGGCGCATACGCGCCTCGACATCCTCCTGTGCACAGCCGCTTTCCAACAATACCTTGTACAATGCAATCCTGGGCAGAATGGTCTGTGTCAGCGTTTTCATCTGATTCTTCGTTTTATCCGCAGTTCCGGCAATGATCGCATCCAGTCTGCTCTCCTGCTGCGCAAACAATTTGCTGCCCTTGTCCTCTCCGAATTCCCGGATCAGAAACGACCGAATCTGCTGTTGCTGTTTCATCTTCATTCTCTAC
>CAVGIV010000118.1:0-4130 GCA_963629395.1 Paludibacteraceae bacterium | reverse complement strand
ATGGTGCGGGACGTGCTCGGTCAGGACCTCCAGCATTTGCACAGCGTGCAGCGGAGCGGCAATGAGACCCTGCCGTCGCTCATTGAGCAGTCCAGAACCCATGTATACAATGTGGACGGACAGGAAATGGAGCATGTCGGTGAAGGGCTGAGCAGTCGTATCGCCATCACCATTCCCGGACAGAACGGCGATGTCAGGGGCTTTTTCACGGAATCTGTCAGCACCGATCAGGAAAAAGAGATCGAGCGAATTCGTCAGGATATGATGACACAGTATCCGGAAATGGAACCTGTGCTGAGAAATATACAATTACAGAAATTTAACTATGCGGGGGGCATTCAGGTAGCAATGACGGACCTGATGAGCGGCAACACTGATTTACTGAACGATATGCTGGATGTCCTTCCGGATCGGGCCACACGGAAGTTGGTAACAGAGAATGGAAAGCTGATGTCCGGTTTCCTTTCCTTCATGGAGCAGTATAGGGGAATACTGGTAAAATATATGACCTTCGGAGATGGTGAACTCGGCGCAGACAATAAAGTAGATCAAAGAAACTGCGCGATGTCCACCGTCGCCGATCTCTTGGGTATGAAGAACCTGCTGGCACATGCCGAGCCGGTACAGATCAAATTCACAAAGAACGGCCAGGAGAAGACCCTCAGCGGCAGCTTTATGCGTTTTGCGGAGGGACAAGATCCCTGCCGACAGGTTCCCGGTCAGGGACTGCTGAAGATGGATGCACCGGTGGACGCGGATACGGCCTCGGTGAAGAAACAGATTGCGGATCTGCAGGTACTGGATTATATCTGCGGCAATGTCGACCGTCATGGCGGAAATATGTTCTATCAGCTGGATGAAAGTGATCCGACACACACGCGTCTGGTGGGCATACAGGGCATTGACAATGATGCCTCGTTCTCGACTTATACGGGAGCGAAAAAATTTAAATTCATGTCTGTACCGAAAGAAATGAGGGCAATCCGCAGTCAGACGGCTGCCCTGGTGGAGGGACTGGACAGGGACATGCTGAAGACTGTGCTGCGCAATTATGATCTGACAGAGGAGCAGCTTGATGCAGTATGGACAAGAACACAGCGCCTGCAGGAGACGATTCGGGACGGAAGAAATTTCTTCAGAGGCAAGCCGGAGGGTGAGCTGAGCGATGCGCATCTGCGGGTAATGGACGATGATGCTTTCGAAAGAGTCAGTATCAGGAAGCTCGCTTGTAGCATGGGCGGAGGCTCTTATTTTGGCAAGATCACAAATCCATCATCATCTGTTGCCACCAACTATATCAACAATGTGAAGAAGGAGGATCAAAAGCAGTATTTGGAGAGCAGAGCTGCATTCCATGATGCACTCCGCGAGCTGAAGGGAATCAAGAATGATCTGCAGGATGCAGACAGTACCTTCCGGCGGCGGCCGGAATACAGCGAGGTCAAGCGCACCGTAAATGCACTGTCCGACATGGGAACGCTGGACATGCTGACGACTTCACCGGAGGCGATCCGGGAGAGAATGCCGAAGCTCCGGGAAGCACTTGCAGCAGCGGATGCCTATCTGCAGCATAAGCAGACGGAATATACTCGAGAAAGAGGAGCGGTTTCCGCACAGTTTGAAGCCGGAAGCATCAGCGAACGGGCCAGGAAAAAGGCCATGAATAAGATTCGGGAAAAGTACAGGGGTGCGGACAGCGCAGATGCCAAAAGAGTTCGTGCTGTGGCGAAGCTGAAGCAGATGCTGAGCAAATCTCTGGAGGCCGGAGAGAAGGCACTGCAGGCAGTCGAGGAGTATGATGCAGTGAACCAGCTGGACGATCCGGCAATGAATGCGGAAATCCGGCGCCGTTCTCCGCAGAACCAGGCTCCGGTACAGGCAGCCGAGGTTGCGCAGGAGCCCGCACGGGAGAACCAGAGGGGAAGAATGCGGCGGCTTTCCGCAGCAGATCTTCAGGAAGAGCTGGGCGGCACGGCACCGGACAAGGGCAGAAAATCTGTTCCGCTTAAGGCAACGCAGCAGAAGGAACTCGGCCGCAGCAACAGTATGGGCTGAAGACATTGGCATAAGGATTCAGAGGGGGCTTTGCGAAAGCAGGGCCCTCTTTTCTGTGAAAATTCGCAGACTGTGTCCCATTTGTGTCTCGAGCTGTGTTAAGATACAGCCAGAAACAGAGCAATGAATCAAAAATGGTTGTAGAGAATATAGGAGGATAGAAAAATGCCGAAGCCTGAGTATGTAAAATTTGGTGTGGATTTGGAAGGAACTTTAAGTGAAGGATACTCGCAATATAGCGAAAAACAACTTTTGGAAGGTCTGAGGAGTATTGACCAGAATTTAAAAGATATTACTGCGGAAAAACTTCAAAGATATTTTTTGGATAAAAAGATTGAAGAAGGACTTCCTCTGTCTGATGATGAAGTAAAATTGCATGAAAATAACAAAGAAGAGTTTGTGGATTGTGGATTTGCTTTGGCCAAATTCAGTTTGAAAGAGAAAGGCTTTTTGACGCAGGAAGACAAGGCTGAAGAAGTCAAGGAAGGCGTGAAGGAAAAAAAAGTTGAACGGCCCGGTGTGGAGGATGGAAAGACGCCGAAGTTATATGGAATTGATTTGAAGGGAACGCCGTATGAGAGTTTCACAAAGGAAAGCTTAGCGTATTTAGACGGACGTTTTAAATCGCTGAAAGTCAAAGAACCTGCTGTCAAGATGTATCTTATATCCTTAAAGAAGGCGGAAGATAGAACCGATATAGAAAAAGATGTTTTCCAAAAATTTGAGCAGTCAAATAATCAGAAGCTGAAGGATAATTGTAATAAGATAATATTTCCTAACATAAAGAAACTTTTTAGATATGCAGAGACAAAAAACAATCGACAGAAAAGTGATGACGATATCAAAAGTCTTTTTGAAAATCATCAAGACGACGCCGTTGATGATTTTGATGTAGAGAAATTTATTGAAGAAAATGATCCGAATGCTGATCCTGTCGTAAAGGAGGAAAACATTAAGCTTGATAAAAAAGCAATTCAGGAAGCTGTAAAAAATTACGAGGAGAAGCTGAACAACAATACCGAGCTTAACAGTGTGATTGCTGAAAGTAAGGTGTTAAAGGGTAAGTCGGAAATTGATCGGTCTGAAAGCCTTGCATTAACAGAAAACTTTGATGATCTGCAGGAAGAAGAGACAGCCATGAGAAAGGCCATGCCGATGAAGCAGGAGGGCCCCTCGATTTCGGTTCCGGATCTCATCAAGGACCAGATGCTCCTGAATGATGGATATATGTCCCCGTTGCAGAAGTGGAATCATTATAATAATATTATCCAGATGAAGGATATGGATGGCGACAAGTACAGCAAGCAGCTGATGGACTACAGACTGAAGGTTGCGGAGGAGGCCGGCAAGGAATTTGACAAGAAGCATCAGGATCCCACGAAGCTCAGCTTCCTGAACAAGTCTGCCAATGCCATTGAGACGGTGATGTGTGCCATGAGCCGGAATCCGCTGGGCATCGGTATTCTGCTGGTGGCAGCGCTCAATGCACCGCTGCTGATTGTAGGTCTTCTGGCCTTCACGGCATGGAAGCGGAAGAGACCGAATCCGGCATATCAGCAGGCATGGAAGGAGCAGACCCAGAGAGAGCTGGCAGCAAAACGGCAGCAGCTGGCGACCCTTTATGGTCGTGATCCGAGTGAGCTGAGTGAACGTGAAGTGACGAAGGCCCTGCGCTCTGACTATGTGAATCAGAAGCTATATGATGCGCTGGATGCTAAGCTGGAAAGAGATGCTCAGAAGACAGTGGACAGTGCGACAAAGAAGTATGCCAAGGCCATCAGCAAGGAAACAGGAGAAAAATTCAGGTCAAAGGACCTGAGGGACCATGCAGAGAAGGAGCTTATGAGGAAAAAGCTGGGTGGAAATGAATCGTATCTCACTATGAAGACGGCACGGGAGAACCGGCTGAAGGAGGCCATCAATCAGCACGAGAGCAAAAAGGGTATGGGCGGCAGAAGCATTTAAATCATCACATCCCGGCGGATTTTACATTGAATGTGAAATCCGCCGGGATTTCTGCGCCTTGTCTAAAACACAGCATTGTGCTAAACTTCGTAAAGAAAGAAAAAACAGAG
>CAVGIV010000117.1:0-4202 GCA_963629395.1 Paludibacteraceae bacterium | reverse complement strand
TCCATCCAGTATGAGAACGATGATGTTATGAAGCCGGTATGGGGCGATGACTACTCCATCTGCTGCTGCGTATCTGCAACACAGACCGGTAAGGAGATGCAGTTCTTCGGCGCTCGTGCAAACCTTGCAAAGTGCCTTCTGTACGCGATCAATGGCGGTATCGACGAGAAGAACGGCAAGCAGGTCGGACCGGCATACGCACCGATTACTTCCGAGTACCTCGATTACGATGAGGTTATGAAGAAGTACGATCTGATGCTGGACTGGCTGGCAGGTCTGTATGTCAACATCCTGAACCTGATCCAGTATATGCATGACAAGTACTACTATGAGGCTGCAGAGATGGCTCTCATCGATACCGATGTACGCCGCACCTTTGCAACCGGCATTGCCGGATTCTCTCACGTAATCGATTCCCTGAGCGCCATCAAGTACGCAAAGGTAAAGGTTATCCGCGATGAGAACGGCCTGGCACAGGATTACGAGATCGAGGGAGACTTCCCGAAGTACGGCAACGATGATGACCGTGCAGACGAGATCGGCGTGTGGCTCCTGCACTCCTTCCTGGAGAAGATCAAGAAGCACCATACCTACCGCAATTCCGAGGCAACAACGTCCATCCTTACCATCACCTCGAATGTGGTTTACGGTAAGTTCACCGGCAACATGCCTGACGGACGCCGTGCTTGGACTCCTCTGGCTCCGGGTGCAAACCCGTCCTACGGCGCAGAGCAGAGCGGCCTTCTGGCTTCCCTGAACTCTCTGACCAAGCTCCCGTATCACTGGGCTCTGGACGGCATCTCCAATACACAGACCATGAATCCGGGTGCGCTGGGTCATGACGATGAGGAGCGTTCTAAGAATCTTGTGAACGTTATGGACGGCTATTTCGATCAGGGTGCACACCACCTGAACGTCAACGTGTTCGGCAAGGATAAGCTTCTGGACGCTATGGAGCATCCGGAAAAGCCTGAGTACGCGAACTTCACCATCCGTGTATCCGGCTATGCTGTAAAGTTCATCTCTCTGACCAGAGAGCAGCAGGAAGACGTAATCTCCAGAACCTTCCACGACAAGATGTAATACCAGGGTCGAAAGGTCCAAAACTCCGACGAGAGCTTGCTCTCGAGAGGAGTGTTGACCTTGAGACCCGCCAAACATGAGTATGAAGCGATTTTCGAAGAAAAGTGCGAAATACGAATGTTTGAGGATTGCGAGCGTGCAAAGCACGGAGCAATCAGGGATTACAGAACCGGTGCAAGCTTGCTTGCACAAGGGTTTTTGACACACGCAGGAGCCTTGCCTGTTCGGCAGGACTCCTGCTTTGCTGTAAGAAGCAAAAGGCACCATAGGGAGGAAATATGAGTCAGAACAACGTGCAGGGCAGAATCAACAGTATTGAGACCTTTGGCGCTGTGGACGGCCCGGGCGTCCGCTACATCGTATTCCTGCAGGGATGTCGCATGCGCTGCAAGTACTGCCACAACCCGGAAACCTGGGGGGACACCGGAGAGGGTGTATACACGGAATCTCCTGAGGAGACATTTGAAAAGGCATGGCGGTATCATAATTACTGGAAAAACGGCGGCGGTATCACTGTCAGCGGCGGGGAGTCAATGCTGCAGATGGAGTATGTGACGGAGCTTTTCCGGCTGGCGAAGGAAAAGAACGTACACACCGCTCTGGATACATCCGGACAGCCTTTTTCGGAAGATCCTGTGATATTGGAGAAGTTTGACCGTCTGATGAAGGTGACGGATCTGTTTATTCTGGACATCAAGCAGATTGATCGGAAAAAACACAAGGAACTGACCGGATGGGTCAATGATAACATCCTGGATCTTGCCATCTATCTGGCGGTTCACCGCCAAAAAATGTGGATCCGCCACGTTCTGGTACCGGGAATCACGACAGGCGAGGAGGACCTCCGGAGGCTTCGGAGCTTCATTGACCATCTGCGTGAGATTGATCCGGACTGTGTGGACCGGGTGGAGGTTTTGCCGTACCACACAATGGGCATTGCCAAGTATGAGAAGCTCGGCATTGCATATCCGCTGGAGGGCATCGATCCTCCGACGAAGGAACAGATTCAGGTGGCAGAGGACATACTGGTGCATTGAATACCAAAAAGCCGGCGCTGGAGGGCGTCGGCTTTTTGGCGAATAAAAGAAAATAGAGAATATGTATAGTAAGCGGTTCCGCGGAGAACCGCGAACTACCAAGATGGAAGGGCAGTCGGAAATTATTCTCCCGATGCACCGTAGTTGGAGAGGACGCGGGCAGAAGGATCGTTGACGTTGCAGCCCTCCCAGCTCTTGTTCGGCATCCAGAAATCCGGAATCATCTGGCTCTGGCCCGGATAGTACTTCTCAAAGAGCTCACGGTACAGGAGCGACTCCTTGGTAAAGGGAGTAGCGTGCGTGTACTTCTGACGCTTTTCCTCATACTCCTCATCGGTATACAGAGATTCTGCGTACTCGATCAGGTCGTTTCGCAGGGAGTGGCCGACCGCATCCGAGAAGGCAGCCTTCTCGCGCATCAGGATGGACTCCGGAATCAGCTGATCCTCTTCGAAGGCGTGACGGACAAGGTATTTGCCGATGCCGTACTTGTTCAGCTTTTTCTCCGGATCGATGTGCATGACATAATCCACGAAATCAATATCGCCGAAGGGGACACGAGCCTCCAGAGAGTTCACGGAGATGCAGCGGTCCGCACGGAGAACGTCGTAGACGTTGATCTCGCGAATGCGCTTTTCAGCCTCCTTCTGGAAGGCGTCTGCGCTGGGAGCAAAATCCGTATATTTGTACCCGAACAGCTCATCCGAAATCTCACCGGTCAGAACGACGCGGATATCGGTGTTCTCATGGATCCACTTGCACACCAGATACATGCCGATGGAAGCGCGAATGGTGGTAATGTCAAAGGTTCCAAGGGCAGCGACAACTGGCTCCAATGCGCCGATGACGTCATCTCTTGTGATGATTACCTCATGGTGGTTGGAGTGAATGTATTCAGCCACTTGTCTTGCGTACTTTAAGTCGATGGCGTCGATGTCCATACCGATGGAGAAGGTCTCCAGGGGCTTGTCCATCAGCTTGGCTGCTGCGCCGCAGACAAGGGAGGAATCCAGTCCGCCCGAGAGAAGATAGCCCACCGGAGCATCCGCATCCAGACGCTTTTCGATGCCGCGCATCAGCTTGTCATGGATGTTCTTGGAGATGGTCTCCAGATCATCGTCGCTATAGTAATCGACGGCTGTCAGATCACGATAGGTATGGAAGGTCCCATCCTTGTAATAGCAGCCGGGAGGGAACGGCAGAATCCGGTCGCACAGCTCTGTCAGGTTCTTGGGCTCTGAGGCGAAGAGAATGACGCCGTCCTTGTCATAGCCGTAGTAAAGAGGACGAATGCCGATCGGATCACGGGCGGCAATGTACTCTTTGGTTTTCGCATCATAAATAATAAGAGCGTACTCTGCATCCAGAAGGCGGAACATATCGACGCCGTACTCCTCATAGAGAGGAAGCAGGATCTCACAGTCACTTTCCGATACAAAGCTGTAGCCGCGGCCCTTCAGATATTCCTTCATCGGGCGGAAGCCGTAGATCTCGCCGTTGCAGACAACATAGCTGCCGTCCCGTTCAAACGGCTGCATGCCCTCCGGCGTCAGTCCCATGATGGACAGCCGGTTAAAGCCCAGGAATCCGCATCCGGTATCCACCAGACGGGAATCATCCGGACCTCTGGTAATGGTTTTGGCAAGAGCAGCAGCGGCATCATCTCTCCGCGCGGATGCGCCGCAGTAACCTAGAATTGAGCACATAACATATTCTCCTTATCCGTTTGATTTTACACAGAAAGAAGCGGCAAAGAGCTCGCTCTTACCAATTAGAACCTCCGCAAATATGCGAATGGAACTGAAATTACAGGTAAGAAGCCGACCTCTTTGCCGCTTCTTTCTTAATACGTGGCATTATTGCGCCGCAGGACGGGATTGTCAAGAGGGAAGTTGTCACGGCCGCCATGGCCGGCAACCGAAATCAGCTTATCTCCGCCAGGACCCGTCGCCTAGCCAGTGCCCTTAATTCTAGCCAACACATTTCAGCGTGATGCCCGTGATTTTGTCCAGAACTGCTGAAATTGCCTCCTATCTGTATTAGTGTATACAAAATTCCTTGACAGCGTTTTTTCAATATGAT
>CAVGIV010000116.1:0-4207 GCA_963629395.1 Paludibacteraceae bacterium | reverse complement strand
TATTTCAACGTGAACCCTCTGCTTGCAGGCAAATTCACGATTGAAATTGGCAGGCTGCATCGGGCATTTTCGAGTATCAAAATCGAGATGGGTGCTGGATAGGTACAGCAACTTTATCTATTGCGTGTAATTTTATCCCTTCACAGAGCCGAGCATTGCACCCTTGGCAAAATATTTCTGAATCCACGGATAGGCAATCAGGATCGGCAGAATTGCAAACACCACTGCTGCCGCGCTGATGGTCGCTGACGTATAGTTTGCAGTCTGCATTGCGGTGACAGCCTGCAGCTCCCCACTTCCGTCAACAAGTGTGCGAATCTTCATCTGCAGCGGGAACAGATTCACATCCTGCAGGAACATCATCGGATGCTCGTACTGGTTCCACATCGTTACTCCATAGAACAGCCCCACTGTTGCCAGCACGGCCTTCGATGCCGGCAGAACAATCTGGAACAGAATTCGGAACTTGCCGCAGCCATCGATCATCGCTGCCTCTTCCAATTCCTTCGGGAACTGTTTAAAAAAGGTCCGTACAATGATCAGATTGTATGCCGTCAGGATGTGCGGAAAGATCAAAACCCAGTAGCTGTTGTACAGTCCGTAGGCCCGGAGTGTCAGGAAATACGGCACCTTCGGTGCCGAGAATATCATCGTGAACACGACGAACAGCATCACATACTTCGCAGGCGTGAATTCCGCCTTGGACAGCGGGTAGGCCATCAACGAATTAATGGCAAGTGCAATCACCACACCAAGCGCTGTCGAGGAAACCGACATCAGAAACGGCTTCCAGATATTTCCTTTGATCAGAAGGTATTTCCAGGATTCAACGGTGAATCCTACCGGCAACAGATTGATCTGATTCATCTGCGATGCTGTCTTGGAGCTCAGTGAGATGGCAACCTCCGACAGCAGCGGTATTGCCGTGATCACTGCGAAAATAATCAGAATCAATGTTATGACGCCCCCGAAAATTCTGTCCTGTGCGGATTCCCGTACATGCGATTTGTTCATTATTCTGCTCATCACCACAGTCCTCCGTCCTCTGAAACCTTATTTGCAATCTTATTGAAGGTGACCACCATAATCAGGCCCACCACCGACTGGAACAAGCCAACCACCGTTGCGAAGCTGTACTGTGCCTGCTGGATTCCCACACGGAACACGTAGGTGTCAAAAATATCTGCAACCGCGTACGTCATCGGTGTATACAGGTTGTAAACCTGGTCAAAGCCAAGTGTCAGGAAATTGCCGATGTTCAGCAGGAGCAATGTCAGTACGGTCGGAAGCAGCAGCGGAAACGTGATGTATCGGATCTTCTGAAACCGTGATGCTCCGTCAATGGATGCCGACTCATACAGACTGGGATCAATCCCGCTGATGGCAGCCAGATAAACAACCGTTCCCCAGCCGGATTCCTTCCAAATGGTCGAGAGAACATAGATCGGCCGGAACCAGCTCTCCTTCTGCATGACCAGCAGCGTGTTCATCCCCAGCGCGCTTCGCACATTGTTGAACAAGCCGCCAACGCCGCAGATATCGAATACAAGTCCGCCAACCACAACCCAGGACAGGAAATACGGGATACAGATGACGGTCTGGATGCCCTTTTTCACCTTCTGATTCCGAAGCTCATTCAGCATCAGGGACAGGATCACCGGAATCGGGAATGTCAGAAAGGTCTTCAGAAGTCCCAGAATAATGGTGTTCCGCAGAATCTTATAGAAATCCGAATAGGCGAACAGCTTTTTAAAATTGGCAAGTCCTACCCATTCGCTGGCCCAGATTCCCTTGTAGGCCGAATAATCCTTGAATGCAATCACGCTTCCCAGCATCGGAATGTACTTGAACAGGATCAGATACACAATTCCCGGCAGCATCATCACGTAATACGGCCAGTAGCGTTTGAAATGACTTTTCCATCCGATTGGCTTTTTTTCTTTCTTTTTTGCTTGTTTCCTTGCGAGCGCAGTGTTCATATTCATCCCCCTATTTCATGAATTTTCGGTAGCCATTCAGAGTCCGTTTATAGTTCGGGGATGACGTGTGACGTCTTTCCTCGTATATCCGGATGTTGGGGTCACAACTCCTCACGCGAGCAAGCTCTCGTCGGAGTTTAGGAACTTTTGACCCTGGAAACATATCCTCCGAGCGGTACATCTAAACTCTACCAAATGCTCCATTTTTAAAAATATTGGGATTATAGAACCTTCCATGGATTTTTTTAGATTGGCATTTCCTCAGCCTTCCCTCTTGTTCAAAGGCTGCACCCCATAAAAGGCCGATGGTGTGCAATACCGCCGCGCCAAGACATGGCAGATCATCTGTTACGCCAGCAGCGCCCTTGTCGGCATGGGAATTTACTCTCAAATGATCTCTCGGTTTTGCTGGTTTTATTGGGGATTGATAAGTATATGGAGGCAGAGATACACTATGAAAAAGGCCTATTGCAATCCCCTTGACCTGAGCTACTGCTACCAGCACATAAAGGAAGGCTCACGCGTGGGACGGCGAGAAGCCGGCACAGGCCGAGACTGCCGGAACTTACGTGGATGCACTGGATGCAAAGATCACCTGGAAGCACATCGAGAATGCACAGGGCTGCAACATCCGCTATGGCGTTGCACCTGATAGGCCCTATCTGAGCTGGCTGGACGAAGTGATCCTTTCTACCCTCACTGCCAGGCAGGAATATTATGTCTGCGTGGACAGCCTCAACGAAAACGGCATCACGCCGGGTAAAATCTTCAAACTGGAGGGATAAGTTATGCCCATCAAAGCCGTTCAGCAATTTATGCTGGGCACTGTTCTAAACAACGAGCAGCAGGCCAGAGAAACGCTTGCTGCCATGAAAACCGCCGGGTATGATGGCATTGAATTATGCGGATTCATGATCCATCCCATCGGGTTCATGGTCAAACTGCTGACCAAAGCAGCCGGAATGCCTGTAGGCAAGGGCGGCAATCTGGACTGGCACAAGCTGGTGAAAGAAGCCGACCTGAAGGTCGTCAGCCTGCATACCGACCTCGGCTCTCTGGAACGGGATGCACACGCCGTGGCAGAGGAGGCCAAGAGTTTCGGCACACAGTATGTCGTGATCACCGGCATGTATCGCTTCGCCTATGGAGATGAAAAAACAATTCACGAATTGGCTGCTCGTCTGAACAAGGCGGGTGAAGCACTGGCAAACGAGGGCATTTTGTTGCTCTATCACAATCACAACTGCGAGCTGCAGCATGTGAGTGACCAAAAGCAGGCCTACGATATTTTAATCGAGGAAACAGACCCCCAATTTGTCAACTTTGAGTTTGACAGCTACTGGTTCACCGAAGGCGGTGCCAATGCACTTGCATGGATGCAGCGGCTTGGTCCCCGGATGAAGCTGTGGCACATTAATGACCGCGGCACGCGCCTTTCCGGCAGCGCCATGACGCCCATCCTCAAGACCGACAGTATGGAGCTGGGTACCGGCAACATGGACCTGGACAGCCTGATGTCACAGGCTCTTTCCGTGAATGTATCTGCCATCATTCTGGAAAGCCATCGCAACTGGGTGGACAATTCCCCGGTCAAGAGCTTCCAGCTGAGTGCGCAATACCTCGCACAAAAATGGTAATTGTATAGCAAAGCCCCGCGCCGATTTCCACTTCCGGTGCGGGGCTTTGCTTTTCGCTGCCAGTTTCTCAAAGACCAAAGAGCTGCTTCGATTTCTCATTCACGCTTTGTATAATCGGTCCGGAAATAATAACCGTAATAATCGTGCATACGCCGAACTTTCCGCCAAGCAGAACACCGATTACAACCATAATGGCATCCAATACCATGCGGACTATTTTAACCTGCCAGCTATTTTTTTCTGCCAGTGCAAAGGTAACTGCTTCATATGAGCCACGCCCTAATGATGCTGAAGCATATAGCCCTGTTCCTGCTGCAAACAAAATCACGCCGGATAACATGATAAGAAAATTGATCCATGTATGATGGCTGTATACATGGCAGTCTGCGAACAGATCCACGCAGACACTGTAAATAATCTGATAGACCACAGTGCCTATATGGATCTGCGTCCTGTCGTAGATTAGTACGAATAGAATCATACCAAGTGCCACAACAAAAGAAGCCGCTCCTATGCTGATGTGAAATGTTTCAGAGAGACCTTGCCACAAAACCGCCAGTGTTGCACCGCCAAACCCGGCATACAGAGCAA
>CAVGIV010000115.1:0-4256 GCA_963629395.1 Paludibacteraceae bacterium | reverse complement strand
CATACCCTTGTAGCGCTCCAGCGTATCCCGCGCCTTTTCCACCAGCTCCAGCTGGCGCAGCTTCATTTCGGCGTACTCCCGCACCTGATTCGCGGCCTGAATGCGGTCGTTCTCATACTTCTTTTCGCTGCGCTGTGGCTTCTTCTTCAAATATGCGTTGGTATTGGCCAGCAGCGTTTCAAAGCGCTTGCGGGCGTTCTCCAGTTCCTGACGCTTATCCACGTTCCCGTCCTGCCCCAGAGGCCGGACACTGCGGGCCCGGTCGAGGGCGCGCTTCATCTCCCTGTATTCGGGGGAGCTGAGCTTGTACATTACGTCGGTGGCGGCCAGCAGCTCATAGACCTCGTTGCTCTTCTGCGTAAGCGTGTGGTTGAACAGCGCTTCGGGATGCTCCGCGGAGACGGTGGGGTTGGCATAGGTACCCGTGGCGGTCAGGATCACCGTGCGGTTGCCCATCTCGTAGGCCACCGGCTTTCCCTTCTCTATCGCGGTCTCCGTCGTCCTGAGCATCGTGTAGCCCTGGTTCGACTCGCTCACCTGCACGGTATCCTCGGGGGTAAAGCCGTAGACCTCCTGCATTCTTCTCTGCTCGCGTGCGTCGGCATGGGACCGGCGGATCCCCCTGAGCCCGCGGACATCGGTGGCATAGGACTGGAAAAGATCCCCCTGTCCCCTGGTGAACACCTCGAAGTTCGGGTCCTCCCGCATGTTCTGCTCTTTCTGCTCCTGAGTAATGATCCCGTCCGTATTGATCAGGTCGTCGATGTTGGAGTCCATAATGTCATCCGGATCCAGAAAGGCATAGCAGGGATTGCCCATGCTCGCAAGAGGGATCACGGCATCTCTCAGCGTCACCTCATCGGCCTTGCGCTGCTCGAGGTATTCAAGCTGTTCCTCGGTAAATTCCATGCGGTCTCTGCCGTTGGTCGCCTGCCCGATATAGACCCCCAGATCATTGGCGATGTCCAGCGCATGCATGATGGCAAGATAGTTCGCCCCCAGCTCCGCGGGGGTGCGCTCCTCAGCGGTCAGTTCCCCGACCTTTTGAGCGATCTCGACGCATTCGGCAACGCGGGAGAGCACCAGCTCGCTGCGGCGCTTTCTCATGGCGTCATCGGTAAAGTAGGCATCCGCCCCCTCCTGCGCCTGCTGCTCCGTCATTCCGTCTGCGATCAGCTGCCGCTTCTTTTCCGCGATATAGGCAGGGCGGTTATCCGGATTCTGATCCACCAGCCACAAAATCTCGCGGTTGCGGGGATCGGTCTGACCGGGCGCTTCGTAGTAGAACAGCGCGCGGCCCTCGCGCGTGACATTCGCCCCGTTGCTCAGGTAGGTTTTTTCAAGCCGGGTGGGCCAGATCGCGTATTCGATCATGCCCTCGCGCACGCCATCGGACAAGGCGCTCCGCCGATCTATCTCTACACGGGAATATTTCGTCGCCCGGCGCCGTTGGTTCGTAACGGCGGGGTTCGCCTCGATCATCCTCAAAAAATCAGCGTGGGTCAGCGCCGGCATAAGCATCCCGTTGATGTAGTTGTTCAGCCGCCTGCGGATCTCCGCTTCGGTGATGCCGGGTTGCTCGCCGATTCTTCCGGCAACAAAGGAAAGAAGTTCTTGTGTTGGTTTCATAATAAACGCCTTTCTATTAAAATAGGTTGCTGCTCCCGCGCGCCGGAGGGAGCGTTTCCGTTGCGAATTCTTTATAGAGCTTACTAAAGCACCGGAAAGCCTTTGTCAGCCTGCTTTTTAACAGCATTCACCTGCTGCCGGGGGGCCTGATCCCGCTGGTCGTTGGCGGCCTTATGCTGTTTCAAAACGGTCTTCATGATGTCCTTGGCCACCTGCTTATGTACGCTGTCCTGAAGCAGCTTGTCCCGCGCGTCCGGGGCGCTGAGATCCAGGGAGCGGACGTTCTCGAAAAAGCTCTCGGACTCCCGCACCATATGCACCAGCGTGTCTACCTTGCGGCTGCTGGCCAGCTGGCGCAGCATACTCCTGTTCTCGGGGTCAGGGAAGAGCTTTTCCTCAAAGTTGAGCAGTTCCTGCACCACATTCGCCGCCACGATGTCCTTGCTGAGCCTGTCGTTCTTTGCCTCGGCATCTTCGATTTTCTTTCTGGCCGCAGCGGCCTCCTCGGGCGAGGCATATTTATTCAGTTTGGCGTCAATCAAGGTATAGTCGATCGAGGTATAGTTATCCAGCTTGGCGTCGATATAGAATTTTATATTTCCCGCGGCAGAGAACTCCTGAAACTTCTCATCTATCGTTTCCCCGCGCGCGGCGGCCATAGCGGCGGCCAGCTCGCCCGTGAAAATGGTCTGCGAGACCGTCTGGTAGGTCTCCTTCTCCCGGGCCTCCCTGGCTTCCTGCTGCTGCACGGTGTAAATATGGCGATCCACAAGGTCGAGCTGCCCGAGCTTTTTGTCCGCAAACTCCTTCACGGCCTTTGCAAGAGCGCTGCGGGCCTCGTCGCCCACGATTACAAAATCATCGTCTGCGGCAAGATAGTCTGCGGCGGCCTTCTGCAGGGCGCGGAACTTTTTTTCAATCCTGTTGTGGTTCGTCGCTTCGGCCTCTTCGCCCAGATGGTCGCCGCGCAGATCGTTCAGGGCCGCGCCGACCGCGGCAAAGGCGCCGGAGGGTTCCCTCCCCGCGGCCTTCTGATACTGCTCCAGCAGCCGCTGCATATCCTGATCCAGGCCATCGTCCACATACCGGCCGGGGACATGCTCGTTGAGCTTCATCCGGAAGCCCTTCTCCAGGCCGAGGTCGTCCACCCCGATGAGGAGGTACTCGGCAGGTTCCCCCTCGACCGGTTTTTTGTAAACGAGCATTCTCGACGTGGAGATGGCCTCCAGCTGATCCGGAAAGCCGTATTTCTCCAGCGTCGGCCGCGCGTTTTCCTGGGCCCCCTGATATATCTCGGTGGTCGCCGTCATGGTGTACTCGTTGAGCGCAGGATCGCTGACCGACATCAGATGGATGTCGTACAGCTCCGCCGCGTCCAGATAGGAATAATAGGGGGAGATGATCTCCTCTGCCAGACCGCGGATCGGCTTCAGCTCCGTGGAAAGGTTCTCAATGTCCTGTGCCTCCTTGTCAAGCGCTTCCTTGCGCTGGGCATAGTTGTTGGCGCTCCGCATAAAGACGCCGTAGGCGCTGGTTCCGATGAACATCAGCTCGAAGCCATCCTCGTGGAGCAGTTCATAGGCGTCCGTCAGCTTTTGAACATCGGTCTCCTTGCCGGAGACTATCATACCGCCGGCCTCTCTCGCCTGCTCCATTTTGGCGTAGGACTTGTTTACCCGTTCCTTGTAAATGTCCGCAAGGGCGTCCATGCCGTAGTCGCGCTCCAGCTTCGCGGCCGCTTTGGCCGCCTCCTCGGACATCCCGGCCTCGATCCCGCTCTTGCGGCGGTGCTCCTCGTACTCATCCCAGGTGATCGTGCCGCTTGCGACCGCCAACAGGGAGGCGACCTTGTCGTTGAAGTTTTTGCTCTCCTTCGTGCCGTCCGTTTCCATCAGAAGGGAGGCGATTCGGAAGGTCTGGAGGCGCTTCCGGGGTTTTCCGTTCTGATCGAACTTGGGGATGCTTTGTTCCAGCTCGTCCCACAGCCTGCGCTTCTCCGCGTCCCGTTTCAGTATGGGCCGCATCGCCTGATAGCACAGCTTGGAATGCTTCAGGCGCTGCTTCATCTCCTCCGGGTGCTGGTCGAACCGGGTCTTCAGGTCCGCCGGCTGCTCGTCCGTGGGCGACTTTATCTTGCGGAAGTCGCTCAAACGCTGGGGAAGCGCGTTTTCATCGGGCCACTGCTGCTCAACGATGATGTCCAGCTTTTTCAGGGACTCTTCCGACGTGAGATTGCTGAAAAACTGCTCCACCTGCCGCGTCTGCCCGTTTTCCTCCACGGTGGTGGTGACCTTCAGCCCCTTGCTGGACATCATATCCTGCATAAGACCCAAAAGATAGTCAGGTGTAGGCATTGTTCCGTCCTCCTTATTCTGCAACGCCGCCGGAGCGGCTGATTTATTTCCTTACTTATATATACACCCAAAGGGGATCGTTTGTCTCCGCCAAATGCAAATTTTCCGTCGAATGCGGAAATGTAGAACGAAAGCCGATGCCAACGGCATCGGTTTTCGTTTACAAATCATCTATAGCATTTCTCTGTGAGAGGAAGCAATGGCCCACCATAGGTTCAACCTATGACGAACCACCGCTTTTTTTGTGTTTCGTATACGAAAATGATAAGGATA
>CAVGIV010000114.1:0-4274 GCA_963629395.1 Paludibacteraceae bacterium | reverse complement strand
ATCCGCCGCGCTATGAATATTCCTACGACTTCTATATCACCATCTTCGTCAATAACCCCTATTTTGATGAAATACGGTTTCAGGTTAATTCCAGTTCTGTTAGCATCACGCCGGCGCCGACGCGTCCTGGCATGACGGCAAGCTGCAACCCGGAAACCAATGTCGAGTACCGCAACTGCAAGAAGCTCGGTGAAGAAATCAAGCAGGCGCTGACGCAGGTTCGCAAGGATGTGCGTGAAAAGATCGAGCAGGCAGCTGCCCCCAAAGCGGCGGTCACCTGCCCCTACTGTGGCGCAACCACCACGCCGGACGCCAGCGGCTGCTGCGAATACTGCGGCGGCGCAGTAAACAGCTGATCTTCCATGCACAGATTCCCGCATACATCAAAGGAAACACTTTCTTGCAGAGACCATACAGAATGGAGGATTTTTATGAGAAAACTTCATTTCACAGCAATTGCGTTGCTCATCGTATTGGCGTTGACTGCGTGTGGAGGCGGCGACGGAAAAAGTGACGATATGAAGGCATCGGAGTCCGCGACGGTGGAAGAGACTTCTACAATCGAAACCGATCCGGAGTCCCAGACCGAGACACAGCCTGCTGTAAAAACGCTGGAGCTCAGCAACGATGTGGACATGACGGTCACGCTGGAATATCCGGACAGCTTTACCTACGACGAGGACTATTATGAATCTATGATGTCCACGCGGATGGTGAAGAAATGCGGCAAGCTGACCGGCGATGATTTCTCCGTCTGCATGGCGTATGTGCAGAGCAGCTATACCGGCACCTTCGACGAATGGATGAATCAGTTCAAAAAGGGCATCTATGAGGAGCCGGATAAGGACGGCCACAAGACGATCATCTTTCAGAACTATGTAAAAGAGGGGCTGTTCTTCGCTGTTCCCTACAACACGGAGGAGAAGACCATGTTCCTGATGAGCTTCATGCTTCCAGGCGAGGGTCATACCAGCGAGGATTATCAGGCGCTCTATGAATCTGAGGTCGTGCAGAGCATTCTCGCTTCCATCAAGGTGGACAGCACGGCGGTGGAGGCCGAGACCATCGCGAACGAGTATTATGAGATCACCGAGGCCGGAGGCTGGACGGTCAGCGAGCGGCCAAACGGCGGCAATCTGGTTGCAAAATTCCAGAAGCCCCAGCTGGATCCTGCCGCATTTGTTCAGATACACTTTACCTTGAGCGATGCGGAAAGAAGCCGCGGCTATATCATGGAAGGGTTCCCGGACGGTGTGGAGGGTGAGATTACCATCGGCGACAACATCTACTGGATGCTCACCAACGGGGAGGATGGCTTCGTCTTCCTGCATAAGCAGTGCAGCTCTGGGGAAAACGGCGTGGAGATTACGATAGGAAACTGTACGGTTGAGGACGCGATGGCGTTGCTTGAAACTGTTGTTGTCAAATGACCGGTCACGCACCGCAAGCGTGAACAATCAGTTCAAAACAGAAAGGAAACCATGAAATGAAAAAGATTCTTGCACTTATTTTACTTGTAGCTACGCTCCTGACGCTTGCCGCCTGCGGCAGTAAGGATGCCCTGGCCGGTACCTGGTCCGCTGATTTCGGTGATGACGGAATTGTCACCTGGACCTTTGATGGGAAGGGCAAGTGCACCATGGACAGCTACTTTGAGCAGAAGGGCACCTATACCATCGAGGGAGATCAGCTCACAGTTGAGTTGGAAGCATGGAGCGACTCACAGACCTTCACATTCTCCGTGGACGGCAACAATCTTACTATGGAAGAAAATTCCGGCTACGGCATCAGCGGAACCTTCACGAAGCAGTAATCTGCGAAAACACAACAATCCATCCCCATTGTTCTAAAAAACGAAAGGAGCAATCACTATGGCAAACTTTGCAGACACCATGAAAGAGACCGCATTCGCAACCACCACCCGTGAATTTGACCTTTCCTATTCCACAACACTTGAGGAGATTCAGGAAAAGCTCAATGCTCGCGCAGCGGCATTCCAGATGCCGTTCAAGATCAAAGGCGGCATTCCCGGACAGCGTATCACGTTTGAGAAGGAGCCGAATCTGGATGTCGGACTCTGGCTTTTCCTCAAGGACGGCACGCACATCCGCATTCAGCCGGTCATTTCGGAGAGCAAGACCACAGTCGGCGGCATGCGCGTCGATAAGAACAGCGTCCTGCGCAAGGGCTTGAAGGGTGCGACGGTCGGGCTTGCGCAGCAGCGCGGCGGCTATATCGACGCTGTAACGGAAACCGTGAAGAAGATCTTGAACGGCGAAGAAGTGGAGGACTATGTTGCGCCGGAGGTTCCAGTGGGCGCAGAGCCGGAGAAAAGCTGGCTGACCACGCTGTTGCTGTGCATCTTCCTCGGTGGTCTCGGCGTACACCGCTTCTATGTCGGTAAGATTGGCACTGGTATCCTCTGGCTGCTGACCGCCGGTGTGTTCGGTATTGGCTACCTTGTTGATCTGATCAAGATCATCTGCGGCAAGTTTACCGACAAGAGCGGTAATCTCATTCAGAAAGACTCGTAAGCAATGAAAACGAGATATCGCTGGTGTGCACTTGCGGTTGCTGCGGGCTTTTCACTTTGTTTTCTGGCAACCCGCAGATTTGTGCATCCCAGACACCGACTTGGAGGAACTGTATGAAACAGACAAAGACCAGACTCTTTTGCCTGCTTCTCGCGGTGCTGATGCTGATCAGTCTCACCGCCTGCGGCAAGGACAAAACATCGGCCGATCCGAATCTGCTCAAGGTCGGCGACTATACGCTTCTTTATAAGGGCGCGTACATCACGGAGGACTATGACGGCAACGACGCGGTTGTTCTGACACTGGACTATACGAACAACAGCAAAAGCAACGCCTCCTATCTCTTCGGCATCAACGACTCTGCCATGCAGAACGGCGTAGAGCTGGAACTGGCCACGATCTTTACCGATCTTGATGCCTATGAAACGCTTCTGGACGATCAGATGAAGGAAGTTGCGCCGGGCGCTACGCTTGAGATTTGTACGGCATTTGTTCTGGACAGCACGACCGATCCGGTTGAGGTGACCTTTGCGCAAATGATCGGTACAAAAAGCAGTAAGCTCACCATCGACCCCTCCACGCTAAGCCGCGAAGGCGGCAGCGAAGGCAACACGGTTTCTGCCAAAACGGGTGGCACATTGCTCAACTGGTGGAATGGTGACTGGTATGGCTGGTGGAAGATGACGAGTTGTACAGGCGAATACGAGGACATGGAAGGCAAGTGGTGGGACATTTGCGGCTCCATTGACATCGGCGAGGACCATATGGGAACCGTAGAGCTTTGGGACGAGGATTATACCCGCGATGATTCCATGGTTTCCGCCGCCGTCAGTCTGGACGAAGTCGGTACCGGCGAACACGGCACGCTGTATTCCGAGGGCGGCTGGTTCACAGACGTGGCACTGGAGCATGCAGACTGGATCGTTGATCCCGGCCTGCTGAACTACGATAACCTGATCGTGATCGACGGCTGGTACGAAAACGGCGATGACAGCTACAAGTATGAGCTCTATCTGCGTCCGTGGGGATATTTCTGGGACGATGTAGATGAAGACTCACTTCCCTACTACTACACCAGTTGGTATCTGCCGTTGATTGAAGCTGGTGAAGCCATGCCGGACAGCATTGACACAGCTACCAATGCCGGAAACATCAAGGTCTCCTCAGGCACGACGGGGGCCGCAGATAATGACTACGGTCTCTCCAATGCTGATGCCACTGGTTCGGCCACGCTGGAGGCCATGCGTGAGGCCTATGCGTTCTTCAGGGACTATACCAATCCCAATCGGACTTACGAAAAGACACGGGAGATACTGGGTAGCGACGGTATTCCATGGAAAGAAACGGACATCGCATGGACCGATGAACATCATACCTACAAGTGGAAATCTGCCGAGGGAGACTTCCTTACCGTCACATTCAAAATTGAGAACGGTCAGGAACTATACTCCTCCAGCAGCTACTCTTCCAGCGTAGCAGAAGGAAACGGCTGAAAAAATGGCTCCCGCTCCCGTGTTCGGGACGGGAGCCATTTGAATACAAGAACATAAAGAAAAGACATTATGTATTCGCAGCTGCAAGCAGGAAATGAGGTAAGCAGCAGGCAAAAGGCAGGAAGAAATGAGAAAGGTTTTCTTTGCAGTGGGTATATTGATGGGGCTGCTGGCTCTGACCGCCTGTGGTCAGGCAAACGGCCGGACGGTTTACAAGTATTCGGAAACCGCAGTTTTTTTCGAAGGA
>CAVGIV010000113.1:0-4324 GCA_963629395.1 Paludibacteraceae bacterium | reverse complement strand
GTCGCTGTTCTTGACCAGTGACGTAATATTGTTTACAATTTCTTCCCTGTGATCTGCAAACATCGGCACTGTCGGTAGTACATTTTTCACCTTAGGCTCCAAGATAAGATCACAGTTATATTCCGCCTGTGCAGTGTAGTATTCCTTACTGCCCTTGACCAAGAGCGGCTCACCTGTCTCTTCCTCTGCAACGTCATCCCGCCTTGAGAGATATTCCATTTCTTTCGCATTGAACTTCGCCATCTCCCTGCTTTTTTCTTCCGCCAAATCTTTTGCATACGCCGCTTTGAGCAGCTCATTGGCAAGAAGTGCGGCCAGCCTGTCATTCCGTGTTTCCCGATCTACACCGTCATCCAGAAGCATTCCCAGATCTTCTTCATTATTGATCACCTCGGCAAGCTCTATATAGCCTCTGGCATTTCTCTTCTCATCATCTGTCAATTCAACATACGCACCGACCCCATCGGCCTCTGTCATGGCAAGCGACTCCCGCAGCATGTCCGCACCGACAACAAATGCCTTAATATCCGTCACTTCCTTCATCATATTTGTAATGTGGCGGATACCTTCTGTTGTCATGGCACCGATCGTCTGGTTTCTTTTTTCCGGTGTCATTTTCATGATTTCATTGACATACTCCCGTGCCTGCTGCAGCGCAACATGGGCATTGCCCACCGAACGATCATCACTTGACATCGACATGGTGTTTTCCAGCAAAAAGCAGCGATGGCTGTCCTTAACAAAGTACCGCGCCTTTTCTCGATCCGGATGATATTCGTACACCAACGTTCCAATGTTGTCTTTCTCGAATTTATCAACCGTCATGCAGTGATCCGAAAAAGCACAGCAGGATATCAGGCCGCGCATCTGTTCCTCTGAGAAGCCCGCCGGCTTCGTCACCGCCGTCGGCACATGACTTCCCTTGAATTTAGCAATCGCCTCCTCGGATGCTTTCCAGCCCTCCTGTCGCTCCCAAACATCTGTCTTTTCTGTGCCGGCCATTCTTCTGTAGTAATTGCGTCGCATGTCCGCCGCTGCCGCATTTTTCTCCGGATTCTTTCTTGTACTTGAAAAAAGGTAACTTTCCTCCACTGCTGCACTTTCCCGCACCGCATCCCGGATCAGTCTGGCCATATCCATCCGCTCTGCTCTGGCATGGCTGCCGTCGTTCCGATTGACATAAGCATCAGCTGCCTGATACACCTTCCGATATTCCTTCTGCAGCGCATTGGCCTGCTGCGCACTCAGCTTTTCAGCCCCCGCCGGAAGCTTATCCGTAAAGTCCTTAAAAGCCTTCAAACTGTTCTCCAGAGCCCTGAAGTGCTCCGAATCCGGCAGCATGGCCCGCTTTGTGCTCTTCAGGAATTTCAGCATCCTGTCTGCCCGGTTTTTCTGATATGATACATCATAGAACTTTTCCGGTATGCCTGTCTTGGACAGCTTGTCGGCCGATGCCATATAGCGATTCAGTTCCCGCCGATCCTGCTTTTCCTTCAGCTTTTCCGAAAGACTCTCCATCCTTCCGCCGGTCTTAAGCTCCTTGAGCGCACCGGCAAAATCAGTCACTGCTCCAACAATAGAAGCATGCTTTGCGATCATAAGCTTGCCCTGCTTTGTATTCTTCTTCTTCGGTGAAAAATTCAGCGATGCAATATCCATCATAGAATTGACAAGCTCAGCAGCCTGACGATCCTTGTCCCGCACGCTGCCCTTGGTCTTCACACCGTCCACAGCATGATAAGCTTTTTGGATCTGTTTGCAGTATTCCTTGTAGTTTCCCTCACTATCAAATAACACCGCCTTTGTTTCCGGCAGAAGATTCGTCATCTCCTCATAATATGCCTTGAGATCTTCCTTTAACTGTCTTACATTGCCTGCCATACTTTTATCCTCTCTGACCTCCCCCTCGGGGAGCTCCCTGTTCATTTTCTGTTTGTGCCGCTATCATAGCACAGAAAAAGTCACAAAACAGACACAGCTTTGCAAAAATCAATCCCACCATACTTCCCGCCGTGTCCAGCAGCACATCCGTCACCTGAGGGCTTCTGCCCGGGGAAAAGATCTGTATGCTCTCATCCAGGAGGGCCACCGCCATTGCCAGCAAAAGCCCGTAGCTCCAGCAGAAAAGCAACGCGGCGCGCGGCAACGCAAAACGGCTTCTGACCTGTTTTGTCAGGGCGAAGACATTGGCGCCCATCAAAAAGCCGAGTATCGTATACTCCGTGAAATGCGCCAGCTTCCGCACGATATGGTCCGTCAGATTGCCCTTTCCCAGAAAAAGCTCCAGAAGCGGACGGATGAAATTCCCGACAACTCGGCTTTCCTCCGAGGAGCCCGATGCCGGAATCGCGGAATGCAGCCAGATGAAGCCGATCCAGAGGACCAGGGCCAGCCGCAGCAGTTTTTCTGTGCGCTTGTTGCGGATAAAGCTCATCGGTAGTCTCCTCTCTTATCCACCACCTGGTAGCCGATCCTTTCCATGCGAAGGGACATGCAGCGGCGGCACTCGGCAGCCTCGTCTCCGGTGCAGATTTTCCCATCGTAGAGGAGGTACTTCTTCCGCACGCCCCGCGGTGAAAGATTCGGCATGACCACATTGGCACCCGCCAGTACGCCCTTTTCCCGGCCCAGAGGATCCAACGTGCCGAGGGCCGTGGTGGCCGGCAGCAGCACATGCGGGAAGAAGAGCCGCAAAAGCCCCAGGAGCCACAGGGTTTCCGCCACCGTGCCGTTTGCTTCGTCGCGGAAGGGCGTGTCATGATGGGCAATGAAGGGGCCGATGCCGATCATCTCCGGCTGCAGCCTCTGCATGAAACGGAAGTCCGAAAGCAGACATTCCTTCGTCTGGCCCGGCGCTCCCACCATCATGCCACAGCCCACCTGATAGCCGATTTCCTTGAGATCATAGAGACAGCGGATTCGGTTCTCAAGCAAAAGCTCAGAGGGATGCAAATGCCGGTAATGCGAGGGATCCGCGGTTTCATGCCGCAATAAATACCGCTCCGCGCCCGCATCGAAATACGCCTGGTATTCCGCCCGGGTCTTTTCGCCGATGGACAGGGTCACCGCGCAGTCCGGAAAGCGGCTCCGGATATTGTAGACAATATCACAGATATCCTCTGAGCGGTAGCTTAAATCCTCTCCGCTCTGCAGCACAAACGTGCGAAAGCCCAGGGCATAGCCCTGGGTACAGCAGTCCAGTATTTCCGCCTTGCTGAGGCGATAGCGCTCCGCATTTGCATTGCTGCGGCGGATACCGCAATATCTGCAGTCATTCCGGCAGTAGTTCGAAAATTCAATGAGTCCCCGGAGATAGATCTCCTTTCCGTAAACCGCTTCCCGTTTCTCCCGGGCCAGCGAAAACAGCAGCGCCTGATCTGCCTCCGTATGACTGCGCAGAAGCTGCAGCAGCTCTGCATCGTTCAGATTCCCCTCCCGGGAAAGCCGTCGGATCAGCTCCTGATTCTCCACATCCTTTAAATCCTGCACGCGCACTCTCCTTTGACATAAACCAATCGCTCAATGCACCACCGGCTCTACGGCTCTTTCCAGAATCCCGTTCATAAACGAGATACAGGTGCCGTAGTTCGTGAACGGCACCCCCTGGTCCTGCGCCTGCTTCATCCGGAACAGCACCTCCCGGTCGTTCAGCATGCAGGCACCGCAGTGAATGATCAGCTTATAGTCCGTCAGCACCTCCGGGAAGCCGTGTCCGCTGGTTACCTCAAATTCCAGCGCCTTCCCCGTATATTTACGAAGCCAGTTGGGAATTTTAAAGCTGCCGATGTCGTCGCACATGCGGTGATGGGTGCAGCCCTCGGAAATCAGCACCCGATCCCCGTCCTGCAGCCTCTCGATGGCCGCCACGCCCTTCAGCGCCTCCGCGAGAAAGCCCTTGTACCGGGCCATAAGAATAGAGAAGGATGTCAGCGGCACCTCCCGGTGCACAATGGCACTCACCGTCTTGAAGGCCTGACTGTCGGTGATCACCAGACGGATGTGATTCACCCCGTCCTGATTCACGAGTGCAATCGTGTCTTTAAGCTCCTCCGGCTGACAGCAGAGCGCCCGGGCATGGTTGTTGAGGATCTCCGCCAGCACCATCTGCTGCGGCAGAATCAGTCTTCCCTTGGGGGCCGAGCTGTCCACCGGGATCACCAGGATGAAGAGGTCGCCCGGTGCCACCAGTCCCTCCAGCAGATCCTTCGTCTCCAGCACGGACTTACTCAGCCGGCCGATAAGGGCCTTCAGGAGATAGACATTCTGGTTCGTGAGGGCGCTGACCCGGATCTCGCCATAGAGCAGCTTCTCCTCTGCTGCCCCC
>CAVGIV010000112.1:0-4509 GCA_963629395.1 Paludibacteraceae bacterium | reverse complement strand
GCGTGGACACGGCGCGGGAGGACAACGAGTTTACGCCTCTGCGCAACTGGTTCAAGAACAAAGTGCGTTTAGGAAAGGCAAGTAGAAACTTCTCTCTTTTCAGACGGTTCGACGCAATCAATCGCTGTTTTCTGCGTTCCTGCGGTAGTTTTGCCATATGTTATAGACTGCCATCTGCCATTGAATCTCTGGGGGCAGCATCAGCAGAGAGAAAAGCGGGTTTATCGCCAGAAGTTCCTGCTCTGCGGCGGACTGGAGCCAGATGCCGTTTTCAGCCAGCGCACTCAGGGCTTGCAGCAGAAGCCCGCGATCCCGTGCCACGCGGTCGAGCTGTGTAACGAGGATGATGCCGGCATTTTTCTCGGCAGTCAGTCGGCAGACGTCTTTCCAGCCGTCACGGTCGAGAGTGACGCCCTTTTCGTATGCCCTGACCTCGCCCATAATTTCATATTCGTTGCGTCCGGCGTATTCGTGCAGCCGGGCGCTTTGTGCGTCCAGAGCGTGATTGCCGTCAAGCTGCACTTGCGTCGCCACCCGGCAATATAATACCACACGCTTGCTTTTACTGCTATCCATGATTTGACCTCCATTCAGACATTCCCGATAAAACGGTAGAAGATTCTAACATCCCGGACGCGCTTTCCGTCAACGACGGCGCTTTCTCCGACCTCGATGCGGTCAATCAGCTCGTCCACCGTGTCGCGGTCAATCTCCCGGATATGAAGATGCTTTCGGATAAGGGCTGACCAGCGCTGCATAGCGGCGGCTTCCTGCTCCTGCTGCTGTGTTTGAGATAGCAGTGCGTCCAGCCTCTCCGTCTTTTGCAGCCGCTCCTGCTCACTCTTTTGCATCAGCACGGAGAAGGCTGCGGGGGTGATAACGCCGCACACCTTGTCCTCATAGAGCTTGGAGGTGGATTGCTCCAGCTCAAAAATGCGGCGGCGCAGCTTCGTGATCTCCTGTCGGATACCTTCCATGCGCTCGGCGCTTGCGGCGCTGCGCTGGCGTTGTAGCCTGTCCAACACGGTGGCTTCGTCCAGCTCCAGCTTTTCGGCATGGGAGCGGATCTCACCCATCACAAGCTCCGCGAGCGTCATTTCATAGATGGTGTGCCGTGAGCACGCGCCGTAGCCGGAGGCCGTATAACGGGAGCAGAAATAGGAAACGTACTTTTTGGACGTGCCGTTCTTGCGGCGCTGCGTCTCCCGGTTGCCCTGAAGGGGTGCTTTGCAGTCGGCACAGATGAGCTTGCCGGTGAACAGGAAGGGCTTCGGCGGCGCGTTGTCCGCCGAGAGCCGCGTCCTTTCCCGGTTGATGGCCTGCACTTCATTCCATACCTCCGGCGAGATGATGGCTTCATGCAAAGCCTCATGCCGTATCCATTCGGATTCCGGCTTATAGATCATGGTGTCGTCCTTATAGGAGCGCGAGCCGGTCTGATTCTGAATAAGATTTCCGGTGTAGACTTCGTTTGTCAGTATGTTCTTCACCGTGGCGTACATCCAAAGGTTCGCGTACTTGCAGGAGCCGTTGCCGTACCGTTTCGCCCAATACCAGCGTGGGGACAAAATGCTCTCGCTGTTCAGCACGGCGGCGATCTTGCCATAGGCCATGCCGCCGCGCCGTAGCTCGAACATCCGGCGCACCACGGCGGCTGCTTCCTCGTCGATCACCAGCCGATGCCTGTCCTCCTCGCTCTTTCGGTAGCCGTAGGGGGCGTAGGCGGCAATATACTGGCCGTTTCGCATTTTGGCGTGGAGAACGGATTTGATCTTGCCGGACAGGTCTTTCAAATGGTAGTCGTTCATCAGACTGCGGAAGTGCAGCATATCCGTGTTGTCGCCCTCGGTGTCGAGGCAGTCAAGGACGGATACGAAGCGGCAGCCCAACGAGGGGAAAATGACGTCGGTATAGCGTCCGACCTCCACAAAATCACGGCCCAGCCGCGATAGGTCTTTCACAAGGATCAGATTGATGAGACCGTGCCGCGCGTCCTCCAGCATTTCCAGAAATCCGGGGCGTTGAAAATTCCCCCCGCTATAACCGTCGTCCCGGTAGGACTTGACCTCCGTCCAGCCGTTGAACATTACGAATTTGGATAACAGCTCATATTGATTTTCGATGCTTACGGATTCGTCGGCAGGGATGTAGCCTTTGGCCTTGGCGGAGTTGGAGGCGTCGTCCACACTCAATCGGCAGTAGATGCCTACCTTATATCGCTTCTGCATATCGCTCCTCCTGCGCCAGCGCCCCGTCCACGTCTCCAACGTATCGGTAGATCACTTTCACATCGCAGACCCGTTGGCCGTCGATCTTCCGGGCTTCGCCCACCTCGATGCGGTCCACCAGTGCGAACAGGATGCTCTCGTCCAGCGCCGTGATCTCCGTATAGCGGCGGATCACATCCATCCAGCGGTTTGCGTCCTGCTTTGTTTCAAGCTGCAAGCGGACCTTCTTCTCCAGCTCTGGGATGGCGGCAGCCTTTTCCGCGCGCTCCGCCTCATACTTGCGCATGAGGGTCTGGAACACTGTCTGAGGGATCGCGCCGGTGCATTTGTCCTCATAGAGATTCTGCATGAGCCGCTCCAGCTCACCCACACGCGCCGCTGCCGCTTTCAGCTCCTGCTCACAGGAGGTGACGCGGCTGCGGCTTTCCTTTTCCTTCATCCGGCTGATCTGCTCCGCCAGCCGCACTCCGTCCACCTCGACGCAGCGGGCCTTTTCCCGGATGTCCGACAGCACCAGCTCCACCAGTACGTTCTCATAGATGGAGTGGATGGAGCAGGCGCTTTTGCCGCTTCTGGCGTAGTTGCCGCAGATGAAGGAGCTGTACCTACCCGGCGTTCCATCCTTGTAGGTAAACCGCTCGATGTGGTTGCGCATTTTGAAGCCGCAGTCAGCACAATAAACAAGACCGGTGAAGATACTTCGGATACCGTCCGCAGGCGGCGTCTTGCGGACTTTCTTTTTGTCGATGCTGACCACGGTATCCCATATCTCCCGGGAGATGATAGGCTCATGGGTCTCTTCCACCCGAATCCATTCCTCCTCCGGCTTGTTGATGAGCTTGCGGGACTTATAGGATAGGGTGCCGGTTTTGCCCTGCACCATGTTCCCGATATAGACCTCGCTGCGGATGAGGGATTTGACGGTGTTCTCCGCCCACTTGTGGTTGACGTTGCGGGGGTCGGTGCGTCCCTGCCGCTGATAGTAGAGCGCACCGGGCGACAGCACGCCTTCCTCGTTGAGCGTTACGGCGATGGCGCGAAAGCCCATGCCGGAGGCGCGCATGGCGAAGATGCGGCGCACCATGGGTGCGGTTTCCTCGTCGATGACGAGATGGTGCTTATCCGCAGGGTCTCGCTTGTAGCCATAGGCGGGGTATGTACCCATGAACTTGCCGTTCTCCGCACAGGCCCGCTTGACCGCCTTGACCTTTTTGGAGGTGTCCCGGCTGTAAAATTCGTTGAATAAATTCAAAAAGCACATGACGTCGGTGCTGCCGTTTCGGCTCTCCGTGTCGATGCCGTTATTAAGAGCGATGAAGCGGCAGCCCAGCGACGGGAACAAATAGTCCGTGTACTGGCCGAACTCGATGTAGTTACGACCAAAACGGCTGAGGTCCTTGACCAGAATGAGATTGATCTTCTTCGCCTTCGCATCTTCAATGAGGCGTTTTACGCCGGGCCGGTCGAAATTCGTACCTGAATAACCGTCATCGACATAGGTATCGATCTCGTTCCAGCCCCGCTGACGCACATAGTCTTGGAGCAGGAGCTTCTGGTTCTCAATGGATACGGATTCTCCGTCCCTTTCATCATCGTTGGAAAGGCGGCAGTAGATGCCCACGTTGTATGTCTTTTCGATCATCTGTATTTTACCTCCCGATTTTCTGCGATTCATACATCCGTGCGGCGTGATGGCTCTCGCAGGTTTTCCCTGCAAGAATATGATACCGGGGATACCATCTTCGCGCAAGGATGCCGCCGCAGGGAGGCTGATAGTCTGTCAGGAAGCGTGGCAGCTCTGCGCCGCAGCCGGTTCCGGCTCTGACATGGCGCGGCGCACCGCAAGCTGCTCCAGCGTCCGGGCCAAATCCTTCTCGCCGGAAAATACGCTGGTCACGCGGTAGAGGGTCTTGCCGATCCTGACCTCCTTGTAGGAGGCGAAGGGCTTATTGGGGATGGCCTGCTGCTGCATAAACGCACCTCCGTTTCAAAATGCCATGTTTACAGGCTATGAAGTAACAGCCTGTCCGTATTCGTTATAAAGCAGCGCAGCCGCGCCGGGAGGATTGCCGTCATGCTGCATGATGCTGCACCGGCGCGGCTGTCTGCGTATTTTGTGTCATTTGGTTTTGTTCCGCCGTATTTGTCACAGCCCCCGGCGCAAGGCGCATATCGCCTCTGGGACCGGTATCAGCCGCCTTTGGCAAGGCTGTCCCATTCCCGCCAGCGCCGTGGCTTGTAAGGCTCACGAGTGCCGCAGGAATCCCCCTCAAGTCAGTGG
>CAVGIV010000111.1:0-4849 GCA_963629395.1 Paludibacteraceae bacterium | reverse complement strand
TTCAGTCTGGTGTCTTTGGGCAAGCAGACGACGCTGCCGTTCTTTTCGCCCAGAATGATTCCGTCTGCCTGTGATGGCAGTTTAATCTCAAGGATCTCTTTCAATTCCTTGTCGTTCATCCATGATGCGGTGCCGTAAGTTCCGTATTTGCTGCGGGTGAAGCCGCGTTCGTCGTAGTCCTTGGAACTGAATTTGTCGTGGAGGCGCACATAGGCCGTGATACCGGCTCCGACCAGCAGCAGTAGTCCGATGCCTTTGAGCCCCGGGATGCTGAAGGCATTGCTCATGCACACAATCGGATTCCAGTCTACGGCTCCGATGGCCGCCTGCCCGGTAAGCCCGCCTGAGCTCAGCCAAAGCTCATAGTTTTTCAACAATTGGCCAAGCATTCCACCCAAGTAAAACAGGGCGGCCAGACCCAGTATGGAAGCGGCAATAATGGCCGCCGTTCGTTTTTTATCCAGAATGCATTCCTCCTTTATATTCCCAGTTCTGCTTCTACAGCGGCAGTTTCAATGGTTTTGAGTGTAATATGCGGGCCAAGATACTCTCTTAGAAAAGTTGCCTGATCTTCAAAACAGAGCACTTCGAAATGCTTCGCGCTCATCTGTAGTGCCTCACGAAAGCGGATTAGCCGTGCGATGTCTCCGTCCAGATGCGAGAAAATACAAGTGTCTCCAATGCTGGCATCATACTCCATGAATCCCCGGTTATAGGATCGGATATCCAGATCAAACAGCAGGTCAAGAAGCTTTTCGTTCCAGTCTGGGACGGTGAGCAATCTGAGCTGCCGGATGCCGTTTGCATTCATGGGCACGAAGTGGATATGCCGATAGATACCATCGAACCGAAGCTCCAGACGCCGGCTTTTCTCCGACTCCAGCAGCGTGGTCAGCGCCGTGTCATAGGATTCGCCCAGCAAAATAGCGGAATCGATGCTCTGGAGGCCGGCATTCATGCGGGCAAGCTCCATCAGGCTGTGGAGCGCTTTGAATTCTCCCATGCCGTTCCACTTCATCGCGGCGTTCCGCGTGTTGTAAACGGCGTAACAGCCGCCGGGGTAAAACATGGCGCCAACGATACGCGTGAACATGGTTTTATTCTGTTCCGCAGGGTTGATCTTCTTGAAGTCCCTCGCCAGATAAAAGGCGGGGACATTCGGTGTAATTCGGAGAATGGCTTGGTTTTGCAATCTGGGGAGCAGATAAGTTCTGGTCTCGATTCCGGCTGTCAGACCCATTCCAATTACCTCGGCAACCCGAAAGTTGCGATCTCGGTGTGCCGTGCCTCCGGGGAATCTGTGGTTGTAAAAGCCGGCCATATAATAGCCATATGCATCCGGATGGGTCCATTCCAGTATGGGGAGAGCGCCCTTACAGAAGCGGATCGCTTTGGCATTTCCGGTACCGGTCAGCTGCAGCAGCTTTACCCTCATGCGCTCGCCGGTATCCGGATTGCGAAACTCCTGCATAGAGGAGAGTCTGTTCACCAGCACTTTGAGCGTACGCTCGTTTCCCAGCAATCCAAGCGAGTGAACTGGGTATTCTCCTGCGAGCCCAAGCACTGTGATGAGCCGGTGCACATGACTTCCGGTGCGAACGGTGAGCATTGTTTCAAGCCCCGGAATGTGAAAACTTTCCGACAACATGACTGCTCTCTTTGTCGGAATCCGCCCACACAAAAAAACCGGAAAGCGCTGATTTTACCAGCTCTTTCGGACTCTTGAAAGATATGTCATCTGGACGGTGGTTTTTTGCCCCGTTTTTACACATGTTTTTGGCCCCGTTTTGGCACATATTCATGGAGCATCACCCCCTCGTCCGGGATCAGATGCTCCAGCGCCAGCCACTGGGGAAAATCCTCTGCCGGGACCACATATATTTCTGTCCGTTCCCATGTGGAAGCCGCGCTGCAGTAGAAATGATCACAGTACGGCGGTGCGTCGTCGCTCAACACATACATGGCGATAGTGTCGGAAACCATGTTGACCTCAATATTGTCATGATCCCGATATCGGCGCTCCGGTCTGTATTTGTCGTACACATGACGGAAAATCATTACGCTTTCCGGATAACGAGCTGGTTCCTTGTCACGGAAAAACTTTCTAAGAGCCGGGTATAGGATACCTCGGATGTAGGATGCGGAGCCTTTTTCCTTTTTCGGGAGCAGAAGGGGCAGCCGGACGCAGAACCATCCTTCAGTGGTAAATCCGATCTCTACGGGAACTGACTTTTCAACAAAGTTATCCACATCTTGTGAAATTTGTGGATTTCCGGTATAGGCGGGGAGCGCTCTAGTCATCAGTGTCATTTTTTCGTTTTCTTCCGCCAGCTTCAGCGCCATAGCATACGCCAGTTCCATGTTTTTGCTGCCAGACAGGCAACGGAGATTTTTTAAGGTCATGCCAAGGCGGCGATCCTGTATTTCAATCTTATTCAGCAGACGAATGAATGCGTTTATCGATTCCATCGGTTGCAGCCTCCTCCGTGTAAAATGTAATGTCAGGCTCTTCGTGCCCAGCAAAATTGACGGTTGCAAACAGGCACGGTGCCTTGGGGAGCATCATCTGGGACGCCATGGCGATATTGGGCAGAACAAAGATATATTTCATCTCGTCATCCTGCGGTTGCAGCAGCTTTGCAAGGTGCTGTTCACCATCATACAACACGACAATCTCATAGCCGATGTTCTCCTTCAGAAAAAAGAGTTGCGACGGATAGACCGCAGGGTAATGTGCCATGGGATCTACATAGTCAATAAAGCGCAACAGCACCCATACAGCCAGAATTGTCCGCTGATCCGGCTTGCAGAGTCCATCCAAAGCCAGATAGTAGCCGCCGGCCACATCCGAGATCTGATGCTCTCTTTTTAGATTGCGAAGAATCTTCTCCGCCGTCTCCGGGGTTTTGTCCCGCAGCAGTCGGATCACCTGTGTTTTGGTCAGTGCGCCGTACTGCGACAGCCATTTGATTACATGGCGCTCATCATCAAGCAGCATGTTGTTCACCTCCTTCTGCTTGTGCGTATTCTCTGTCAAGTGCGTATTTCACGCTGAATGCGTTTTCTCCTTCTGCCGTTCTTTGAGGATGGCCTCCAGTTCGGCACGGTCTGTGGTGATCATTTCCTTTTCCAGTTTGGAAGCTTTCACCACCACAGGCACCTTATTGTTATTGGAACTGATGAGCGCCTCGCCGCGCTCGAACCGGGTGATGGCGCGGATCTCCGTGCGGGTAAGCTTCAGCGTTTCCTGCACATACTGGGCTTCGTCCGGCTCCAGATTCAGAATGATCTTGTTTTTGGAGTTATTGATGATCGCCCTGCCGTACTTGCCGTCCTCCAGTCCAAAGAAATCCGACAGATCCTGTGTAGCGGAAATAGCTGCTCCGCCGAAGCCGCGGATGACCTTGAAAATCTCAAGGCAAAACTCTGCGGCCATGCGGTTGGAGCTGGCGCCGATCAGCTGCCAAATCTCGTCAATAAAGATGGCTTTGCGTTTGGTGCGATCGGACTTGATCTGATCCCACACATAATCCAGTGCGATGAACATACCCACCGGAAGCAGTTTACCCTTCAGCTCCGACAGGTCAAGGACGATATATTTGTTGGACAGATCTACATTGGTCTGACGGTTGAAACTTTGGGCGCTGCCGGTGACAAAACGGCTGATAATAGCTGCCAGGCGCTGAGTCATTGGGTTCTCCTGCAGGTGCTTATGCAGGTCGCCCAGAATGGGCATCTTCTTCATTTTCGGCGGTACGGAGGACATGTCCGTATATATGGAGTCGTTATCATGGGTGATGCCGAAATCCGCATAGGTTCGGATCAGCGCTTCATCCAGCATCTGCTCCTCCTCATTGCTCATATCGGGGATCAGCAGGCCGAAAAAAGTCATAAGCTGCTGAATCTTCCTGGCCAGCATGGAGCCCATCTCCACATAGTCGATCTCGTCGATCAGCTCCATCTCCGGGGACATGGTGTGCCGGATCTCCATCACGTTGATGCAGTGAGGAGAACCTGGTGCAATCTTGATGAACTCGCCGCCGATTTTATTGCAGGCTCGACGGAACTCGTGTCCTTTGATAGGCGCCAAAATATAGCACTGAATGCCGCGCATTCGCATCCGAAGCGCCAGCAGCTGCATGGTGAAGGTCTTGCCTGCGCCGGAGGTGCCCAGCAGATTCAGGTTGGCATTTTTGTTGATCTTCGTGTTGAACAGATCCACGATGCACAAGGAGTTGTTGTATCGGTTGATGCCGAGCAGGACGCCGTTGTCATCCGACAGCTCGAAGCTGGTAAAGATATAGCTGGATGCAGCGCCGCTGGTCAGCACATTACGCTGTGCCTTTTTCTCCAGCTTCGGCGAAATCTTCAGAAACGGCATCACCGACTGCAGTGCGGCCTCCTGCTGAAAGCTGCATTCGCTGGTGTACATATCCATGGACTTGAGCATATCCACCATCTGCTGCTTGCGCCACAGGAGTTCTTCATAGGTCTTGGCCGACACAGTGATAAAGACGCTCATGTAAAAGAGGTCTTCGTTGTAGTTGGCGATGCCGTTTTTAATAAAGTAACCCGCCTGTATGGAATTGGTCAGTTCCTCATAGTCGGTGCTGGTATCCTGCATGCTCTTGAGCTTGGTGCGGTTGAGCCGAATCCTCTGGGCAACCTTGTCTATGGTGCGGCTGCGGTTCTCACGGCGGAGATGGACATCGATATCCACTCCCTCTCCGGCATTGATGAGCGATGACATCCAGCCGGCCCGGACACGGCTGGGATACCCGCCTGCCTTGATGTACAGGAAGGAATAGTACAGCCCGTCCATAATGACATAGTTATAATGGCTCAGATC
>CAVGIV010000110.1:0-4883 GCA_963629395.1 Paludibacteraceae bacterium | reverse complement strand
TGCTGTCGATTCTCATCGGCACGGTGCTGTATATGGTGCTGGTGCAGCGGGTGTTTTAACCCTGTATTTCTTTTTCTGCTGCCGCCAGCATTCCCTTCATGTATCCGGTAGAATAGCCGTAGGCACCGGCCATACCGCCGAATTCCGGGATGCCGTGGGAGGCATGATCCACGGAAATGAGGGCATCACAGCCGCAGCGAACCAGCTGCTTCATAATGGCGTACATGTCAGCGTAGCCGTCCTCCAGCAGCACCTCCTCGAAGTAGGGCATCGGCGCGCTCAGGTTGCGGAAGTGCACCGCCAGAACTTTTCCGTTTTCCGTAAAGTACCGGATATCCTCCATGAGATTTCCGAATTTCTCACCGGCCTCCAGCCAGCAGCCGACACAGAGCTTCATGCCGAGATACGGACTGTTCCCGGCCAGCTCAAAGGCCCGTCTGAAGCCGTCGCTGTTGTAGATCAGGCTGGGGATCCCCATAACAGAGGGTGCCGGCGGATCATTGGGATGCAGCGCCATTTTCACGTCGGCCTTCTCGCAGACAGGCAGCGCACGCTCCAGAAAATATCTGAAATTCTCCCAGATTTCGTCCTCGGAATAGACACGGCCGTGGCTGGGCGCTCTCTTCTCGATCTCCGCCATGTCCACAATGCCGCTGATCGAGCCTCTGGTATACTTTCCCACCTGCTTATAGGAGCGCACTGCGCCATCCGGCTGCCAGGCCAGCGATACCATGTGAATGCCGCATTTTCCCATGGTTTCCGTGAAGCGATTGTAGCGGGCGATCTGCTCATCCCGCCCCTCCAGCCCCAGATGGATCACCGGATTTTTGAACACGGAGAAGCTTCCGGCGTCAGTGATTTCAAGATCATATTTTGCCATTCGCTCCTGCAGACGGCAAACACTCTCATAATCCCAGTCATTTTCATGGAACATGACAGAAATATACCGAATGCCCATTTCGCGGTAGAACTGAAGCTCCGCATCCGAAGCATTCGACCACATCGGAATCTGCACCTTCATCATACTGTCTCCTATCCCTTCAAATACCTATCGAAGAATTCCAGAATCAGCTTTTTCACCGAGGGCTGGAAGAAATCCTTGGTGCCGTGCCCGGCCTGATGCAGAATATACAGCTCGCTCTGCGCCTCCAGTCCATTCTCCACCAGCTGCTTGTAAAAGTCCTCACTGATCTGCACCGGCACCAGCTTGTCGATGTCGCCGTGAAGGATCATGATCGGCGCCATTTTCTCATTGATGTGGGTACCGGTGCTGGCTTCAACGGCCTTTCGGATCATTTCCTCGTCATACGTCTTACCGCCCAGCAAAGCCCCGCCGTGGGAGGCGGCAACATTTTCCCAAAGGTAATGCTGCGGATCCGCATCGTAGGCCTCCTGCTCGATTTCCAGAAGTCGTTTAATGTCGGCAGGCCCGAACATATCCACGCATGCCTGGACCTCATCGCTGAATCCGCTCCATTCATCAGAATGCCACTTGTCGGTGTTGGTGGCCGCCAGGGAGGACAGGTGACCGCCGGCAGATCTGCCGATAATGCCGATGTGCGCCGGATCGATCTCATACTCTGCCGCATGGGCCCGCAGGAAGCGAAGCGCTGTCTTTACGTCCACGATCTGATCCGGGAAATGTCCCTCTGCGCTGCTGCGGTAGTACATAGAGGCCACAACATAGCCCGCATCCGCAAGATACGCCATTTCCGCTACCATCAGATTCTTGTCGCAACCCCGGTATCCACCGCCGGGAACCCACAGAATGGCGGGCTTCGGCGTCTTGTCGGCTTCATCTGTCCAGCCGACAGCCAGGCGCATTTCACTGTTGCCGTTCTGCAGCATGATGGACATCTTGAGCTCCATCATTTCTCCGTCCAGATTCGGCTGTCTGGAGTAAACGATATTGTCAATAAAGTTAATGCTTTTTCTTTCCTTACCCGGAGTGATTTCCCTTCTCATACTGCTCCTTTCCGATTAGCCGCCGATGGGATACAAGAGGTTCGCCATAAACATGACTGCGACACCATAAATGATCCAGAGCGGAAGATTTACCTTTAATACATCCTTGATCTGATACTTTCCGGCACCGAAGGCCACTGCAGAAGACGGAGATGCATTCGGTGTCAGCATTGCCGCATTGCAGCCGGCCGCGATGGCCAGACAGAAGGCCCGCGGATCCAGGCCCTGTGCCATTGCCGTCATTACCGCAAGAGGTGCGAAAATGTTCATGGTGGCAATGTTGCTCATGAACTGCGTCAGCAGTGCGCCTGTGAAGTAGAAGGTTGCCAGCACGAGGATACCGGAAGGATTTCCGCCGAGAATCTTCAGCAGTGTATTGGCCAGAAGGTCACCAGCACCGGTCTTCTGAAGGGCCGTGGCCACAGCCATGATGCCTGCAATCATGAATAAGATGTCGAGATTCATGGAATCCTTAATGTCCTTCAGTGTGATCACGCCGCAGAACATCAGCACGATGACGCCGGTCACGGGCATAACATTGATATCGATGGGCAGCTTCTTATTGAGGATCATTGCCAGCACAACCAAAGCAAACACGATATAAACCAGGTTTTCCTGCTTCTTCGTCAGAGAAGAGCCAGCACTCTGTCCGGCAGAGATCATACTCTTATCGATGGCTCTGACAGGGAAATGCTTCCAGCCGTAGACGCCGTAGTACACAAGTGCAATGATGGCGGGAACGATCAGCACCTTACCGTAATCCAGTACATTTAATGTATATCCGGTTGCACCGCCGGTCTCCAGATAGCCGTTGAACATGCCGTAGAAGGAGGTGCCGATGCCGAAGGGTGCAGCGCCCTGCATAACGAAGGCAAGCACTGTGCCCGGCAGAAGGATCTGTGACGGCTGCACAGGGCTGTCATCATCCAGGATCGCCATGAAGGGCAAGGTCATACCGATCAGCGGTGTCGGGAGAATAAACTGAATCAGAAGCATGCATGCGATGAAATAAATCCAGGCAATGCGGGAGCCCTTTCCGGCATGCTTGATCATCAGGTCACGCATGGCAGGAACCAGACTGGTCTTACTGATGGCACCGGACAGAACGAACATGCCGGCAATCATTGTGAGGTTTCCGTTGGAGAAATAGGCGAAGGCCTCGCTCTGGGTCAAAACGCCTGTCAGATTCAGTAAAACAGCACCTGCCATTCCCACTAAGCCGAGCTTGAACTTCCCGCTCATGAAGCCGGCAGCAACCAACACAAGTATCACTATGGAGATAATCAGGTTTGTATCCATATGATGTTGTTCCTCTCTTTCAGAAAAATTTACATTCGAAAAAAGCATACATCAGAATACTTTTCACGATCATTTTTTGATAAGACGAGGGGTGCCCTTTCATTTCTTATCTGTATGTCCTATAATAAATGGCACATTGCACTTTTGCAAAAACAATATTGCTATATTTTAATTAAGTAAAAGACATAGCATCTGGGGAGTGAATCCATGAACACAAAGCATTTTGAATATGCCGTTGCCATAGAGGAAGCCGGCTCTCTTTCCAGGGCAGCCGTCCGGCTGAAGGTTTCGCAGCCGGTGCTCAGCCGCTTTCTGGTCAAGGAGGAAGCTCTGCTCGGCGTTCCGCTGTTCGAACGGTCTGAGAATAAATACATTCCGACAGAGGCCGGCAGAATCTACCTGTACTACGGACGGAAGATTCTGAGTCAGCAGGATCAGGCTCTTCATGCCATCCATCAGCTGCTGGGAACGGACATCGAAACCATACGCGTCGGCCTGACACCGCATCACGGCGGACGCGTCATCGCAAAGATCTATACGCAGCTGCTGCATCCCTTTCCGAATGTCCGTCTGGAAACCGAGGAAGCCTATTCCCAGACGCTTCTGGAAAGCCTGCAGGCCGGACGCACCTCCATCATGCTGAATTTCTATGAGCCGCAGCTGCTGCCGGATACCCAGGCCATGATCTTCGGCAAAACCGAACTGGTGCTGGCACTGCCCCTGCACCATCCCATGGCAAGGTACGGCAGCACGGAGCTTACCGATATTCCGAGGCTCAGTATGGCACAGCTGCAGCAGCTGAGCGATGTCCCCTTCGCCTGCTACGGCGAAAGAACATTTTCCGGCAAGCTGATCCGCAATTTCTGGAAGGAAACAAATTTTTCGCCGGTATCGATCTACTACACAGACAATGCCGCCACCATGACCTCTATCCTCGAGTCGGGCCTGTATGCGGGATTTATATTGAAGATGAAAACACGGAAAATAAAGAATATGGCGTACTTTCTGCCGCCGAAGCCCATTACGCACTACATGGCTGCGGGAATTTTCTCTGTCCATCATACGCCAACTAAAACGGAGCGCTTCATTGCCTACCTTCACTATCTGTACATGAAGGAGATCAGTCTCTATGAATATGCGCCGAATGAACTGATGCAGGAAATTTTACGGGAGTTTTCGGATTATGAATACCAGAGCCTTTGAATATTTTATCGCGGCTGCAGAAGAGGGCTGCATTGCCAAGGCCGCTGAGAGATGCTTTGTCTCCCAGTCGGCACTGTCTCAGCAAATACAGAAAATCGAAAAGGAGGTCGGCACAGCCCTCTTCACCCATGGGCGAAAGGGACTGCAGCTGACCCCCAGCGGAAAGGTTTACCTGAATCATGCGAGAGCCATCATTTTCACCCAGAGGCAAATGCTGGATGAGCTAGATCGCCTAAAAAAGTCTTAGCTTTTACTTTCGGATTCATCTCGAACTTGATGTTCTCGATGCATGCGTGCGCTGAACAGGTGCCACTGGCACCTAGCGCCACTGCGAAGTTTGCCTGATGCAAACTTCTTCACTCAAATCCGTCCAAAACTTCATCCTTCGGCAGGTAATCCCAGGTGCTGTCGGTGAT
>CAVGIV010000109.1:0-5242 GCA_963629395.1 Paludibacteraceae bacterium | reverse complement strand
CCGCCGGCATATTGCGGTACTGCTCCAGATCGCGGCGCGCACCGGCAACGACGGTCAACTCCTCAATCTTGTTTGCGGCGTAGGTACGCAACGCATTCGCAACATCCATATGACCCTGCTCCAGCGAATTCTTGCCCACACCGTTTCGAGGCTTTCTGGCGAGGTATGTATCGCAGAGGCCGAGCAGCTCGTTATATTTCTGCACGACCTGCTCCCGCTGCTCGGCGGAGCCGTCCAGCCCCTTTACCGAGGCGGCAAGCGCTTCGAAGCTCCGGCGCATATTGCGGAACTGAGGGGAGCGCGTCTTATGCCACTTGTCCGCAGCAGCCAGCTGCTTGAGCAGCTTGTCATTCTGATATTCCAGAGAATAGTTGAACAGGGCCTCGGGTTTATCCCAGACCATCTCATAGGACAGGGGGGAGCGCAGGCTCAGCACCGCCACGCGCCCGTCCTGCCGAAAGACAAGGGGCCGGCCGCTTTTCAGCTCCTCCACTCCGGCGTTCTGCTTTGTGCTGCGGGTTCCGGCCCGGTCGAACTGCTCGCAGGTGCAGTTTGCGCCGTTTTCACCCAGCGTGAAGCCGAAATCCTCCACCGCCCGGTTGAAGCGTTCGGCGATCTCTGTATCGCGCTGCGGGAAAAGCGTACCGGCGGCGTCATACAGTAAATTGGTAAAGTTATCCTGTACACCATCGGCATAGGCCTTGAAATTTCTGTGTTTTGCCTTGCGTCTTTCCTGAAACGGCAGGCCGCGGTCCTGACTCTCGAACAGATTTTCATAGGGGTTGTGCATGGCGATGCAGTCATAGTCGACCAGACTGGCTGGGTCAAGGAATTCGCTGATGGGGTTGGCATAGGCGGCGATTCGCTCCAGGGCGAGGCCGAAACAGCTCTGTGCTTTTTTGAAGTCTCGCAGCCACTGCGCATCCTCTTCCGAGACCGTAAAGAACGAACCGTTTTTGGCAAGCTGACCGTCAATTTCGTGGGTGACATGGGCTGCCTTCTGGAGTGTGATGTAGTTGGCAACGAGCTGCTCGGCCGGGAGGCTCGGGTCGGACATGTCCTCCACATGATCAAGCAATGCGGCGGATTCACGCATCCGCTGCATGAGGATCTGGCCGCGGCGGGCACAGATATCCGCCTTAACCTGCGCCCGGATCTCTTCGTCGCTTTTTCCCGCGAACGCCGGGTCATGGCTTTCCTTAATATCCGCCACCTGCTGCCGATAAAATTCGTTCCAATGGGCATCGTTTTTGTCGAAGAGGAACGCAATCTCCTCGTTCGCGTTCTCCATCCGCGTCTGCTCGTCCAGAGTGGCGTTGGGGTCTATATAGTAGAACAGCCGCTGATCGCCCCGGTCATAGCTGCGTGCGTTCTCTTCAATCTCCGCACGCTGCGCGGCGGTGAGGCCGGGATCCCGCGGGTCGATCCCGCCGGTCTCCAGACGGTATTTGTATACATCCAGATAGCTGTTCTGATACTCGAAGAAGTCATAAATACCATCTCGGAGCTTTTTCGCTTTCGCCCGGCGCGCCCGGCGCTCCGCGTCGGTATAGCGGGGCAGAGAGCGCGGTGGGACACCCTCGCGGCGGTACTGGCCGTCTTCGGCACCCGGGTTGGCTTCGATGCCCTGACCGCGCTCAATGACGGCAAAGATCTCCTGCTCAGAGAGCATCGGCTGCAGCGCGCCGCCGAGATAACGCTCCGCTTCGGCACGAACCTGCGCCGGGGTCATGCCGGGGTGTGTTTTTTTGATGTTGTGATACAGATGTTCAAGAGAACTGTACGAGCTCATGAAAAGCCTCCCTATTGTGTTTTCAATTAGAATACACCGCTGGGGTGTGAAATGTCCCACAAAAATGAGAAAATGACCGACACTCCCGCGCGGCAAGGTCTTTTGTCCCCGGCCACTGCGTACCGTGGGTGGAGCGTCGCCGGCTGGGAGGATAGAAGCGGTCTGCTGTGACCATTTGCTCTTGCAACCCTGACGGCGGGGTTATGCTTGCTCCTGAACCGGGGGCAACCCAGTTTCTCCCCGCCTGCCTCACATGCGGGAAGAAGCTCCGTGGGGTAGACGCGGATTATAGCTGTGCTCCCCCGGCAAATCTTCAGAAAGTCAATTCCTTAATCGTGGGGATCAGACTTGTAAGCCGCTCCTTATAATACGCAATCAGTTCCTCGCGATTCGGTTCGCTGCGGCGGATCGTGCGGCGCAGCAGGCGCATATAGCCGACGGTTTTCGCTTTCGTCTCCACTTCGTCCAGCCGTGCCACATCTTCCGTGCCGAGGTATAAGGCAAGTGCCCGGCGCCAGAAGGTTTCAGCCAGATCGTGCGAAAAGCCCAGGAATTTTTGAGTCACTTCATGGTCAAGCTCTGAGAAGCCAACAAATGCGTTGAACATGGAGCCGAGTTCAAAAATCGGATGCCCCACGCAAAGCGTATCCATATCGATAAGCAGTGCTTCCCCGTCGCGCACCATGATATTATTGGTATGGTAATCGCCATGCAGCATCGTGTTTCGCTCCGGAACAGCCTCTACCATTTCGTACAGCTTGCTGCCAAGTTCCTCTGGCAGGTGTTCCCGGTCAAACATCGCCCAGCCCAGTGCTACCTGCTTCATATCAGGCATATCGCCCGGTTTTACCTCTGTACCGTGGATCTGCTTGAGCATGTCCACATAATACTTGAGCGGTAATTCCAGATGCTCCGCATCCTTTTTAATCAATTCTGAAAGCGATGCGGCATCCAGCAATTCCATGACTGTGCCATAGCTTTCCCCGATGCGCACAATGTCATAGGGAATCGCCGTATTGATGCCCAGCACCAGCGCCTTGCGGGCCAATTCACGCTCCCGCTGGATCTCCGGCAACGCGTCCGGGTTAAAGTATACTTTGATAATGGTCTCTGCGTCGTAGCGGTAAACCGCACCATTCGCGCCCTTTCCGATCATCTTGCAGCCGTCCACCGAGAGGTGGCGATAAGCCTTTTTTACTGTCAGCATCTCTGTGAAGCCGGTCATATCCAAAACCTCATAGACATCCGGAGAAACATTGATCACCGTCAAGTCAGGCTCTGATTTCCGCAGCCGCAGAAGGACGCGCAAGCCCGCGCTGGAGATGTATTCCAATTTTTCTGCGTCGATCACAACCGCCATGCCCGGTGCCGCGATGCGTGCTGCGGAAACTTCCGATTCAACTTCCGATGCGTTGGACGCGTCCACCCGCCCATGCAGGCCAATCGTCAACACGCCGTTATTTGTCCGATAACTAACCTGTTCACTCATATTCATACCCCCGAAAATATTGTTTCAATCAGCCAATGGAATTCCTGCCACGCCGGTGTATCGGATAGTTCGCGGATATTATCGGCAATGGTGCGGTAATACCAAGCCTGCCACGCCGGATCCTTCTGGTTGAAGCCCTGCCACACGGCGTGTCCTTCTCTCTTCCAGTCGAGATAGATTGCGCGTAAGTTGGCCAGCTTATCGCCCAGATACAGAATTTTCACTTCCGGATCCGTTGTGCTCCGGAGGATCTCGATTGCCTCTTCCTTCCGCACCCTCCAAGTGCTTTCAGCAGGGAGAGGCTCCCGCTTATTTTCCGTTTCCGACGCAACCAGCGCCGCAACTCTTTTTCCGAAGCGCTCCTCGACCTCCTTCATGGCAACTCCGGCATCTTCCACCACATCATGAAGCGCGGCCGCCGCAATGACCTCCTGTTTGCTCGTTATTGACCCCACAATAGCAGCGGCTTCTACCGGATGCAGAATATACGGAACGTCTGCCTGTCTGCGCCGCATTCCGTCATGAGCCTTGACCGCAAAAACGATTGCTTCGCTTACCAATTCCATTATTCGTCCTCCCGGATATCTGCCGAATCCGTCCATTCAATATTTCCTGTCAGTACCGCACGGAGCGTGCTGCCGCTCTTGCAATCCCATACGCCCGAACTCATCATGGTTCTCTACCTCTAATCTTTGTATGCTGTTATGCTGCTGGCTTACTATTTTCTTCCGGCAAATATCCAGTCAAGCACTCGTCTTGTATGGCATAGCCGTTTTCCATACTGACTGCATTCTATCATACATCTCTCATTTTTTCTACTGAATTTTTGAGGGATCCATTCGGCGCTATAAAAGATTTTCGCGTTGGAGGATCTGCTTGCATGTAAGAGCAGGGAGCCGTCTCCCGTCCAAACCAATCTTTTGATGCGGTCGGCGCATCACCCACAGAATAAAAACAGGATATCTTTTTGAAACGGATCCAAATCAAAGCCGTTTTGCGCAATGCTGGCCGGCCATCAATTTCTCCATGCTGATTGGTATAGCCACAGGCCGCCTTGACGCTCCCCGGCTTTATCCGTGGTAGTGTCAAGGCGGCCTGTACTTTTAACCAATGTGCATGAAAAGAAGATGATTAGAAATGGGCATGGCACCGCCGCAAATACTGGGAAGGAAGAACGTAATCAACGCAGCCAGCGTAAGGATGGCACAGATAAACGCGGCCAGCATCAATTTATGAAAGTCCGCACCGTGCCGCTGCCGGTGAAAGCTGATACCAAGCAGTACGATTGCTGCAACCGTCGAGAGGCAGGGAAGAATCGTGAGAAATGTGACATAATCGAACATGTCTAAAGCTCCTGTTCCACAAATGATGAAAGCTCACCGTTCTGTCAGATATTTGCAGGTGGAAACCGCAGCGATGGTGCCGTCTGAGACCGCGGTGGTCAACTGACGTACCCGCTTGCAGCGGCAATCACCGGCGGCAAACAGCCCGGGCACAGAGGTCTTCATCTGCTCGGTTGTCAAAATATAGCCGTCCGGACCGCAGCCTGTAATAGGCACGAGAACTCCCGTATCCGGGATTCGTCCCAAGGCAACAAATAATCCTGTGACAGAAAGCCGTGTTGTCCGTCCTTGCGCCGCATTCAAAACGAGTCCGGTAAGCTGTCTATTTACCGTATCCAGGCCAATCACCACAGCATCGGTAAGGAGTTTTATATTAGAGGTTTGTTCCACACGCCGTACCAGCGTCCGATCTGCACGGAACTCCTTTCGCCGGTGGATCACCGTCACACTACGGCAGCGCTCACTCAGATACAGCGCATCGGAAAAGGCGGTGTTCCCGCCGCCTGCTACAGCCACATCCTGTCCGTCAAAGAATGCGCCATCACAAAGAGCACAGTAACTGATGCCGTGGCCGACCAGCACAGACTCCTCCGTTAATCCCATCGTCCGCGGTTTAGC
>CAVGIV010000108.1:0-5483 GCA_963629395.1 Paludibacteraceae bacterium | reverse complement strand
TGCGGAAGACGCGTTCAAAATAGGTAACGTTTCCAAAGCCGGTTTCGGCGGCGATGTCGGTCATAGAATGATCTGTGTGCAGGAGAAGCTCCTTGGCTTTTCGGATGCGCATGAAGGTGATGTATTCAACAATGGTGAAGCCGGTAATCTGTTTGAAGGCTGCGGTCATGCGGGAGCGGCTGAAATAGAATTCGGAAGCCAGATCATCAAGGACAATTTTTTCGGAGCAATGTCGCTGGAGGTATTGCGCCAGCTCATCGATTTTCTGATGGAGCTCAGAGGCAGAGGAGGGACTCTGCGATTGGCCGGAGGCAGTGGCGGCATATGGAATCTGCTGCTTGCGGGCAGCTGTGCAGAACAGATCCAGCAGCTGCATGCCCAGGAGAAATAAGGTGGAACGCGCGGCATTGGTGGCAAGTCCGTTTCTTAGCTGCGAGAGAAGGTACAAAACGCTGGTCCAGTCTGAATCACAGAAGGAAACCGGCTCCTGATAAAGGTGTGCCAAGGACGCAAACGAAGGATAGCCAAGGCTCTGAAAGATTGCATCATAGGGGCGGGAGCTGAACTGGAGCAGAAAGCGGTGATGCTCAGGATCCTCGTTGAACATGCTGGTCTTATGGATCTGATTGGGACCGATCAAAATGCCGGAGTGTGCATGAACATGCCAGGTATTCTGATCGACAAAGTAGTACCGGTCGCCCTCGAGCAGAAAGTAGAGCTCAATATCGCTGTGATAATGGCGGGTTGACATGGAATAGCTATTATGGCGAACAATTTCTTCGGCAAACAGTCCGCTGATGTCTTTTTTAAGCAAGATGGTTCCGGTGTCCAATTTTATCTCCTTGTTTAGCGCACTGATTGTTAAAAGCTTTTCGGCCAGTCCTATCGAGGTTTTCCTTAGCAACCTTTGGCGGGGCGCACGGATTTGCAAAGGAATTTGAGGCTTCGATGGGAATGTATAGAAGACAATCTGTGGCCGATCAGATAGATTTTATCAATTATGCTCCGATTTTTGTAGAGTAAGGGGATGTACACAGGTAGAATAATACTCAAGAGGAACAGCTCACGGGCTGGCTAAGCACCTGGTTCGCGGGCTGTCGCTGAAGAGGGAGAAATCAGCGATTTACAGACAAAGGTACATTGCATGAATGCATTCTTGGCAGATGCTGCAGAGCTGCAGTAACCAAACCAGGGGGAAAAGGAGACACAGCAATGAAGTACGCAAGTAAAAAGGCAACGGACGTAAAGATCGCCTACATCGGCGGAGGCTCTCGCGGCTGGGCGTGGACCTTCATGACGGATCTGGCACAGGACGACGAGATTTCGGGAGAGATTCGTCTGTATGATATCGATCCGGCGGCTGCAGAGGCGAATAAGACCATCGGCAATCAACTGATGAGCCGGGAGGATGCAAAGGGGAACTGGACCTTCGAGGTATATCCGTCTCTGAAGGAGGTGCTGACCGGCTGTGATTTTGTTGTTATTTCGATCCTGCCCGGAACCTTTGATGAGATGGAGTCGGATGTGCACCTGCCGGAGCGAGTAAACTGCTGGCAGTCTGTTGGGGATACCGCAGGCCCGGGAGGAATTATCCGTGCGCTGCGCACCATTCCGATGTATGTGGAGATTGCACAGGCAATTCGCGACTATGCGCCGGAGGCATGGGTCATCAACTATACCAATCCGATGTCCCTGTGCGTAAAGACGCTGTACTATGTATATCCGCAGATCAAGGCCTTCGGATGCTGCCACGAGGTATTCGGCACGCAGAAGATGCTGAAGGGCATTTATGAGCAGCAGACCGGCGATACGGTGGAGGATTGGCATGACATTCTCGTGAACGTGGTCGGCATCAACCACTTCACCTGGTTTACCGAGGCCTCCTATAAGGGCGTAGATCTGTTCCCGGTTTATCGTGATTTCATTGACAAGCATTTCGAGGAAGGCTTTGACAACAAGGACAACAGCTGGATGAATTCCTCCTTTGCCTGCGCACATCGGGTAAAGATGGATCTGTTCAACCGCTACGGCTGGATTGCGGCAGCAGGTGACCGTCATCTTGCAGAGTTCATGCCCGGCGATACGTATCTGAAGGATCCGGACACGGTTCGCAGCTGGAAGTACGGACTCACAACCGTGCAGTGGAGAAAGGATGATCTGGAAAAGCGCCTGCAGCGTTCCAAGGACCTGATTGACGGGAAGGATGAGATCAAGCTGGAGGCTACCGGCGAAGAGGGAATCCTTCTGATCAAGGCACTCTGCGGACTGAGCCGTTTCGTTTCCAACGTCAACATTCCGAACACGGCGCTGCAGATTCCGAACCTGCCGGCAGATGCAGTGGTTGAGACAAATGCCATCTTTGAAAGAGACCACATCCATCCGATTGCAGCAGGAGCCATCAAGCGGGATGTCTATGACCTTGTAATTCCGCATGTGGAGAACCATGAGAGAACACTGAAGGCAGCACTGACCTGCGACCGCGAGCTGGTGGTGGAGGCGTTCCTTCAGGATCCGAATTACAAGGCTAAATGCACGGATGTGCAGATCACTCGCGAGTTGGTGAATGACATGATCGCGAATACCATTTCCTACCTCCCGGAAGGCTGGAAAAAGTAAGAAAAAGAAGTACAATGATTTGAGAATGGTTCAGGGAATAAGGGCAGAGGAAAAGGCCGTTATTCCCTGAAGCTGTATCATGGTGTCAAAAGAACTTTTGACACCAACAGCATGTCATATAACGGAGGCATTTGATATGAAGCAAAGAAGTGCTGCGGAGCGCAAGTTCTGGTCCCAGTTCGATGCGCTGGAGATGGGAACCGGCTGGGATGACCAGGACATTCTGAAGCCGCAGATCATGGTGGAGAGCGTATACGGCGATTCCCATCCGGGGAGCTATCACCTGAATCAGATGGTGGAGCAGGCAACCTATGGAATCTATGAGAAGGGCGGAAAACCGGCCAGATACTATGCAACCGATATCTGCGACGGCTGCACACAGGGCGGCGACGGCATGAACTATGTGCTGGCATCCCGCGAGGCCATCGCCAACATGGTTGAAATTCACGGGAGCGCAGTGCAGTGGGATGGCATGGTGCTCTCCTCGAGCTGTGATAAGTCGATTCCGGCACATCTGAAGGCCATTGCCAGACTGAATATTCCGGCCATTTTCATGCCGGGCGGCTCCATGCGGCCTGGACCGGATATGACAACCTCTGTCCTGGCGGGTGACATCTCACTTCGTGAGAAGCGGGACGGTGCGATCACACCCCAGGAGGTACGTGATTACAAGCTGACAGGATGTCCGTCGGTGGGAGCCTGCTCCTTCCTGGGGACCGCGTCCACGATGCAGTGCCTTGCAGAGGCACTGGGACTGACACTTCCCGGGGCAGCGCTGGTCCCTGCGACCATGCGTGACCTCCTGCAGTATTCCAGACAGGCAGGACGTCAGATTATGGCACTGGCAGAGCAGGAGCTGACGCCGGACAAGATCCTGACGGAGTCCGCCTTCCGCAATGCAATCGTGGTGCATTCAGCCATCGGAGGCTCCACCAATGCAACGCTCCATTTGCCCTCCATTGCAAGAGAGGCCGGTGTTGAGCTGCCGATTGAGCTTTTTGATGAGATCAATCACCAGATCCCGCACATCGGGAATATTTATCCGTCCGGCACGCAGATCACAGAGGCCTTCTGGTTTGCCGGCGGGGTTCCTATGGTGGAGTGGCTTCTGCGGGATTATCTGGATCTGGATGTGATGACGGTGACCGGCAAGACGCTTGGCGATAATCTGGAAGAGCTGCATAAGGACAACTGGTTCCAGCGGAATCTGGGCTATCTTCACAACTATGGACTGGAGCGGGAGCAGGTTATTTTCCCAGTGGAAAAGGTGAAGGAAACCGGATCGGTTGCCATCCTGAAGGGAAATCTTGCACCGGACGGAGCGGTGATCAAATACGCAGCCTGCGCAGAGAATCAGAGGGAAGTGGTTAATGCGAAGGCCAGAGTTTTTGACTGTGAAGAGGAGGCCTATGACGCTGTGGCCAAGCGCAAGATTGAGCCGGGAGAGGTCATCATTGTTCGGTATGAGGGGCCCAGAGGGTGCGGAATGCCGGAGATGGTAGCGACCACCGAGGCCATTTGCTGTGATGACCGGATCAACGGCAGTGTTGCACTGATTACAGACGGTAGATTCTCCGGTGCGACCAGGGGCGCCGCCATCGGACATGTGTCGCCGGAGGCGGCCTCCGGCGGACCGATTGCGTTTATCCGGGAGGGCGATCTGATCTCTTATTCGGTGAAGAATCGCACGCTGAATGTGACCGGCATCGACGGAGTGCCCTGCTCGGCGGAGGAAGCCGCAAGGGTTCTGCAGGAGCGGAGTCAGACAGACAGCATCGTTCCCAGGGAGCCCAGAAAGGGCTTTTACCGGATGTATACGCAGAATGCCCGCAGCGCCATGGAAGGCGGCGGACTGGAGTAAGCGCTGCGCCCGAAGATTAGGAGAGACCACCGCACGCGGTCAAAGGAAACCGCAAATGGCGCATAACGTAACGGGCACTATAAGGAGAGAACAGCAAAAATGAATGCAAACTATATCACACCGGCAGTAACGCTCCTGAAGGAAGACGGTTCTTTGGATCTGGAGAGCCAGGGAAAGCTTTTTGATCACCTGATTGAGAACGGCATTGACGGCATTCTGATCGGCGGCAGCATCGGTGAGTTCTTCGCGATGAGCATGGAGGCGCGCAAGGAACTGGCACGGTTTGCCATTGAACACATCAATCATCGCGTGAAGTGCATCATCGGAACGGCATCGATGCAGGAGGAGGAGATTGTACCCTATTCCAACTGGTGTCTGGAGCAGGGAGCCGATGCCGCGATGATCATATCTCCGTATTATTTTCGATTTGACAGTGCGTCGCTGTTTACATTCTATGACGAGCTGTTCGGGCAGATTCACGGACCGGTTTATATCTACAATTTCCCGGATCGGACGGGATATACCATTGATCCGGAGGTGGTCCTGCATCTGCGGCAGGTACACGACAATCTGATCGGGATCAAGGACACCATCAGCGGGATGGATCACACAAGAGAGCTGATCAAGGTGGTGAAGTCGGCGTATCCGGATTTTGAAGTGTACTCCGGATTTGATGACAATGCGGCTCACAATGTGCTCTCGGGCGGCGATGGCATCATCGGCGGATTGTCAAACGTGGTTCCGGAGCTGTGCAGTGCATGGATCCGTTCCATGCGGGAGAACGACGCAGAGGGAATTGCAAGAGGCCAGCAGCAGATCAACCGCCTGTTTGATATTTACAGTGTGGGATCGCTCTTCGTGCCGATCATCAAGGAGGGCTGCAGACTGCGCGGCGTCGTGGCGTCGTCGGCCTGCACAAAGCCGATCCCGAAGGTGACAAAGGAGCAGAGTGAGGCCGTGCGGCAGATTCTCGAGAGAGAGGGAATCTCGCTTGGGAAGTGATCTC
>CAVGIV010000107.1:0-5552 GCA_963629395.1 Paludibacteraceae bacterium | reverse complement strand
GCGACGACCACCGGTCTCGTGCTCGTGATGGGCGAGATCACCACGAACTGCTACGGCGTCCCGGCGAGCATCAACGCCTTCGCGCTGGGTGCGAAAATGGTCAATCCGAACGTGCAGATCCAGCTGGAATGGAGCTGCCTTCCGGGTGATTTTCTGGAAAAATTCCGCAAACAGGGCATCAAGATCGTCTCCAACCGTGACACGCCCACGCCGGAGCGGCGCTATACGGAATACGGCATCTTTATGACGGACGAGAGCGGCAGCTTCTGGCCGCTTGCATCGCCGGTCTGGAATTGGGGAACGCTGTATGAGCGGATCGTGCGCAGCATTCTGGACGACAGCTGGTATCAGGAGCTCGACGGCGCGCGCGCCGTCAACTACTGGTGGGGAATGTCCAGTGGCGTGATCGACGTGATGCTCGACGATTGCCTGCCCGAGGGTGTGCGTGTGCTGGCGCAGGTGCTGCGGCGTGAAATTCAGTCCGGGCAGCTGTCGCCCTTTGACCGCAGCTTCAGCACGCAGGATGGGCGGCTCATCAACGCAAACGGCGGAAAGCTCACCATCGATGAGATCTTGCACATGGACTATCTGTGCAGCGCTGTCAACGGGCACATCCCGGAATATGAGGAAATTTTGCCGATGGCGCGCAAGATGGTGCGTCTGCAAGGTGTCTACCGCGACAAGATCCCACCCGATCAGGAGGCTCTTCTGTGAAAATTCTCTGCATTGCCGACAACGAAAACAAAGCCTATTGGGACTATTTCCGCAAGGAAAAGCTGGCGGACATCGATCTGATTTTGTCCTGCGGCGATCTCAAGGCGGAATATCTGAGCTTTCTGGTGACGATGGGGCACGCGCCGCTTTATTACATTCACGGAAACCACGACGAGAGCTACAAGGTCCGCCCGCCGGAGGGCTGCGACTGCATCGAAGATCAGGTCGTCGAGTTCCGCGGGCTGCGCATCGCGGGGCTGGGCGGCTGCCGCCGCTACCGTCCGGGACCCTATCAGTATTCCGAGGAGGAGATGCAGCGCCGCATTCGGCGCATGACCTGGAAGCTCCGCAAGGGCGTGGATATCGTGCTCACGCACGCGCCGGTCGCGGGCTTCGGCGATCTGGACGATCTGCCGCACCGCGGCTTTGCGTCCTTCCGCACGCTGATCGACAAATACAGCCCGCAGTTTCTGCTGCACGGGCACGTCCATGCCGCCTACGGGCACGGGCTGCGCCGGGAGTATGAGTACGGCGGGACGCGCATCATCAACGTCGGCGAGACATATATTCTGGAAATTCCGGATGATGCGCTGCCGCAGCGGAGAAAGAGCAAATAATTTTGTCCCCCGAAGGGAACACCAGATAAAGAAGTTATTCAATTTCTTTGGCAATGGCATGACGCTTCGGCGTCATGCTGTTGTTTTTCCTGTGTACTCTGCGGAAAACTCCATCTCTCCAATGAAGTTATAGCGAATGTCAATTTGTTGTACGCGGTGTCCGCTGGATTTATCCGGCGCATGGACAATGACTTTTTCAATGAACTCCTGTACCATCACGGCGGTCAGTTCTTTTGGCTCGGTATATTTCCGAACGAGCTTCAGAAACTTCTCTGCATTGTCGGTGTGCTCCTGCATCGCTGCAAGCTCACTGCGCAGCGTTTGAACGCTGTCGGTCAACTCTGCCTGCTCCTGCTCATAACCCGCAGAGAGCTTCGCAAACCGCTCGTCCGTCAGTTTGCCGCACACATTGTCCTCGTAGAGCTTTCGGATGATTGTATCAAGCTCCGCAATGCGGCGTTCCTGCCTGCCCAGTGTGCGCTTCGCGCTGGCCTGCTTTGCATCCATCGCTTTTTTGCGTCCGTCCATCAGCATCTCTACAAAGGCTTCTTCGTTGAAATGTGCAAACGAGATCACCTTTTGCAAATTCTCCAGCACAAGCTGTTCCAGCACCACGGCGCGTATGTAATGGGCGCTGCACCCCTTTCGGTTGCGATAGGTGGAACAGGTGTAACATTCCTGCGTATGCTCCCACCTCACGCTTCTGCAAAAGTACAGCCGTTCACCGCAATCTGCGCAGTAGACCAGCCCAGAGAACATTCCCATGTCGCCCATTTTGGTCACTCTGCGGCGATTGCTTCTGGCCCGTTTTACCGCTTCCGCGATTTCTTCTGTCCAGATGGCCGGGTGCGTATTTTCAAAAACCATCCATTGCTCCGGCGGATTCACAACAGTTTTCTTTGTACGATAGGACTTGCGGTGTGTCCGGAAATTAACTGTATGTCCGAGGTATTCCAGATAATGATCCATGATGCCTGAAACAGTCGATGCGTCCCACCGATACGGGTCATAGATATTCTTCGCCCGATAGGACATTCCCTTACTCGCAAAATACGCGGTCGGCGTCAGAATCTTTGCGCGTTCCAGACGTGCAGCGATCTGATTGGGACCGTATCCGTTCAAAACATCCATGCCGATCCGATAAACGACTTCCGCCGCGTCCGGGTCGGGAATCCAGTTCTTTTCTTTGCCGCCGGTCTGTGTAAAGCCGTAAATCGGTATAGTCGTCAATCGTCTGCCGGATTCTCCCTTTGCTTTCATGTATGAGCAGATTTTCCTGCTGGTATCCTTCGCATACCACTCGTTTGTTATATATTGCGTTTCAACGGTGTTCATCAACGGTGCAAAAACAGCATACTGACACGGATTTTAGAGCGGTTTCAGCCGCTCTTTTTTCTTTTGTGCAAGTTGCTGTTTTTAACTCGAATTTTTCTTAAGAAATCAAAGGTGGGGTTTTGTTTGGAATGTAGAAGTTGCGGGAAATGGGCAAAATCCGCTTTGTTTTTGATGTTTTGGACAGTAAAATAATATTACGCAGTACAGGAGGGAGTGAGTATGCGAGAGAAAGTCAGCACGGCATATTTTCTTGATGACCCTCGAAAATTCAGCAGCATGGAAGAAGCGGAAAAGGAACTGAACAGGCTTCGCGCTGTCTGTGTCAGGCTGAAAAAGAAACAGGGCGGGGAAATATCTTTCATGCTCGGTCTTTCTGTCACGGACTCGCAGTACATGGGCAGAATGGGCTATCAGAAGTCCATGCGCTACGGCGGCAAGAAGGTCTTTATCTGTACGGAGAAGCGCATACACAACGGCGAGCGGGTAGAGCCTTGCACGGACAAGCCGCCGCACATTCACATCATGGTACAGGGCTACGGCGCAAGCACAGCAGCGGAGCGCATGATACAGAGCGTGAGGAAAGGCGATCCAAGCTGCAAATGCCGCAAGCAGCACTTGAAAACGGCAGAGCAGACAGCGCAGGCGGCGGCATATATAGAGGGGCAAAGCTCTGTTTTACGGCGGGTCTGAAAAGTGCTTTTGTACGCTTTCATTATGCCTTTGATAAACGCAAAGCCTTGATACACAAGGGTTTGCGGGCGGTCAAGGTGTGCGTTTCATTTGTTATGTAATATTATATAGGCTTACTAGGCTTATATGTGTTCTATACAGCTATATGCTCTAAGAGCCATATACACAGCTATGCGCCTTATACAACAGCTTGCAAAGCTGATAATATACCAAACTACAAGAAAGGGGATTTTTTTACAATGTCTCGACCAGCAATTCCAACGGAATTGAAAAAGAAGCACAGGCGAGAGTATATGCGTAGGTATCGCAAACAAAAATTGCAACAGTCATTTGATACAGCTTTTCAGCGCACCCGTTCACCCCTCACCGCAGAGGGGAATACAGACAACAACACAGCGGACAAGATGAAAGGAGAAACACAGGAATGAACACAAACAACAGTCTGCCCAACGGCTGGACGGTCATGCAGCGGTCTAAATGGCAGCCGCGCACATTGCAAACCTTGATTGACACCAAGCCCTACCCTGCCGCACTTGCAAAGCTGCAAAAGCAGAAAGAGGACTGCGGCTATACAGACAAGTGGTACAGAGAGGAACTGCGAAGGCTGAACAGGGAATGGCTGAACAAGGTACAGAGCGCCATTGACGAGAACACACGCTACATCACGCAGCAACAGGCAGAGATGGAAAAGGTAAGAAATACGAACTTTGAACACCACTATACAGAGCGTGACTACGCCGATTTGCAGTTTATGCAGAGCCTAATCAAGACACGCATTACAGCCGAGGGGCAGAACAACAAGGTGCTGATCGGGCGCATTGTAGACGATTACATCAATACGCAGGTCGGCGCAAGGGCAATCATGTTCTTATCCGGCGACAGCGAAGTGGGCGAAGCGCTGCAAGACTACTATCCGAGAGCGGCGCAGAATGCGAAATCGGCGGCAGAGTTGAAGTTTGAAAAGGACAAGGCGGCAGAACTGGACAGGCTGGACAGCGCACTTGTGCCGTTCTTACAGGCAAATATCATCGGCGGTGGACTGCTGAAAGCAGCGGAAGAAAGAGTGACCGCAGATGTTGCAAAACAGGGTGATGAACTCTATTTTAGCGACAAGCCCGACGAGGGCGAAAAGGAAAAGGAGAACGGCTATGTTTACAGACCGCTTTGAAAACCAGAAAAAGGATTACAGCTACAGCGCAAAGGTCAATTTTGCGGAGTGCGGGGAGAAAGCGGAGATTGACCCAAAGGCAACCGTATATGCAGATTTTATGAAAGAGGAACAGGAGAAAAGGGCGGTAAAAGCCGCTGAAAGTCCGCATACACTCGCACAAAGTACACAGCAGGACAGCGCAAAACCCATGCTCTCGCCGCGAGAAACAAGCGAGATGGCGTTAGAAGCTGACGATACCGTTACGATACCAGACAGCACGGAAAACAGCGAGAGACGCCACGAGAGCAGGGAAAGAGTATCTAACTTTGCAAACGCAAGGGTATTTTAGGCAATAAGAGAGGACACGGAAAGGGTACGATATGGGCGAGAACAGCGAAATCAAGCAAATAAATATTTTTAGGGGGTATTTCTTCTATGAGCGATGGGACGAATATGGCGTTTGAGCGGATAGCTGGGCTGACAGTCAAGCAATCCGCTTTTCTCATGGAATACGCCAGGACAGAAAATCTGTCACAGGCTTGCAGAGTAGCGGGTATCAACCGCTCGACAGGCTATAAGTACCTCGAAAACGAGGACTTTCAAGCAGCATTGGAGCAGACGAAGAACAAAATCGTCAATGCCGCATGGACGAAGCTGTCCAGCCAGCTTGAAAAGGCGGTCGATAAGGTCGTTGCAGTATTAGACGACCCAAAGGCAAGCGTGAATGCAAGGCTGAGAGCAACGGAGCTGATTTTCAATTATGCGTCACGCTATGCGGACAGCAGAGATATTCTCTCGCGCATGGAGCGGTTGGAGGACAGTCTGAATGCAGAATAAGGTATTGCAGAACAGGTTGAAGCGGCTGGAGCGGCGGGCAAATAAGGACAAGACATACTTTGTCTTTTTCGGACAGCCGAAGCGGACAGAGTTGGCAAAGCTGCCGCTGAACGCAAAGGTGATTGTATTTGTAGGCGAAGATAAAATAGCAGACTGAACAAGAAAACAGCTACACGGTTTTGCGCCGTGTAGCTGTTGCTTTACTCTTT
>CAVGIV010000106.1:0-5567 GCA_963629395.1 Paludibacteraceae bacterium | reverse complement strand
ATTTCTTTTTGCATATGTTCCATACCAGTGCAATAACAGTCGCCAGCATAATGACGAACTGAAAAAGATCTTCGTATGTCACCATAAGTCCCTCCTTTCTCGGAGGGAAAGAAGCCCTCCGTACGGAGAGCTAACCGCCTACCGTTATGGTAGTCTCAGAAACTATGGTATTATGCTGGAAGATTTTGGTCAATGCTCAGTACAAACGCGTCTTATAAGTGAATTAAAAATGCCCGCACAGAGGCGGGCATAATAAAGCAGTTCAAGCCGGATATGGCGCAGCACTGCAAAAAAACACGTAACTATTCAGAATCCATTCGCAAAATCGCTGCTGCAAAGCTTCTCTTTTGCTCAGCAGATCCTCCGCATTGCCTTTCCGATCAGCGTAATCACCGGCCCAAGGGCCACAGCCATGATCAGATTGGAAACAGTCGGTGTCCCTCCTGCCAGCATGCCGACCAGGATGGCACCATAATCCCAGACAATACGGATGATAAAGTACGGCACCTTCCCAGCATGCTCATGCAGAATGCAGGGTGGTGCATCGTAGGGAGACAGCCCCATTCCCGCATTCATGTACACCGCTGCCGCGATCAGAAAGCCGATCAGCGCTGCCACGAATATCGGGATTCTGGTGGCCGCTTCCGTAAACACAGAGGCCGGAAGGAAGCGGTCCCAGAGATAACATCCAAAATCCGCCGTATAGCCGATGAGCACCATGTTGGCCAGCGTCCCAAAGCCAAGATACCGAAGCCTTGACGTCAGCACCACAAAGACCAGAAGGCAAACATTGATGGTCAGCTGCCAGTTTCCGAACATCCAGCCGATGTGCTCCGCAATCGATACATTCATGAAGGTATACGGATCGGTTCCAAGGTTCACCTTAATCAGAAACGAGAGGAAAAATCCCTGCACCAAAACGCCCGCAAGGCAAATTCCTGCCCGCTTCTGCCAGCCCTCGCCCATCCCGGCCAGCGCAAGCCCGCCGATTCTTTCTGTCACAGACATTTCCTTATTCATCCATATGTCCGTCGCGGTGCATGCTGAACTTGTCCATCGGATAGTTCTCCAGGTTCTCCAGAATCTTGCGGCCGTCTGCCTTTGCAAGGAGTGTCGCTCTTGCCTTCTTGGTCTCAACCTCGGTCTTATGCCGGGAAGGTCCGCCAACGCACCCGCCGGGGCATACCATGCCCTCGACAAAGTCCTCCGGAAGGCGTCCGGCCTTTAGGAGCGTCAGTGCTGTGCGGCAATCCTGTCCGCCTGCAACCTGCTTAAGCTTGATGTTCGAGGTATCCTCGCCCCGCTCCTTCATGACCTCAATAACCGCTGCAGCAACGCCGCCGCTGGTTGCGAACTTCTTGCCGTAGATGGAGGATTCCTGATAGTTCTCCTCGACCGGCACGACCTCTACATTCTTCGAACGAAGGAGTGCACGGATTTCGCCGTAGGTGACTACATAATCGGCATTGTCCGGAACGCTCTTATCCTCAGCCTCGCTCTTCTTGGCGATGCAGGGTCCTACGAACACCGTAATGCAGCCGGGATGCTCGGCCTTAAGGAGTCTGGAAATTGCGCACATCGGCGATACCGTTGTGGACATGTTCTTCTCAAACTGCTCCGGGAAGTGCTTACGCATCATGTTGATGAACGCCGGGCAGCAGGAGGTCGTCATCTTGCGGCCCTCCTGCAGAGCCTCACTCCACTCCGCCGCCTCATAGGCTGCCGTCATATCACCGCCGAGGCCCACCTCGATCATGTCCTTAAAGCCAACCTTCTTGAACGCTTCGCGGATAGCGGCCATGGAGATATCCTCACCGAACTGTCCCTCCGTCGCCGGTGCGCACATCGCATAAACCTCATCGCCGTTCTTGATGTGTTCAATAACCTTGGTCAGATAGGTTTTCGAACCGATGGCACCAAACGGGCAGCTGTGGATGCAGTGTCCGCAGTTGATGCACTTATTCTCGTCAATTTCGCAGAAACCATACTCATCGAAGGTGATGGCACCCACGGGACAGGCTTTTTTGCAGGGACGTACCAGGTGCACAATGGCACCGTACGGACAGGCCTGTGCGCACATGCCGCATTCCTTACACTTGTTGGGATCAATGTGGGAGCGGAATTCTCCGATGGAGATCGCGCCGAACTTACAGGAGTTCACGCACGCCTTTCCAAGACAGAGGCGGCAGTTGTCCGTTACAGAATATGCCGAAAGCGGACACTCATCGCAGGCAGGCTTAATAACCTGTACGATGTTCTTGGAGTCGAGATTCCCCTGCGTGTTCTGTGCACAGGACAGACGAATCCGCTGCCTTGTAACCTCGCGCTCCTTATAAATGCAGCAGCGATATGTCGGCTTCGGGCCAGGAATCAGATCATAGACCAGAGCTTCCTTATGCTCCTCGTCCAGATTTCCCTCCCAGGCAAGACGGGCCACCTCTTCCATGACCCGGTGCTTGTAGCTTACGAGTCCCTTGTCACTTGTTACCATGTTGTACTCCTTTCCTTCAATTAGTGTGTAACTGTTCAGAGCCCATTTGCTAAATCGCTTGTTTTCATTGCTCTGTTGCAGCTGTCTTAATGAATCGGGATGGCCTTGCAGAATCCAAGTCCATCCAATGAGTGTGCCGTCAGGACCAGTGGTGTCGTCCCCTGCACGCCTCGTATATACTCTATGCACTTGCGCCGGTTTTCCGCGTCCAGCCCGGCAAACGGCTCGTCCATCACCAGGACATCCGAGGGCACGACGCAGGCACGCACAATGCAGACCCGTCTGCGCATGCCGCCGGAAAGCTCCCTGACCGGCTTATCCAGCTGATCGGCCGGCAGAAGCTTTTCCAGCTCCTGTCTTGCAATGCGTTCCGAAAGCTTCCTGCTGACCATTGCAACATTCTCGGCCGCCGAGAACTCCTCGCACAGCCGGTCCTCCTGAAACACGACGCCGGCATTCACTCTGGAATATTTATAATCCCCAAGGAGCCGGATACGTCCCTGATCCGGCTTTTCCAATCCCAATAGAATCCGCAGAAACGTCGTTTTCCCTGCTCCGGACTCTCCGGTAATCACATAGGAGGAATCCGATGAAATATCCAAGCTGAAATCATCCAGCACCAGCCTCCCGTCATAGCTTTTATAGATATGCTCCGCCTCAATGGTCATTTGGCCTGCTCCTTTTGGGCTTCCTTCCCGCGAACCGTCACCAGCCGATGAAACAGCCGAAGAAATTCCCTTTCAAAGTTCCAGCTGATGCAGATGATCACCAGCGTCCAGGCGAGAATTCCGGCAGTATCCAGACTGATCTTGCACAGATACATCTGGTTTCCGATGCTCAGCTTGTACTGCCCGATCAGCTCTGCCGCAATGCCGCTTTTCCAGCTCATCCCCAGAGACAGTGCAAAGGCACTTTCCAGGAACGGTGCAAGTCCCGGCAGGATAACATAGCGCAGCCGCGACGCAGCCGGTATATGAAACACATCCGCCATCTCAACAAGCTTTGTGTCCAGACTGGCAAGTCCCTGCTGCGTATTCAGATACAGAATCGGGAAAACCACAATGAAGCTGATGAAAAAGGACAGCATTCCGGAGCCGAACCAGATGAGTGCCAGAATGATAAAGCTGGCCACAGGAACCGACTTCAGTGCGCTAATAAGCGGTGCCAGAATATCGCCCCAGACCGGCTTTTTATGGGTCCAGAAGGCAAGTCCGATGCCTGCTGCCGCCCCCAGAAGAAAGCCCCCCACAATCCGAAGAAATGAAAAGATAATGCTCTCCAGAAACGAGACATCCTTTGCAAGCGTCCACAGCGCCGCCAGAGTTTCAACAGGTCCTGCCATCAGTATCGGATTGTGAATGGCATAGGACGCCAGCTGCCAAACGACCAGCCAGCCGGCAATGATAAGAATTTTCTTTTTCATGGCATTTCCCTATTAATGCCGCTGCTGCGCAGCAAAATTTGTATTACTCTGCAGTATAGTAGAACTCATCTTCCGGAAGGCTTCCGCCGACCGATGTCGGATCCGCATCATACAGAACCTGCAGATATCCGGACAGCGCCGTCTTCATATCCTCTCCGGTGATGCAGACGATATTGCAATTAGGAAGTGCCTTTGCCGCAACCGCAGCCTTTTCTACAATGCCGTATTCCGCAACCAACTCGGCAGTACCCTCGATGTCGGTATTGGCTTTGTCTGCAGATGCCTCGTGCTCCTTCAGGAATACGCTCACCGCTCCCGGATGCTCCTCAAGGAAGTCATTCCGGACAATGGTCGCCCCCGTAAGGAACCGGGATCCGCTCTCTCCGACTGCCTGGTCCCATGCATCGGTAAGAGAGAAGGCGCTGCGAAGAGCATCGTTCTGCAGAAGCGCCGCTGTTGCAAACGGCTGCGGAAGGACCGCGATCTTGCTCGAATCCTCCTTCAGGAGAGCTGCAATCTCCGTTGCCTCGGAATGGAACTCCAGTGTGCAATCCGTGATTCCGTTCTCCTCAAGAAGGAAGTTCATCGCATACTCCGGTGTCGCACCCTGTCCTGTAGTCAGAACGGTCTTGCCTGCAAGATCCGCCATGGAAGCAACGGACGCATCGCCGGTGACAACGTACAGAACGCCCAACGTATTGATATCAATGACAGACACGCCGCCGTTTGTCTTGTTATACAAGGTAGACGTCAAATTCGCCGGAATCATTGCGATGTCCAGATCACCGGATGCAACGGATGCGACGATTTCCGAGGGATCCGATGCCATTGTAAAGGAATAGGTACCCTCCGCACTTCCGTTGTCCGAGTCCTTCATCAGATTCACCAGTCCCATGGTGGTGGGGCCCTTCAGGGAACCGACACGGATGATGGCTCCGTCATAGTCCAGAACCGCATCCTCCGCTTCCGTCTCCGTTGCAGCAGTCTCTGCCGCCTCCTCTTCTATGGTCTCCTCTTCCGAAGATGCCGACTCTGCCGACGACTCGACCTGCACCTGCTCACTCTGCGTTTCTGCTTCCGATGCGGCAGAACTCTTCGTCCCTGCACCGCACCCTGTCAGCAGAACCGCTGCTGCCGCGAACATGCCAAGCCAACGTGCTGTCTTGCGTTTCATATTCAATTTCCTCCCGTTTCTGCCGCCGCTGTGCCCGGAGCTCCAGGGCCCGAACCATTTCGAGCATCCCCTCCGTTTGTGTAAGGCCCGTACCCGGCGGACTAAAACTTTCCAACAAATGATTATGACATCTGGCAACCGTCTTCACAAGGCAAAAACTTGTAGAAAATCCCCATTTTTACAGGTTTGACAGCGCTAACCTTTGTCGCTTTACCATAAAAAAGGACCAGCCAATGCCAGGTTCAGGCGGAGACATCCGCCGTTTGGGCATCGACTGATCCTTTGCTACAGCACATATTCTAGAAAAGGAATGTAAAAACAAACGGAGTGCTCTTGTTCTTTTTCTGTTACATCTTTGTAAAAAAAACAGAGCCCATTCGAAATTTTCTCACGAATGGACTCTGAAACCACCATGCCTGCTCGCGCAGGCACCACTACAAATAAAAATCAGCTGCTTCGTGTCTGCGACACTCCCGCAG
>CAVGIV010000105.1:0-5660 GCA_963629395.1 Paludibacteraceae bacterium | reverse complement strand
GTCATAGCAGTACCAGCCTTCCGGTACGGTTGAGCGGTCGATTCGGGCGTTGGTGAATAATGCAAACTTGTCAAATAACTCAATGTGCTGGAATTCTTCCGTTCTTGCGTTGACTTTCAAAATTTCATGCCTCCCATCTGCGGCGTGTACGCTTCATCCCGCCAGTTGTTTTTACATCCTTCGAAACGGTTGACCAGTTCTGTGGCAGTGAGGGCTACAGTAGGCGGTTCTATCGTTTCTGAGAAGCAGTCCTCATCCAGCTCGAACCAGCAGTGATCCACCGCAGGATCGTACCGGTCAAAACGGCATTCCGGTAGGCCTACTTGCCTTGGAATGAAGTATTCGCCCATGTCGCAGCAATCTTTGATGGTATGGGCCTGTTTCGCAGTCAACGTACCGGCAATGACGCATTCATTTGGCATCTTGTAATTATCGGCATCTCTGTACAGATATGAGATCTTGGTGTTCAAAAGTATCCCTCCCTTCTTTTGGGCAACGGCAAACATACTACACATCTGCCGCAAAGTCTACCGAAACATTTGCTGTCCCTGCCGCTGCTCCGGGAAGGGCGGGTCCAAGCGTCGCAGCAGGCCAAACTCTGTTTTTGTCACGCAGTCGTTTTCCATGCAGTCCTGACCGTATTTCTCAAAATCCATGTAGCCGTCCAGCTCATAGATGGCTTCATCATCCAGCCCCAGCGTTTCCTGCAATCGCTGCTGACCGTAACCGTAGGCGCCCTCCGTGATGCGCTGGTAGTTATCCAAATCTTGCAGGAGTTCACAGGCACGGTGCAGGGTTTCCGGTTTCTCTGCCTCCAGCACGGCGGCGTAGGTCAGGAGCATCCCGTCCTTCTGCCAGATGTCCTCCAAGGCTTCGGCAAAATCGTTGTAATCCTCCACAGCGGGGCAATCCGTATCACGAATCAGCTCACCGATATAAGGCACCTTGAAGCGAATATCACAGAGCATGGCATCTGCGAAAACATCAATATCAAGATAGTTTTTCACCGCATCGAGGTATTCCTCATCAGCGGGGAGGACGAGGGTGTAGTCCGGCTTTCCCTCAACACGCAGCGTCATGCGGAGGATTTCATCCCGATTTTCATTGCGCCAAGGCTCCGGCGCTTGGGAATAGTTCGGCAGATGTTCTTTCCGAACTACATATCCGTCCAAGGTGTACGCACCGCCGTAATTGCTGTAAAACTCCGCGCCGATGCCAACATAGTCCAAATACAGCTTGAGATACTCTGGACAGTCGATTTTGCCATGCTCCACCAAATATCCGCCAAGCTCCCGGTCACAGGTCACCCCCGTGATTATTTCGTACTGCCCGATGCGCCCAACCGTTTGCAGCACGTCATCGAGATTGCTGATGCATTCGCTCAACAGCGCACCGGCAAATATCTGGCGTTCCTTTTCACTCATTGCGTCGAGCTGCCTTGAGAGCCGATTCAGCTTTTCCAAGTCTTCCGGGTCAAGAAGGTCTGCGCTATGGATAAACTGCCAGAGCCCCTTTACAGAGCTCTTTACATCTGAAATGCGGAAATTTCCTTCTCCTGAACAGATATCGTCCAGCCGAATGTCGATCTCCTCCACTCGAGAAGAGGATGCAGGCAATTCCAGCGGGATGCTTTCCTCGCCGTTGCCGTGAGTCAGATAAAGGATCATCGTGAAAAACCTCCCATCTCCATACAGTTGCTCTGGCTGCCGTTCATCACTTCCTCCATGCTGTAATAGCCCTTATAGGCGATGTAACCCCGGTCGGTGAACATCCCGTCCTCCTCGTTCATGCGCTCCGTGCCGTACTTTTCATAGTCATAAAAAGCGTCGAGATTTTCGTCATACTCAAAGCGGCCAGACTTCTGGATCATGTATTTGCCGTACTCCTCCGGTGTGCTGGCACTGGGGGCAAAATCAAACAGGTCGAGATTTTCTGCCAAATGTTTTGCCTGTTCCGTGGTATGTGGTCTTGCCATAACAGCTGCCGCAGCATATTTCCTGATACTCATGTCGGAAAACTCATCAAGTGCCTGCACCAGTGCATTGAGTTCACTGATGTCAACATGGTCCATGTCCAGCAGGTCAAGGACTTCGTGTGGGAGCCAGCTATCCTCCAAGCTCAGACGAATCTCCGATGGATCTGTGATGCCCCCGCGAAGGAGGGCGCGGTCGATCTCCTCCTGCACCATGGGAAGGAACAGCCATGTGATATGCTCCGTGTCCTCCGGTTCGGACTTAGCGGTCACCGCAACGGTGATGGCATTCGGCTCATAGTAATAGCAGGGGAAGAATCGGCCATCGTAGACCTGTTCCAGCTTCATGCCGTTGTCGTAGACCACACCGTAGGGCGTGACCGTGCCGCTGTCGCTTTCAATGAGCTGCCGTGCGATTCCCTTGTCATCCAGCGCGTTCAGCTCATCCACGCTTGCGCTGCCGCCGTGCAGGTTCATGTAGTGGTTGCGACCGATGGCGGCGAGGTCGGAAAAGTCGGTGATGACCGTGGCCTGCTGGCAGCAGAAGGTCAGGTTGATGAGATCCTTCAGCTCGAACAGCTCCAGCTTGTGCGCCATCGCCTGAAACTGCGCGGCTTCGCCGGTGTCGAAGCTGTCCAGCCGCTTGGCGAGGTAGTTCAACTCCTCCACATTGACCGTGAGCATTTCCGTGCGCTTGAGGACGGTGTAGAAGCTGTCGATCCTCTCCACCTTGCAGTCGGCTTTGACCGCATCGCCGATCTCCAACGCCTCCAGCAGCTCCACGCAGTGCGCGTACTGGTCGCGGGGGATGGGGAACGGGATGGTCGCCACGCCGTATTCCGGGTGGCTGGGGTTACTGAGAACCGCTTGAATCATCATGTTGTCTCCTCCGTTTTTCTTTCCAGATTTAAGACCACCTCGCCATACCTGCACAGCAGGAGTGCTCCGAGGATGAGCCGGAAGGCTCTGTCACTGACCAGCTCGGAAAAAGCAAGGTCCTCTATGACGATGTTGTCACCGCCAATGGAAATGGTCTTCGCCGCCTGATAAATGCTGTACAGCTCCGGGTGAATACCGGAGAGGCGGATGGCGGGGAAGTCGAAGCCGCTGCTGTCGAAATGCCAGAGGACTCTTTGCCAAAGCTCCTCATCGGCGGTAAGCAGAAACAGCGCAGCCGCGTTACGCTCGGACATACCGTAGCAGCGGTTTTTCCAATGCGTCCATCGTTCTCTGTGGGCATCACTGAGGAAGAAGCGAAAGGGCTGCCGGTTCAGCTCATCTCGCAGCCGTCTTTGCAGCGGGCGGAACATCCTCCCGCCGAAGCACTCCCGCGCCAGAGCGTTCAGCTCCACCACGCCGGCCTCGATGCGCTCCTCCAGACAGACGCACTCATTCAGGTGACAGGGGTGCCCGCTGTCATATCTCGTGCAGTCTTTGCAGCGCACATCGTCGGCACTGTAGCGAAAGCTGCTGCGGATGCGTCCGCTGCCGCGAGGCTGATGACGGGGTGGCGTCATCATCTGCACCTCTGCGGCGAACAGGGGTGTGAACTTCATAAAGTATCGCGTCAAGCAAATCAAACTCCTTTTTTTGAAAATAAAAAAGGCCGGAGTCTTATTGCTAAAACTCCGGCCCATGCCATGCTGCTATTACATTGTCTGCTCCTGCGAGGCTCGTTCCAATGCTTCCTCCTGCTGACGGACGCGCTCGTCCAGATCCGGTACGCACACCCTGATCTGCTGCTGGATTCCGCGGATCATTTCTTCCTGCGTATCCGTAAGCTCAAAGAAGTCCTCATCCACGGAATCGGCGCAGCAGCGGAATATCTCAGTCAGCTGCTCCGGGCTGAAAAGCTGTTCCTTTGGGATAAGCCCGGAGCGTGTGGCGAAATCCTGCTTGGCGGCATCGTAGTTCTCCATGAAATAGTGCCCGTGTACCACGCCCGTGCGGTCATAGTCCCAATCCCATGTGACGAATTGAACGCCGTATTTGCTCGGAGAACCTGCCAGCACCGTGCCGCCAAAGTCAGCGAGGATGCGGTAATCGCCATCCAGTCCGCTGGCCTTGAGCTGCGGAGCGGTTTCCATAGCGGCCATATACTCCAGCGTCTTCGCGGCGATGTCCTCGACGCGATATAGGGCATCCTCTGCCTGGGGCGTGTCCGCGTCCTCTCGCCGATAGAATACGCTGCCCCTGCCGGTGATGCGGCAGAGGGGTGCGCCGTTCCAAAGGACAGGCAACTGATCTCCCTCCACCGGCAGGGTTCCAAAGCCTGCACGGTGCAGGGGAATACGGACTTCTTCAAGGTAGCGGAACTGACGGCTTGTGTTTTGGTTGTCCATGTGAGCGATCCTCCTGTTGTAAAAAAATAAGGCTGGAGAGATCTTCTCCAGCCTGCCGTTTTAGACGCTGCAGCCAGCGCCCTGATATGCTCCCCATAGAGTAGACAAGCAGAGAGTAAAAATCTGCAACTACTTCGGATGGGGAGCATTCTTATGTCAGTAATGAATTATGTGAGTTCGGAAATAAAAATCATTGCGGTAAAACACAGTCTCGTCGGAACCGAAAGTCTCAATCAGTCCGCAGCGAGATTTGGCGTGAGCCGGAGCACACTACAAAAATGGCTGTTAAATTATGAAATGTTTGGCACGGAAGGTCTATGCCATCGGGCCGGAAACCATCACTACTCCAAGGAGATCAAGCGCGAAGCGGTAGAAGCCTATTTGTCCGGGCGGATGAGTGAAGAGGAAATCTGCAAAAAATATCAGATTCGGTCGAGAACACAGCTTGAGAAGTGGGTTTCGTTGTATAATGGCCAAAAAGAGTTCCGTCCCGCGGGCGGAGCCAGGAAGGGTATGTGTATGGCCAAAATCAGCGGAGAAAAGAAACAGGCGGCGGTAGAATTCTGCATCGCCCATGACAGGGACTACGCCCTGACAGCAGAGCGCTTTGGGTTTACATACCAGCAGGTCTACGGCTGGGTGCGGAAATATCATGCGGCAGGCGTCAACAGCCTGAGACACGAGAGAAAGTACTCCAGAGAACTTTCCAATTGGATTGCTGAGAATAAGCAACTCAAAACGGTCAATCTTGAGCTGGAAATGGAGGCTGTGCTGCATCAGAAGCTTCAGCAGTACCGACGCCAAGGCCGCAGTTCGCCGGACCTCAGCGGCGTGCGGCAGACCGCTGTGTATCAGGCCGTCAAAGAATTGCATGAGGAACGCAGATGGCCTGTTTATAAGCTCTGCGCTGCGGCAGGCGTCAGCAGGGCCGGGTATTACAAATGGCTCAACCGCACCGTGAGCCAAAAGCAAAGGGAAGACGAAAAGCTGGCCGGGCTTATTATCGAAATTTATCAAGCCCAGCGCGGCATTCCCGGATACCGGCAGATGAAAATTATTTTGGAGCGCCGGTGTGGGTTAAAGTACAACTTGAAACGAATCTACCGTCTTATGCGTGTGCTTGGCCTGCGGTCTGTATGCAGGAAGAAAAAGCGGCGGTATAAGAAGAAAACTCCGTCAGAATACACTGCGGAAAATGTCCTGAACAGGGAGTTTTCGTCTGACCGGCAGAATGAGAAGTGGGTGACTGACATAACAGAATTCAAATATGGCTCTGGCAGCAAGGCGTACTTGAGTGCTGTGCTGGATCTGTACGGAAGGAATATCGTTGCGTTCTCCCTGAGCCG
>CAVGIV010000104.1:0-5840 GCA_963629395.1 Paludibacteraceae bacterium | reverse complement strand
GCAGGCGGCCAAGGCGCGAAGCGCCTCTGGCCAGCCACATCGAGGTTTTCCGAAAGGAAAATCGAGATGGGCGCTAAATAGTTACATATCGTCTGTATTCTAAGAACACATACGCCGTAAATTTTATGCCTGCCGTATGCGGGTGTCAACTGAGGAAAACTGAAAGCATTCGCTCATAAAATATACAGCAAGGCCTGTCAGCAGGAAAACATGAGCATCATCCATTCCTGCTGACAGGCCGCTGCGTCATTATTAAAAAAGCGTCCGTTCCTATGTGGATAAATTCTCTCTCCTGCGGTAAACTTTTGAAGTTGACTGTACCTAAGAAAGAAACATCGGAGACAAAGATAATGACGGATTTTAATTCCATGCACTTTGGCTTTATCGGGCTCGGACTGATCGGCGGGTCCATTGCAAAGGCCATTCGTCAGTATTGGCCGGATGCGGATATTGTGGCCTACAACCCTTCCCGCGACACGCTGACAGAAGCCTTAAAGGACGGCGTTGTAAATCGCGGCGCCTGCAGTGATGACGGACCGCTTGACGGCGCGCTGTTCGAAGCGTGCGACATCATTTTCCTGTGCGCACCGGTCCAGAAAAACGCCGAGAATCTCCATGCGCTGCAGGGACACCTCAAATCATCGGCCATCCTGACCGATATCGGTTCCACCAAGCGCGATATTCAGGAGCACGTAGAGGCTGCCGGCCTTTCGTATTACTTTGTCGGCGGACATCCCATGACCGGCTCCGAACGGACGCGGTATCACAACTCCCGGGCAGGGCTTCTGGAAAATGCCTACTATATCGTGGCTCCTACAGATGATACGCCGCAGGAGAAAACGCTCCTGATGAAGGAGTTTGTCCGGCAGATTAAAGCCATTCCGCTGGTGATCTCCTGTCCTTTTCATGATTATGCCGTTGCAGGCATTTCGCATCTGCCGCATGTTGTCTCCGCAGAGCTGGTCAATCTCGTCCAGGCATCCGATTCCGACGATGCGGTCATGCATGCCATCGCGGCCGGCGGCTTTAAGGACATTACACGCATTTCGTCCTCTTCGCCGGTCATGTGGCAGCAGATCTGCATGACAAACGCCGACAATATTACAAAGCTTCTGGATAACTACATTGCTGGGCTTCAGACAATTCGGCAAAACATTGCAGAGCATAATCAGACAGAGATCTACCGGTTCTTCGATAATGCCAAGAGCTACCGCGACAGCTTTGACGGCGTATCCTCCGGCGCACAGAATCTCCTCCATGTCCTGCATGTTGACATTGAGGACCACCCCGGCATGCTGGCGGAGGTGGTGACACTCCTTGCTGTCAATGCAATCAATATCAAAAATATCGGCATCACCCACAACCGGGAATACCAGGAGGGTACGCTGCGCGTGGAGTTTTATTCGGAGGCGGATCTTACCGAGGCGCGGGACATTCTGACAACCAGAAACTATACATTACATTAAGGAGAATAACCTTGCACAGACACATTCTGATCAAAGACAGCGTAGCAGGCGCCGGCACTTCAGACGCTGCCGCCGTCAAGGAGAACGGCCCGTCTCCCATGACCTTATCGCCCGCTTCCTCTTTAAAGGGAGAGCTTACGATCCCGGGTGACAAGTCCATTTCCCACCGGGCCATTATGTTCGGATCCCTTGCCAAGGGTGATACGATTGTCACTCATTTTCTGGAAAGCGCGGACTGTCTGGCAACGATGGACTGCTTTTCCCGCCTTGGCATTTATATTGAACGGGATTTCTCGGAGCCCGGGCGCCTCGTTGTGCACGGTACCGGCCTTCGCGGACTGTATCCGTCGCACTCTCCCATTGCGCTGTACTCCCAGAACAGTGGTACGACAACGCGCATCATGAGCGGGATCCTTGCGCCTCAGCATTTCACCAGCTATATCACCGGCGATGATTCCGTAAACCGCCGCCCTATGAAGCGCGTGATGGAGCCGCTGGCCCTGATGGGAGCCGATATCGTCAGCATGAATGACAACGGCTGCGCCCCGCTGAAGATTACCGGCAAGCCCCTGCACGGCATTTCCTATCGGACAAAGGTCGCCTCCGCGCAGGTGAAATCTGCGATTTTATGCGCCGGCCTGTATGCCGAGGGAGATACCACCGTTACAGAGCCCGCCATTTCCCGTGATCATACAGAGAAAATGCTGGCAGCCTTTGGACATCCGGTGCAGACAAGGGAAATCTCTGCTGCCGCTGATCCTGTCACAGGAGCACTCATTCCCGGCGGTCACCAGGTCATGGTAACTCCCGCCGATGAGCTGGAATCTCCCGGCAGCATCCGCGTCCCGGGTGACATCTCCTCTGCCGCCTACTTTATCGCAGCAGCCTGCCTGGTACCGAACTCGGAAGTCCTGATTCGGAATGTGGGAATGAATGAGACCAGAGACGGAATTCTTCGCGTAGCGAAGGCAATGGGCGCCGACATTACGATTCTGAATGAGGATCTTTCTGCAGAGCCCTCTGCAGATCTTCTGGTACGCTCCAGTTCCCTCCATGCCACTGTCATCGAAAAGGATCTGATTCCGACACTCATCGATGAGCTGCCGGTCATTGCTGTAATGGCTGCCGCCGCCGAGGGCACAACCATCATCCGCGATGCCGCCGAGCTCAAGGTCAAGGAATCCGACCGCATAGCCGTGGTGACAGAGGGACTCACCGCCATGGGCTGTGACATCACACCAACCGATGACGGTATGATCATTCACGGCGGAAAACCGCTGCACGGCGCGAATATCCGCACTTTTAAGGACCACCGCATCGCCATGTCCTTTGCCATCGCCTCTCTCCTTGCAGAAGGCGCCACTACGTTAGACGATGCGTCCTGCGTTGATATCAGCTATCCGAAATTCTTCCGTGACCTGGCTGGTCTTCGCCAGGACATCTGATCGGCAGGCTCTTGTCAAGCCTTTCTGTCGTCCATCGATGAACCCTCACCTGTAAAAAAGCCTCCGCAAAGCGCTGTAAAAGCGTTTTCCAGAGGCTTTTTTATAGAAGTGAAACACGGTCACTCAGTCCCTTATCGCCTGCTTCTTATCCCAGGATCGAAGTGCTAATGCATAACTGATCAGCAGCAATACTCCGGTGAAAATCCAGGATATCGGATACACCCAGAAGATCATGCGGAAGGTTCTCCAATGAACGAAAATAGTGGAAAGCCATAGCAGACGGAATACGACCGTTCCAAGAATGGTTTCCACTGCCGGAAGGGTAGAGTGCCCCATTCCGCGAAGCGCTGCGGCCGGAATCTCATAGATAACGCAGAGCGGCTCCAGGATCAGTACCGTCATAATGCGGATATAGGCGAACTCCTGCACCGCTGCCTCTGTGGAATACAGCCGGATCGCCTCTGCGCGGAATACAACCAGCGGAACACTGATCGCCGCCGCAAAGACCGCTCCCCACAGCATGCTGCAGGAGAAAATCCGGCGGCACCGCTTCCACTCTCTGGCCGCCCAGTTCTGGCTGGTAAAGGTGGTCGCCGCCTGTGCAAAGGCCTGCACAATATAATACGAGAAATACTCAAAGTTCAGCGCCGCTGCAGCTCCTGCCACTGCGTTGGATCCGAAGCTGTTGATGGCCGCCTGAATGAACACATTGGAGAAGCAGAACACAGCCCCCTGAATACCGGCCGGAAGACCGATGGCGAACACCTTGCCGCAGTATTCCCTTTGCAGAGCCAGCTTCCGCCATTGAAAACGAAACGTCTCCTCTTCCCTCTGCAGGCAGACCAGCACAATCACCGCACTGATAGCTGTGGAAATATCCGTAGCCAGGGCCACCCCTGCCACGCTCATGTGGCAGACAATGACAAAGAACAGGTTCAGGAATACGTTAACAACGCCGGACAAAAGGAGCGCATAAAGAGGCCGCTTCGTATCTCCCTTCGCCCGCAGAATCGCCGCGCCGAAATTGTACAGCATCAGGAACGGACTGCCCAGAAAATAGAGCTTAAGATATTCCACCGCAAGGTCCATCACGTCCTCCGGTGTATCAATCATGCGCAGCAGAGGCTCTGCAATAAACTGCCCGGCCAGCAGCATGACCAGTCCGCAGATGAGGGCGATGCTCATGATGGTGTGCAGGGCCTCATTGATCTTTTTGGTCTTGCCCATGCCGATGTAACTGGCAATCAGCACATTGGCGCCAATGGAAAGCCCGGTAAAAAGGCTTACGAACAGACTGATGATCTCGCCGTTGGTACCCACCGCTGCCAGGGCCCTTGCATTGTCAAAGCGCCCCACGACAGCCGTATCCGCCGAGTTAAACAGCTGCTGCAGGATACTGGTCGCAGCCAGCGGAAGCGAAAACGCAATAATATTACGGGTAAGCGGCCCATGAATCATGTCCATCTGGCCGGATGTCTCTGTTTTTGGGGAAGTCTTTTGCAAAATACTCATGATCAGATAAGCTCCTGTGTGTGAACCAGCTGTGCATATTCGCCGCCCAGCTCCATCAGCTGCCGGTGCGTTCCCAGCTCCGCAATACGCCCTCCTTCTATGACAGCAATGCGGTCTGCATGCCGCACGGTAGAAAGGCGATGTGCAATGATAATACTCGTTCTCCCTTTAGAGAGCTTCTCAAAGGTCTTCTGAATGCGCGCCTCTGTAACACTGTCCAAAGCTGAGGTTGCCTCATCCAGAATCAGAACCGGCGGATTTTTCAGGAAGATTCGCGCAATGGAGATGCGCTGCTTCTGTCCGCCGGACAAAAGAACGCCGCGCTCGCCCACATTCGTGTCATAGCCGTCTGGCATCGCCTCAATATCGTCTGCAATTTCTGCAAGCTGCGCTGCCTTACGAATTTCCTCCATGGTCGCATCCAGCTTTCCGTAGCGGATATTGTCAGCGATGCTCCCGGCAAAGAGAAATACATCCTGCGATACCACGCCGATGCTGCGGTGAAGTGATTCCTGTGTCACGCCGCGCACATCCTGATCGTCCACATAGATGGCGCCCTCTGTCACGTCGTAAAATCTCGGAATCAGCTGGCTCAGCGTTGTTTTGCCGCCGCCGGAGGAACCGACAAGTGCCAGTGTCTCACCTGCATGCACTGCCAGTGTAATGTCATGCAGCACCTCCGGATTCTCCTGATACGCAAACGATACGTGCTCTACGCGGATATCTCCGCGTACGTTTTCGAGCTCTCCTGCATTCTCCGCATCCTGAATCTCCGGCTGCGTGTGCATCAGCTCTGCAAAATGATGAAAGCCCGCCATTCCGTTTGCTATCATCTCCGTGGTGCTGGAGAGCTTGCGAATGGGACTGACAAAGGCCGCAACATACAGGCTGAAGGTGATCAGATCAATAACATTGAGCTGTCCCTGCATGATCAGCGCGCCGCCGACAGAAATGACTGCCACAGACAGCATGCACAGGAAGAATTCCATTGCCGCATTAAACTCTGCCATCGCCCGGTGAAAGCCAAACTTCGCACAGCGGTAGCTGGCGTTGGCCTCCTGAAAGCGCCGAAGCTCCTCCTCCTCGTTGGCAAAGGCCTTGGCAGTCCGCATTCCGGAAAGCTCCGATTCAAAATCCGCATTGATGGAGGAAATTGTACTCTTTACCTGGCGCGACGCATCGCGCATATGCCGCCTGCAGCGAAAAATAACGGCAAAAAAGATCGGGATCATCACCGTAAGCACCAGTGCCAGCTTCCACTGAATGGTGTACATGATGATCAGTGCTCCGACAATGGTCACACTCGAAATAAAGATGTCCTCCGGGCCGTGATGCGACATTTCCGTCACATCAAACAGGTCCGTAGTCAGGCGGCTCATCAGCTGTCCCACGCGGTTATGATCGAAAAAGCTGTAGC
>CAVGIV010000103.1:0-5916 GCA_963629395.1 Paludibacteraceae bacterium | reverse complement strand
GGAGCACACGGCCAGGTACACGGATCTCTTCCTGCAGTACTATGATCGGCTCCAGACCGAGGGCGTCGTGAATAAGGACCTGTTCGAGGGCGGCGAGGTACTCGACGTGCTGCGGGAGATGGATGCGGAAGACGCTTTATAAGAGGGGAAATTCATGGCTTATAAAGGAGAGAATTCCTCGCGAGGCGTAGAATGGTCGGGCAAGACTGCCCGGGAGGCATCATGAGTTATGTTTCGTTTCGGTTTCTGCTTTTTGTGACAGGAACGGTGCTTGCATATTTTCTGTATCCGGTGATCTTCCGGAGAAAGGGGGAGCATCAGTGGCTGGTGCTCCTGGCGGCCAGCTGGCTTTTCTATTGGCTCTGCGGCGGCGCGTACCTTTTGCTCATTCTGTGGACGAGCCTTGCCATCTACCTGGGAGCGCGGATCCTGCAGCACCTTGGTGAGGAGCAGAAGAGGGCGCTGGCAGGTTTGAAGAGCTCAAATCCGAAGAATTCAGGAAGAGAGAAGAGTGGAGCCTGTGCAGCAGGCAGGATTCTCTCTGCGGATGCGGGCACTGCAGACGATGCGGCAGCAGGCGGGGAAAACGCAGACACTGTGGCGGCCGGCGGGAAGATGGTGAAGGCGCAGGAGCGCGAGGAGAAAAAGCGCATCCGCGCCCGGTTCCTGCGCCGTAAGCGCATTGTGCTCTGGAGCGTGCTCGTCATGAGCTTCGGAATCCTGGCCTTCTTTAAATACGTGCCTGGCCTTGTGAGTGCGGTGACAAGCGGGCAGCGGACATTGTCCCTCCTGGTGCCGGTGGGCATTTCCTTCTACACCTTTCAGGCGGCAGGGTACCTCATCGACGTGTACAACGGGAACGTGAAGGCGGAGAAGAGCTTCCTCAAGACGGCGCTCTTTATCAGCTTCTTCCCGCAGATCATTCAGGGTCCCATCGGCTTCTGGGATCCGGTGGCTGACGACCTTTTCGCCCGGCATCGCCCAGACTGGAGCCGGTGCAAGCACGGTATCGAGCTGATCCTGTGGGGGTACCTGCGCAAGATGGTCCTCGCCGACCGGATTGTGAATGACATCTACCTCGTGACAGACGACTATCAGAAGTACTCCGGCTCCATGGCGGTGCTGGCGGTCCTTCTGTATGCGCTGCAGCTCTATGCGGATTTTGCGGGCGGCATCGATATTTCCAGGGGGATTGCCGAGATTCTGGGGATCCGCCTTCCGGAGAACTTCCGCCAGCCGTATCTGGCGACCTCGATCAACGATTACTGGCGCCGCTGGCACATCACGCTGGGCGCCTGGATGAAGAAGTATATTTTCTATCCGCTGGCACTGACGCCGCTCTTTGCCGCCACCGGCAAGAAGCTGGGGAGGACGCGCTTCGGGCGTACGGACTTTGGACGCCATGCATCCAAGGTCCTGCCGGCCAGTCTCTCCTGCATTGTGGTGTTCCTCGTGGTCGGCATCTGGCACGGCGCAGGCGGGCGGTACGTCGCCTTCGGCCTCTGGAACGGCCTTATCATCTTTGCATCCATGCTGCTGGAGCCGCTGTTCCCCGCGTGGAGAAACGCCTGCGGTATCACGGCGCTGTGCGGACGCAGATGGGGTGCGCGGCTCTACAGGCTGTTCCAGATCCTGCGGACGTTCGTGCTGGTATTCGTCGGATATGTTTTCGATGTGGCACAGAGCTTCCCGGCGGCGATGGGAATGCTGAAGCGGATGGCAACGAACGTGCAGTGGAGCCCTGTGGCCTTTTACCATGAGATCAACAGCACGTACCAGAACTTCAACAGCTGGAGTCTGATGATCGTCGCGGGTATGGCGGGCGTGATGCTGCTCGCGGATATCTACCACGAGCGGCACGATGTGCACCTGGGCGGTGACGGCGTGCGCCTGCGCGAGAGGATCGACCGCGGCACCTTTGTGAAGGAGTGGGTGCTGCTCCTTGCCTGTATCTGCGCAATCCTCCTCCTGGGCATCTACGGACCCGGGTACAATCCCGTGAAGTTCGTGTACGCGAATTTCTAAGCAGTCAGGATCAAGACCGTTAAGGGTTCCGCGCCGGTCAGCGACGGAACCGGGCGATTGTACCGCAATCCGGCATTCAATGAGTGCCAAGCCAGTGCTATTCTGCTATAATGCCTTTGGGACGGGACCCCTGCCATCATTCTGCAAGGAGGAAGCTAATGGCAGAGAAAGATATTTTGGAAAAGGTGCTGGCGGACTACAACGATGTTTTTGCGGACATTGTGAATGTTCTGCTCTTTGACGGGGAACAGGTCGTGAATCCGGACGATCTGGAAACGGTGAAGGATCGCAGCCAGTACAAAGCAGACGGGAGAGTACACGAACAGGAAAGAGATGTAGCAAAAAGGCTGAAGGACAGCAATGCAACGATCGCGCTGTTTGGCTTTGAGCACCAGACAGCAGCGGAGCGGTACATGCCGATCCGGCAAATCGGATACGACGGCCAGTCGTATCGGGCACAGCTTCTGAAGAAGGGATCGGATCACATCCATCTTCATCCGGTGATCACAATGGTTCTGTACTTTGGAACAGAGCGCTGGCCCTATAGTCAACATCTGACGGATCATTTGGTCATTCCGGAACGATTCCGCGCATATGTCAGTGATTATGAGATGAAAAATCTGTTCGAGATTTCCTATCTGACGCCGGAACAGGTAAGTATGTTTAAAAGTGATTTTCGGTACGTGGCGGATTACTTTGTGCAGAAGAGAATGACTCATGATTATCATCCAGGCCCGGATATTGTAAGGCATGTGGATGAAACACTGAAGCTGATGTCCGTACTGACGGGTGACAGAAGGTTTGAAGAGGTCGTTTCGGACTTACCGAACGAGAAAGGGGTTAATATGTGTGAAATATTGGATCGGGTAGAGAATAGAGGAATAGAAAAGGGATTGATTAAAGGAAAACAGGAAGGAATTGCGCTTGGCAAACTGGAAGGCATGACACAAATCTACTATACAGAAATGCATTACTCTGCCGACCAGATCGCTCAGAAGTTGGATAAGCCTGTTGACCAGATCCAGGCGCTGATTCAGCAAATGGCGAAAGCATAACGGATGAGAAACCAACTACAGGGCAAGTACATATACCGCTTTGGCTGCGGAGCGATCCTGACTGGGATCGCCGCAGCCTTGTTTCTGGCGTCCTGGTACGACTTCGTTGAGGTGAACAACCAGACCGGACATCTTCTGGGCCTTGGCAATCTTGCGATGTCGGTCCTACTGTACATCGCGGTGTTCTGCGTCGTGGGCCGCTGGCTGCACGCTTTCAAGATCGGCGTAGAGCGCAAGGCTAGCGTTATGGCCTCCCAGGTCCTGACGCTCCTCGTTACGGACGTCATCGAGGTCTTCCTCTCGCTCGCCATCACCGGACAGTTCCGCTTCCTGCATGAATTCACCCTGCTCTACGCCGTGATGTTCCTCATGCAGGCCGTGATCAACAGCTTCCTTGTCATTCCGATGATCAACTGCTACCGGCGGCTCTTCCCGCCGCTGACAGTCCTTGAGATCGTGGGCGACTACCCCGACCACCTCCTGGAGAAGCTCAACGGCGTCCCGTACAAGTACCACGTGGCGAAGGTTCTGCATTATAAGGAACCGGTGCAAAATATCCGCGCAGCCGTCCAATACTGCGATGCGGTACTGATCAACGACCTGCCGTCTGCGGATAAGAACCGGATGCTCAAGCTCTGCTTTGACATGGATAAGCGCGTATACTTCGTACCGAAGCTCTCAGACGTCATCGTCAAGAACTCGGAGGAATTAAACCTCTTTGATACGCCGCTCTTCCTGTCGCGGAACCGCGGCATCTCCGGGCTCCAGTACGGTATCAAGCGGGCGTTCGACGTAGTCTTAAGCCTGCTGGCTCTGGTGGTGCTGAGCCCTATCTTCGCTGTGACAGCAGCGGCTATTAAGCTTGAGGACGGCGGCGCGGTATTCTACCGCCAGGAGCGCTGCACCATCGGCGGAAAGCGCTTCTCCATCCTGAAGTTCCGCTCCATGATCGAGGATGCGGAGAAGGACGGCAAGCCCCATCCTGCGGGAGAGAAGGACGACCGGATTACCAAGGTCGGCCGCGTCATCCGTGCCTGCCGCGTCGATGAGCTGCCGCAGCTCGTGAACATCATCCGCGGGGACATGTCCATCGTGGGTCCCCGGCCCGAGCGCGTCGAGCACGTGGAGAAGTATACGGCAGACATCCCGGAATTCACCTTCCGCACCAAGGTCAAGGCCGGCCTTACCGGCATGGCGCAGGTATACGGCAAGTACAACACGACCGCACTGGACAAGCTGAAATTCGATATGATCTACATCACGAGCTTTAGCATCCTGCTGGATTTGCAGATCATCTTCGAGACCATGAAGATCCTGCTGCTCAAGGAGAGCACCGAGGGGTTCTCGGAGGAGCAGGCCAGACAGATGCAAGGAGACAGATGATTCTGGAAGAAAATAAAATTACATTCAGCATTGTAACCCCGGTCTACCAGGGCGAGGCCACCATCGCCAGAACCATTGAATCGGTCCTGCACCAGACCCTGCCGCCGCTGGAGTACCACATCATCGACGGAGGCTCTACAGATACGACCATCGATATTTGCCGCTCCTACGAGAGGGCGTTTGCAGAGCGGGGGATTCGGTATACAATAGCCTCTGAGCCGGATCACGGAATCTACGACGGCATGAACAAGGGCATCCGCAAGTCGACGGGTGATTTCATCGGCATCATCAACTCCGACGACTGGTATGAGCCCATCGCGCTGGAGACGATGGAAGCGCTGTATCAGCGCACACACTATGACATGGCCTACGCCGATATCCGGATGCACAACGGGGGTCACACCTTTGTCAAAAAAGCGTCCAATCCCAAATTCGTGTCGTCCAAAACATGGAATCATCCCACCCAGTTCACGAGCCGCCGGATCTACGAGCAGAAGCTCTACCGGAATGAGACAGTGTTCGACGATCTGGATATGCTGCTGTGGATCCACCGAAACGGCTTCCGCATCGAATGCGTGAATGAGGTCCTGGCGAACTTCACCATGGGCGGCGCCAGCAACAACGAGAAGCGCTGGTCCGAGGTGAAAAAGCGCATCCGGACCAAGGGTGAGATATACAGAAGGAACGGGTATTCGGGGGTGTATACACTGGATGCCGCGGCGATTGAGATTGCAAAGATGGTGCTGGGGAAGTGATGAAAAGGTACTGCATATATGGATTTAAACTTATAGTGTGCCTTATCCTGTCAGTTCTGACAGCTGCGGGAGTAATGATTCTCTTGTATTGTCTGCCGACAGCACCGATCAAGGCCAATGTCTGGCGGTCACATTATATATACGATTATGAAGGCAGCTATCCGCAATGGCGGCTGAGTATAAAATGACACAGCTGGACAATGTGACGGATGGATATATGCTTCTGGAGGCAATGTTCTCCGGAGAGGATGATCCGGTTCGGAATGCGATGAATAATCCGTACACGGTATATGAAGGGGGCAATCCGGACAAGGCAGCTGTATTGGAATCGCATAATACGGAAGGAGCATCCGGGAGAGGAGAGTACGGCAGATATTGGCATGGATATTTGCTGTTTCTGAAACCGCTGCTTTCCTTTTTTGAAGTCTCGGATCTGAGGATTATGAATATGATCCTTTGCCTTGGCTTGTCTTTTTATTTCTTTCGACTTACGGAAATTACGCTTGGCAAGAAGACAATGGCGGCAGTCTTGACTTCCTGGCTGGTACGTAAGTGCTTAAACCCCGGGTGTCTGTGAATCGGTGGTTCTCTCCTCCATAATGGTAGTCAGTAACATTTCACTACACTCGATTACCAAGAGGAGAGTTGCCATGAGTCGCAGAACCATCCACTCCGCAGAGGAGTGGATGCAGTTGGTT
>CAVGIV010000102.1:0-5931 GCA_963629395.1 Paludibacteraceae bacterium | reverse complement strand
CGCCAGTCCAAAACCGGTGTTTGCCCTTGTAACCACAAAAACTGGAACAACGGCAGGAAGAACCGAGGCTGCACCAGATATAAGACCATTCCAACAGACTATAGACTTTCCATTGACAGGGAATGCCTGCGTTTTAAGCGTATCTATGCCTTGCGCACAGAGTGCGAAAGATACAATTCCCGCTTTAAATCCACAGGTCAGGAACGACTGTGGGTGCGCAACGGAAACAGTGCGGCAAACCTCAATACGCTGGCCCACATCTCCGCCTTAGCGCTTGCGCTGACCGCCGTTCTGCACGGCTCTCGCTCCTACCGTTCTGCCAAACAGCTTCGGCGTTCCGCCTGATCTGCCTTTTCCATACCTTTTTCAGGTGCGGTGCTTACCGCGCTATGATTTTTGCGCCCTTGAGATGCCCTTAACTCTTTTAATTCCCATTTAACTTGTTTGTGGGCAGCTCCTTCCGCCCGTTTTGCTCATCTCTTAAATAGATAAGAAAATCGGCTGCACCAGCGGCATTACAAATAAGGAGGACGGAACAATGCCCGCACCCGCACATCTTTTGAAGCTTCTGAGTAATCTGATGTCCGGCAAGGGACTGACGATCACCACCACCGTGGAGGAAAACGGACAGTCGCGGCAGGTAGAGCAGTTCTTCAGCAATCTCTCGCCGGAGGATGCCCTAAAAAAGCTCGACATCATCGTCGAGCAACAGTGGCCCGATGAAAACGCGCTCCCCCAGCGTCTGGAGGATTTCCGCAAGCTGAGCGCACCCGTGGACACTCAGCCGAAGGATCTGAAAACCCGGTTTGACCAGCACCCGGAGGAGATGAAGCAGCGCCTGAACTATTCCAAGCAATACTATCAGGCGATGCGGCCCGTGCTTTTGAAGCAGGCGCAGCAGTCAAAGCGGTGGGACGACTTGGAAAAGGACTTCTTGGGAGTCGAAAAGACCGAAGATATTGACCGGCACATCATGGGCTTTCGGTTCGGCCATCTCCTGATGGAAACGGACGACTCCAAGGAGAGCAGGAACTTCAACGAAAAGATCATGGCTCTGTTTGCGGTGGCAAACGGCAGGATAAATTGGGATGAATTCCAGGAGCGGCGCCGTCAGAGCGGGATCAAGGCCGGAATGTCCGAGGAGGCGGCAGAAAAAGCCGCCGAGCTGGAGCGGAACTACGGCATGGACGCCCTTGTGGATATTTACAAGGATCGGGTCAACAAGGCCTACGCCAAAATGGGCGAGGCAAGAAAGGCCGCCGGTATGCTGGCCTCCGGCAGGGAGACTGACCCTGAAAAGCTGGCAGACGCCTGCACGCTGGTCCATGACGAAGGCGTCGAGATGATGTTCGTTGCAACCAGCGCCTTTGCCGGCTTTGCAGGGTACGTCAACAACTATGCCCAGCGCAAGAAGGAGCTTGCTCAGCAGGCGCAGGACATTGAGAATCTTTCCACGGAACTCAAGCCTGTCCGCTCCGTGGCGGACGAGAGCGTTTCCCCCCACTACGCCTATCTGGACCCCGTGGATCTCCTCAATATCCATTTGTTTGGGGTTCAAGGCAACGAATCGCTCTGCGACTACATCACAGAGACGACCACCACGATATTCCAGGGGATGCAGGAAAACGCGAGACCGACGCTGGAAAAGTACGGCTTCCCGGATGATATCGACATGGACTGCACCACGACGGATATGCTCGTCTACCACCGGGGCCGTTACGATACCCTCCTCATCGGGGTGGACGATCTCGGTCTGGAGCGGGGCCTCCGGATGAAGCTCAACGAGCACGTCCCCGGCCGGTACGTGGACGCCGGGCTGGAGCAGGACATGAAGCGGCTGTTGGAGCAGTATCGGGCCGCCGCGGGGGAGAAGCCCTCCGACGCCTTTGCCGCGATCGGCGCGGCCCTGAACGATCTGAGCGGCGACAGTCTGGGCGAGAAAGCCGAAGCGGAGGATCGCAACAGGATCGGCAAAAAGCTCCGCGGCCTGCAAAAGGCCGCCGCGGACTACCTTGCCGCGGGCAATGATTTTGTGATCACGGGCGACGAGGCCTGCAGCGACTTGGCAAAGGCCGTGAAGGAGTTTGCGGACAAGAAACTCGGTCAGCTCGACCTTGTGGATCGCCATATTTACGCCGTGCAGCAGCAGGCCGCCAAAGAGGAGTGGGAGAAGGATACCTACCAGCGGTTCGCCCAAACCGTTGCCACTGGCGAACTGGACGCCGCTATGTACGGGGAAGAGTCGGCGATGGATCAGCAGTTCCGGTCGGAGGGGAATCTGAAGTTCTACATCGAGGGCAGAGAGATGAAATACGTCTCGCCCAGTGACGCCGCCGTGACCGGTAGTGCCTTTGAAGACTTCGAGGTGCAGAACGACAAGATCAACAAGGACATTGTGGCGGCAAACGTGGTGCAGGAACTGCTCAACAGCGAGGAAAAGCTGTTCCCGAACCCCAAGGACAGGCGTATGCTGCGCCAGCTCTCCAGCAGCAACAAGGTGGATGCGCTGGTACACATGGTGCGGGAGTCTGAGAGCTTCTTCGAGAACGTCCGCGCTTTGGATCTCAGTAGGTCGGACGCGCGGGACAAGCTGCTGCGGGACGGCGTACATAAGCAGGTCGCCAAGGACATCATGAAGGCCGTTATAAGGCAGCATAAGGCCGCCAACAGCCAGCCGCAGCAGGCTCCCAAGGAACAACAGAACGCCGCTCAAAAGCAGGCCAACAAAAATCTTCCGGGGTTCCATTAAGCTCCGTAGAGATTTCCCGATGAAACTGTTCCATCCTGCGCTCCCGCCGGCGCGCGGCAGCGGCAGTAAATTTCGATAGAAAGAAAGGCAGTTTATTATGAGACCAACACAAGAACTTATATCCTTTGTCGCCAACATGATCGGCACGCAGCCCGGCATCACCGAGGAGGAGATCCGAGCGCAGCTGGACGTCTACATCTTCGAGAGGCTTATGCCGCCGTTGACCAGCGCTGATTATCGGGAGATGGTCAATAGACATCCTGCTGTTCCGGGTCAGGCGTACCAAATGACGAACTATACCGTAGATGAGCAGATGGATAGGCGCAGCCTGTCTGCGGGTGTGCGCGAGGGCATGATCGAGTATGCGGTCTGGCCCATACGGCTTGAAAAAAACTACCTGAGCAAAGGGGCGAACGTTACGCGCGAGGCCCGCGCGCTGTTCTACTACGAAGCGTCCGGCGAAACCGATCCCCGCAACCGCGAGATCCTGTGGCTGGTGGATCAGAATTTGGATAACCGCCCCGCCTATATCGAGGAAAAGAAGCAGCAGCTGATCGCGGACGGAATGACGGAGCAGCAGGCGCAGGAGGAAGCGGAGGCATTCTTCACCGACGACGCGATGAGAAAGCGCCGCAGCGAGCTGGTGCTCAGCCGTGTTGCCGAAAGCGCCGAGATCGCCGGAAGGGTGGATGAGCTGAGCTCCGGCCAGATCACCTCCGCGCAGCTGGGGCAGAACTACCTCGCCATGATGCACGCGCTGGACGTCATCAATGACCTGACCACCTATGTTAGACAGGCAACCAACGGCAACGACCGCATGGAGTTCACGGAGGAACAGCTCGAATACCTCAGGCAGCGCGAGAACGATCAGCCGGTGCTGAGAAATGCCGTGATCCCTCTTGCGGCCATGGGCAATCCCTATTATACTTTTCTGAACCCCGATGACATTATGGAGACCAACATCGACGCGCTGATCTTTACGGAAAGCGTCATGGCTCAGGATTTTAGAGAGCGGAACAGGCAGGAGGACCCGAACTTTGAGGCGTTCACCGCGGGACAGGGGGATCTTTTCCAATCCTATGCCACCGATGTCCGCGCGCTCAGGGGTATCCGCCGTGACCGGATCGATATGCGCGAGCAGCGCAGAATGCAGGAGGTCTACGGCTTTATCCCCGAGGACACCGTGCAGGTGAGCGAGTCGAATCAGGGATATACGCTGTATAGAACTGCGGATACCCCGGTGAGGAACGGAAAGCCGGTGGCCTATGAGCTGGGCAATCGCGTGGTGATCCTCACCGCCACGGGCATCAACTCCCGGCGGCCCATTGTATCCGCGGAGCAGCCCGAGGCGCTGTTCAACCTCACGCTGGAGCAGAAGAGCGATGCGGTCCGTGAGCTGCTTGCCTCCACCGACGTGTGGTATAAAATCAGCTCTCCCGAATACAGGGAGATGAAGCGCGCCCTCGACAAGGTCTGCGAGGTCAAGCCGCTGGGGCAGGCCGTTGATAAGCGGCAGGAGCTGGAGAACGCCTACCAGCGCTTTAAGACGCTGCTCGCCAATACCAACGCATATCTGGCGAAGAAGCCGGATGAGAGCGACAATAAATACGAAAACCCCCGCATCCAGGCCGCGAAGGAGGTGCGGGACTACGCCGAGACGAAGCTCCGCCAGTTAGAGCTTGTGGAAAAGGCGCGGGACACGCTGGAGCGCTACAAGGGTATGTCGGAGGATGAGATCCGCCGCGCGACCGCCCTTGAGAACGCGGAGATGGCCCACTTGAAGGAGCAGGATGCCCGCAGGCAGGATCCGGCTGACTGGTTTGGGAAATTGAGCGACCGCTACTACGCGCAGGGCCTCCCCCTCGCCTTCATGGCCAGCTTTTCTTCGGTGATCCAGGATCTGCGGGTGTTCCCCCGTGATAAGGACGGCGTGTTCGCCGATGACAAGGATGGTTCGCTGGCCTTAGATGCCAAGCTGCTCGCCGGCTACAGCGTCGCGGGTGAGCTGATCCTGCGGGAGCGGGCGCAGCGGGAGGAGGACGGCCTGAACGGCGCCGGTCCGCTGGAGCTCACGCTCCTTGGCGGAAGCTCCCAGCGGAAGAAAAAATGGATCAGGGCCCTCGGTGAGCAGGTGGTCGAGACAGGTATCGGTATGTCTGTGGACAAGCTGAGCCGCGAGGAGCTGACCCACTTCCTTGCGTCCTTCGATCCCAAGGTCATGGCCGACCGGGTCACCGATGCATTCAGCCAGCGGTGCGGCGCCAAGCTCGTGAACGACATAGAGGAAAAGTACAAGAACGTCAGCCCCGTCGTCCGGCAGTTCGTGGACAGTTCCATCCTTGCCGATGCCAAAGAGTATCAGCGTCAGGCGCTGGAGGGGACGCTGAACGTGCCGCACAACGACGTCACCCGCACCGTAAGCGGCCATGTGCTGGCGGATCTGGCGCAGAGAGAAGGACAGGCCGGCGAGAAGCTGCGTCAGCTGATGCAGCATCAAAAGAATGTCGATGCGCTCCTTACCTATATTCAGGGCGATAGCTACGTCGAAGATCTTACGACGAGCTTCGACAGGGGAGAAAACACGACCGAGACCGATGCTATCCGGCGGATGACCGTCGCAAGAGATGTGATCGCCAACCATATCGCGGAGCTGGAGCAGTTTGCGCAGACCTTGGAGACTATGTACACGGCGCAGAGGACGGCACAGGTCAGGAGCGATGAGTTTATGGATGCGGTCGTCAGTCAATACGGCAAGGCCCCCTTTACGGAGGCCCCGCTGTCGGAGTTCGTCAACAGCAGCATCGTCGCCCCGGCGCAGACCTACAAGGCACGGATGGAGGCTATGGAGACTACGGCCCAGTTTGATACCGGCTACCGGATGATGGGCAGCTGTGTGCTCGCCCAGATGGTCCATCTCGAAAAAAATCTGGGCGTGCTGCACCAAATGGTGAAGAGCCAGGAGAGTATCGACGCCATGCTCGGGCTGGTTCAGGCCTGCGATCCTTTCAAGCGGATGATCGCCGAATTCGACCGAATGGGCGGTCAGCCCGACATCAACGAGATTCCCAAGCTCATTCAGGGCAAGCAGCCCCAGCGCGCGGCTCTTGGCATTCTGAAGGACGCCAAGTTCAAGCAGATGCTCGACGGCGTGGTAGCAGAACGCAAGCCGGTCGCGGAGCACA
>CAVGIV010000101.1:0-5969 GCA_963629395.1 Paludibacteraceae bacterium | reverse complement strand
TGTGCCTGCTGCTGCACGGCCTTTACGTCCGTTTTGATGTCGGTCAGCGTGCCGCCGCCTGCCGCGTTTGCTGACAGCTCTGCCTTTCTCTTGTCGAGAACATAAAGCGTATCAACAAGCTCGCAGCAGGCACGTTTCACCTGTTCCAAATCGGTTTCGTCTGTCGGAAGGTTGTCCCAAAGGCTTCGACGCGTGAAATAATCGAGAAGATCTGATGCACGCTGAGAATAAACACTGAAGTCATCCTCTGACACGTATGCGTTTGAGTGGTCCTTGTAATATTCATAGTCAGCGTACATCTCGCCCTCCTACTTCGTCGCCTTTGCCGATCTCTTCTTGGCCTCGGTCTGTTTCTCCTCGGCCTTCTTGTAGCCGCCTGCCTCTTCTCCAGAGGTCTTGCCGTCCTGCATGTCGATAGCAGTATAGAACCGCTTCACAGGCACCAACTGGATCTTGGAAAAATCTGCGAGAACCTGCTGAGACTTGTAGGAGTCCATTGCCTGTACTGCTCTATACAGTGCCGGAGCGATATACAGAATTCTTCCGGTATCAACTTCCTCGGCATCCATTGCGTTCTCTGCTGCGCGGATTGCCTCAAGAATGGTCTCGCCTGTGGTCAGATCCGCGCCGTCCGTGGTCAGAATGTTGTCGAGTCCTGCCAGAGTGGCAAAAGTAAACGCATCTGCCTCCGGTGCTACTGCGTTCTTCATGAGCTGACCGCCAAGCTGTCCGAATGCAAGGATGGTCGCATCGTTGGTGGTAAGATCTCCGGTCACAGATGCGGCTCTGTATGCCTCATCCAGAAGCGCCGTAAAGTCGCGCCGTGCTGCGCTGCTGGAAAACTTCGTGCCCGCCGTGCTTGCCTTCACTGCATCGTCGTAATCACGCTGTGCAAGCTTTGCGGCAGCTGTCTTTTCCGCTTCCTCTGCCTTCTTGTTGGCATCCTCGATCTGCTTTTTGAGTGCGTCCACGTCCACCCCGTCAAACTTGCCAAGCGATGTCTTCACATCGTTGTACTGCGTTTTGTAGGTGTCCCGTTCTCCCTCAAGCTTCGTCACCTTTGCGGTGAACTCGTTCACGGTTTTGTAGTTCTCTGCAATGCCTTTGTTCACTGCTTCCTTCTGCTCATCCGTGATCTCGATCCCGGCCTCTGTTAGGATGGTTTCAATGTTCTTCATGTTGCCTCCGATCATAAAATGATTTGTTAGCCGCACTTTCTGCGGCAGTGACTGGTGCCCTGTAAACCCGAGCAAGGGTAAGCCGATGTAGGGAGTTGAACCCTGCCGCCGTCAGGAGGATAACGGCCCTTTATCGGCACGAAAAAAGCACCGGGATAATTCCCAGTGCTTTCACATGTGTCTTAATAACCACACAATAAGGACTATCGGAAGCCCTACTTTTAATATCCCCAGCAGAACCGTTAATATTAACAGCAGAACTGCAAAAATGTTAGCAAGCGCTTGACCTATTGCATATCGTATATGCCGCCAATCCTTCTTATGCATGCGTCCTATTCCTCTTCGGCAGGTTCCAAATCATCGGCCAAACATTCATGCAATGCCCAGATGTTTTCACCATTCTCATCTTCATCGCATGTTTCAACCGTATAGTACTGCCCATTGTTTCCGTAAATGTCCACAATTTGTCCTACTATTCCATTCTTTTTTATTCGGACAAAATCCAATTCTTTCAACATTTTACTCTCCCTCAAAAGGCTGCCTGAATGCGGTAATGAACCTTGGTTTCGCCCCTGGATTATCTATGCGCCATCCGGTTATAAAAGGCCGAACCTTTGAAACTCCCAAATCCATTCTTACATTGTATTTGACAGCTCCACCTTTCGTTTCGGTTCTGTCTTCTATTTTATCATCGCTATAGTTCTTTACAATATCGTCGTGCAGCCTTTGGGGATCTGACGGATCATAGCCGACGTCAGCAAAGTCCTTGTAGTGTTTCGCGTCCTTCTTTAGAAGAAACTTTGAGATCTTATCAGGGTGAATATATACAGGTTCTCCTTTGATCTTGGCATTTTCTGATTTCGCCGTATACGTACGTTCCAACGCCGGAGTAAGGCCGTTCTTCTTGCAGAAGTCGTTGTATTCGTCCAGTTTCTCCTTATATGCGGCCTGTTCTTCCTTGCAATCGATCCCTGCCGCCTTGTCTGCCTCTATGACTCTGCGCCGCCTGCGTAGGTCTCTTTCCTTTGCTCTTTGCTTCTGGCTGTTCTCGTAAGCTTCCGCGTTCTCTTCCGCGCTGTACTGCTTCATGTGGTTCTCTGACACACCCGGAAAGAATGGCATCATATTGTGTCGGCAGTTGTAACCGCCCAGACCTGTTGGGTCTGTGGGGTATCCTGTCGCCTCTTCCAGGAGCGGATAGTCGCGCCCCTTTGCCATATCTGCCAGATGCTCAAACATCCCCCAGAAGCCTTTTTTGCGTTCCTTTAGCCGGTATACCTGCCCTTGCCATCCCGCATGATTGCCGTGCTGCGTGTCGCCTGTTCTGGCTCCCAGATGAGAGGATACAATTACATAGTTCGTGCCGACTGTCTCGCACTCGTTCACGCACATTTTAAGCGATGCCTGATTGACTCCGGTTGTTACCGCCCGTCTGACAGCCACCTCCACGGTGTCTCTGTGGCCCGACGGATAGGTAATATAAAGGCCATCCGCAGCCGCCTTTTCGATGGCTTCCTGGATGGCCTGTTCTTTGGACTGTAAGCCGCTTGATACTCGCATGAGTGCGTCGTCGCAGGCCTTTATATAGATCTGCTGTGATGCATTCGGCATGGTCCGTGTAAAATTGTGAAGCTCTCCGTTTGTCTGATCGTAAAGGGCCTTTAAAAGCTTCTGTGCCTCTTTGGTATTGAATGGTTGAGGTTTGGCGCCTGCCGCTTCGAACACCTTTGAATCATTCTCGTAGCTTGTCAGCATCGACTCTTCGAAGATTTTCTTTACATCCGCATCGGATAGATTCGTGATGCGCTTGACCTCTTTTCGAATCTCTGCCGCCGTCTGGCCTGCCTGCTCCATCTTGTACTTTTGCCAATCTGCAGAGGCCGTCATGTGGTTGCCTGCATCCGTGATTCTTTGGGCGATGTCCTTTACAGCAAACAGATTCAGTTGTTCCCACAATGCAACCACGGTATCCGCTACGTGTTGCAGGTAATTCGGTAACAGCATTACGTATTCCCGTTAAATAAGCCTTCCTGTTCGGTCCCTTCCGCTTCCGTTGCGATCTTCTTTGCGTCTTCTTCGGAAAAGCCCTCCCACTTCATGAGGTAATACCACTTCGGAATAATGCCTTGAATCATCAGCTGATAATTGCGGTTTCTGTCCTCGTCTTCGTTGTACGTGATGTCTCCGAAGTCGTAAGCGATCTTATATGTTCCGGACGGTGCCAGGCTGTAAAGGTCTGCAAACCTGTCCATTGCTTCCACGGTGTCATCTATGGCAGACTGCAGCTGATCACGAATGTCCTTGATTAACTGAATTGTTCGGCGGTCATCGCTCTCAACCTGTGTGGCCGTCGCCATCCCTGTCTTCTCATCGAACACAAAATAGCCATTCGAATATCCGCACTTGTACCCGATAAAGGATAGCTGCTGATTGATCCCAACCTTGCGCTCTGTCGTGTTCAAGGGCCGCTCGATTGCCTGATAGAAATCGCCGCTGTCATTGCCCAGCACGTTGTGGACATGTGCCGGAAGCTGTATGCCTCTGTGGCACTGATCTGATCCTTTTCGAGAGCTGAAGGACACAAGCGCAAGCGTTGTCAGTCTGGCCGTTTCCGAACAGATGGCCTTTGCAAAATTGATGGTCCGAATCTCATCAGAACGCCATGCAGGAATGCCGCGATATGTGTTCATCCAGATATACACCGCGTTCATCATCTCCGTAGATACGACGGTATCCGCTCCGAACTTGGCTTTTACATCTGTTCCAAACATCTTCCCTATGATTCCTTTCACAAAATCTATGATTCCCATTTATGCGCTGTCCCACCGTCTACGCCATACAGGTTCCAGTGCATACCGCATGCAGTCAATGAAATGGTTGTTTGCGTCTGGATATCCTGTTATGAAATTGTCATCTCTATCTTTTTCGTATTCGTACTCTGCGATTTCCTTAGCCGCATTCGGTGTCCGTTCCGGATCAATTACAATCCTCCGCCGCTGCAGCCACTTCATGGAATACTCAACGGAGCCCAGTCCTTTTACCGCAGCACGTGCCGGAAGCCCCGATGCCCTGTAATCTGCTACTGACTTTGGTTCCGCTGAATCGCAGGTAATCCGATAATCGTCATAGCCTTGCTCTTTGATCCATTGCGCCGTTGCATCATTGCCTTGCTTGTTCACGTAATGCTCATCAAGGATATATACCGTTTCTCTGTCTGCATCGTAGTAGAATCGTCCAAATGAATAAGGGTCTGGAAACCATCCCCAGTCAACGCCCTGATAGATCGTATCGAACGCCTTTATCTCTTCATCCGTGATCTTGCGGAACTCTACGTTTTCAAATACTGTGCCGCCTGTTCCGTTTGCCTTTCCCAGGTATTCGTGCTCGTAAGCATCAGGATTAAGCTGCTTCAAATGTTCCGCTTCATCAATGAAGGGCTGCCCGATCCATTCCTGTGGCACATCCGTATATACCGAATGATTCACGAGGCGGTTGCTCTTTGGTTCTAATACGTACTGGTTCGCCCAGTTCTGCGCCGTCTTTGGAGGATTGAAGGATTCAAATATCCACGCCTTCTCACCGCCTCGAATTGCTGACTGCTCAATTTTGCGGATCTCTTCTAATCCGCTGAACGCGTCCAGCTCTTCGAACCACAAAACAGCGATGTAGCCGAATTCGGGAGCTATCGATTTGATCTTGTCCGGATCATCTGCCCCTCTGAAGTAAATTTTCTGGCCTGTCGGCTTGTATGTGATTTCGAGCGGATTCTTGCAATATGCGAAATCGTCCGTCAGTCCTTGCTCATTGATTGCCCACTTGATTTTGCTGTATACGGAATCTTTCAGCGTGTTCCCGACCTTTCGGCATACCAGCGCATGACACTCTGGATTGTTAATGATTAGTTCTGGAATGATATGCGCAAAAAAGGAGGACTTCGTGCTGCCACGTCCCCCTTTCAGTGTAAACTCCTGATATTGCCGCTTTCTGATCGCACGTGCCACCGAATGGAATACATCAGCAGCCATGTCCAAATCAAAATGATAGGTCTTTTTCTTCCGCGCTTCTTCCTTTAGGCGTTCCTTTTCCTTGGCGCGTTCCGCAAGCTCTAGCAGGGCCGTGTATGCCCTTGTGTTGCCATTGGCAGCGCTGTTGACCTGCCCGACCGTCATAAGGGCCGCCTGCGTCATTTCTTCATCTGGCAGATCCGGCATAACCTTTTTGATGGCCTCCTTGCTCCGCTCCGATACGGGTCTCTCTAAGATCTCGTTTATGAACAGCCCGATGTCTCTCTTCTGCCGTCTGGCCTCACCGGAAGCAATGCCGCCCTTTCTCCCGTTTCTCGCCGCTTCCTCGCCGCTTCGGAATTGTTTTTCTGTTGTTAAGTTCTTCTCATTTGCCATTCCCTACCGTTACATCTGAATGATTTATTGCAACAAAAAAGGAACAGCCTTATAGCTGCCCCCGACAATAGCAACATGGCGGCGTTGCACCGCTTTCCCACCTTTCGGTGTTGTAAACCTCCTATACGACCCGTCGCTATCTGTTTCTATTTTGCCATATTCCAACAACGCGGTCAATCATCCGCTGTTCTCTCTTGTTTGGCTTTCTTGTTCCGCCTTCCGCATGTACGTACCCGATGTGAGGGTCGGGGGTCATAAGAAAGTAATATCGTATTTTCTCAGGAACGGCGTGGCTTCGGTCACGCCGTTTCCTGTTTCAGCAGTTCTTCCACGGGGATAAAGCCCACAAGGTCATAGGAAATGCGGATGCCCTGATGCCGCTTGCCGCTGG
>CAVGIV010000100.1:0-5986 GCA_963629395.1 Paludibacteraceae bacterium | reverse complement strand
GGATCTACAATCCCCGGATGCAGTCCGAGGACCTGGCCGGAGAGCTCCACCGGGAAAGCGCCGGAAAGCGGCTGTTTCAGGGACTCCGGGAATTCCTTCATCGGACGCAGGAGTAGCCTCAGCTTTCCTTGCTGTAGGGAATGCCCAGCTTGGCCGGTACGTTGAAGTTCTTCCGGCAGATGGTCAGAACGATGGTCAGGATATAGGGCAGGGCAATGATGAATTCCCGGGGGAAGCTGCCGGCGGTTCCCACGGACTGAATGTAGATGGATATGGAATCCGCCAGACCGAAGGCCAGTGTGCCGAATACAGCTCCGATGGGTGACCAGTTGCCGAGGAAGCAGATGGCAAAGGCAATCCAGCCGCGGCCGCCGATCATAGTGCTGGTGAACATGCCGAGATATCCCACGGTGTAGAAGGAGCCTGCCAGACCGCAGACAGCACCGGCAAAAACCACGGTCAGGAAACGGATTCGGTTGACCGGAAGGCCGGCAACGCTGACGGCCTCGGGATTTTCACCTGTGGAACGAAGCGTCAGGCCCAGTGAGGTCTTGTACAGGACAAAAACCGCCGCCGGAATCAGGAGATAGCCAAGATAGGTTAGAGCATTCTGGTTAAAGAAAATGACACCGAGCACCGGGATCCTTGAGAGGAGAGGAAGGGCGATTTTCGGCAGCGCATCGATGCGGAGAGGAGTCACCGGGACACCGAACAGAACGCGCTGGAAATAGGAGCAGATGCCGGCGGCCAGGATATTCATGGCGGTTCCGGTTACCACCTGCTGCTGCCGGAGAGTTACCGTCAGATAGGCATAAAGCGCCGCCATGGCCATGCCCAGCAGAATGGCACAGAAAATACCGAGCAGGCAGCTGCCGGAGATGTAGGTGCCGACAAAGCCGCCCCAGGCTCCCATGAGAAAAATACCTTCAATGGCGCAGACCATCATGCCGGTTCTTTCGGCATATACCTCGGCCAGGGAACCGAGCAGCAGCGGAGTTGACACCATAATGGCACTGGTAAGCAGATTGATCAGCATATTATACCCCCTCCTTCTGCATTTGTTTCTTGCTGCGGCTGTATTCTACCGCACGACGTACAGCATAGGATGCAATGACACAAACCATGACGATGCCCTCCAGAAGATCTATGATGCTGGCGGGAATGGAGGTTCCCGGAAGACGTCCCATGGTGGTGCCGATCACATTTAAAAGACCGAAAAGTAGCGATGCGAAGATGCAGCCGATGGGATTGCCGTTGGCCAGAATGGCGATGCCGATACCATAGGAGCCGATGGAGGAATTGAAATCCCGGAGCAGCATATGCTGCACACCGTTGATTTCCGTGAGGCCGGCCATACCGGCGAGTCCGCCGGCAATGGCAAAGGCCAGGATGTAAATACTGCCGGTACGGATGCCGCCAAGCTCGGAGGCATGCGGATTCTTGCCGACAGCCCGGATACGGAAGCCGAGGGCTGTTTTGTTGAGCAGCACCCAGACGGCAACGGCGGCGGCAACGGCGATCACGAAGCCCAGATGCACCCGTGTGCCGGGAATGATGGTGGGCAGGTAGGCATTTTTGGAAATGCCGTCGGTTTGCAGGTATTCTGCCTTCGTTTCCTGCAGGCAGGTCCGCAGCAGATAGTCCATAAAGGCGCTGATAACATAGGTGGACATCATGCTCACCAGAAATTCATTGGCACCGAATCTGGCCTTGACGTAGCCGATAAAGCAGCCTGCCGCTCCGCCTGCCGCAAAGGAGGCCAGCAGAACGATGAGGATGGTCACAGCGGTAGGAAGTACGTCGCCGGTGGCAAGAGAGATGGCAACGGCCACGATGGCACCCATGTAAAACTGTCCCTGGGCGCCGATGTTGAACAGATTGGCCTTGTAGGTAAAGGCGAAGGCCAGGGAAGTGAAGATCAGGGGTGTGGCCTTGACCAGAATCTCGCCCATGTTGTATTTATCGCCGAAGATCTTTCCCAGCGTCTGGCCGATGATATCCAGCGGATTCACCTTCATAAAGAACAAAAGCAGTGCGCTGATCATCAGACCGATAAAAACCGCTCCTATATTAAACAGGAGGCCGCTCCATTTTTTCATTTGTTTTCCTCCTTATTCTTCACACCGGCCATCAGAAGACCGATTGCCTCAGTCGAAAGCTCTCCGTTTTTATAAATTCCCATGATTTCACCGCTGTGCATAACGGCGATGCGGTCGCACATTTCGAAAAGCTCGCTGAGCTCTGTGGAGATCAGAAGAATTGCCTTTCCCTTCTGCTTCTCCTCCATCATCACATGGTGGATACGATCCACAGCGCCCATATCAAGGCCTCGTGTGGGCTGATTAAAGATCAGGATATGGGTTCCGATGTCCACCTCCCGGCCAAGGACCACCTTCTGCTGATTGCCGCCGGAAAGACTCCCCGCCAAATCATCCGCGCCGGTGGCCTTTACCCGGTGCTTGCGGATAATGTCTTCAGTATAAGCTTTCAGGGCCTTCTCGCGGGTAAAGCCGTGGCGGAACCATTTGGCATCATAATTCCCCTTGAGAAGGATGTTTTCTGCCAGTGTCATGTCCATGATCATCCCATCCCGGTAGCGGTCCAGCGGAACATAACCCAGTCCTGCCTCATTGTGCTTTCGAATGGATAAGCCGGTCACCTCTTTTTCACCAAAGAAAATCTGTCCGGCGGAGGGCTTCCGCAGACCGCACAGAACATCGCAGAGCTCGTCCTGCCCGTTGCCGCTGACACCGGCAATGCCGAAAATTTCCCCTTCATGAATGTCAAAGCTGATGTTTTTCAGGAGGGGGGCGGCGTTTTTCTCCGTATACGTGACGTCCTTCACACGAAGTCCCGCTGCCCGGTTTTCGAAATCAGCGGAGGTATCTCTTACCGGCGGTACAATTTCTTCTCCGATCATGAGCCGGGCCAATTCCTTTTCACTGGTGTCTGCCCGGTTCACCGTGTCCACCACCACACCGGCCCGCATGACCACGATCCGGTCAGCAACCTCCATGACCTCCTTCATTTTGTGGGTAATGAAGACCACGCTGTTGCCCTTTGCCGCAAAGCTCTTGATGAACTGCATCAGATTCTCGCTTTCCTGCGGTGTCAGAACAGCGGTGGGCTCATCCATGATCAGAATGCCGGCATTCAGATAAAGTGCTTTCAGAATCTCTACCTTCTGCTGCTGACCCACTGCCAGCCTTCCGATGGGCACATCAACAGGCACCTCAAAGCCGTAATCCTGTGCGATTTTGCGGACCTTTTCCTGATAATCGCGAATCCGGAGAATGCCCTTGACGTTTCCCAGAATGATGTTTTCTGTGGCGGTGTGCGTGGGAACAAGGGAGAAATGCTGCTGGATCATGGCGATTCCCTTCGCCATGGCATCCGCCGGATTCCGAATTTCGGTTTCCTGACCGTTGATCAGAATCGTGCCGGAATCCTTGCCGTAAAGACCGTACAGAATCTTCATGATGGTGGATTTTCCGGCACCGTTTTCACCAAGCAGGGCCAGCACCTCACCGGGATAAACCTTCAGTGAGACATCATGATTGGCGACTACCTTGGCAAAGCATTTTGTTACATGCTGCAATTCTACTGCTGGTGTTGTCATGATTACCTCCATGTTTTAGGACTGCTGTCTGGGGCTATATACAAAAATGCACTGCGCCATATAAAAAGCCGGCTGCGGAATGCTCCGGAGCCGGCTCTTCATTGACACATTTCAGGAAAGCTGCTGGTCGCCTGCTTCTCCATCAAGAGATAACCCCATCAGGATGTTTCTCCTCAGAACAGAGACTTCAGATCTACACTGCCGGCCTTCAGATCGGCAACGGCCTGATCACAGGCTGTCTTGGCCTCCTCCGGACAGTCATCGGAATATACCGGGAAGTAGATATCCTCAGCAACGCCGACTTCCACCTGCTGACCGCCCTTCAGGTCTCCGTTCAGCCATTCGTTAATGGCCCAGACATACATAGTCGCATAATCGAAATCGATAGAAGCCACAACGGTTCCCGGAGCTACATCATTCTGGTTGGCAGAGTAGCCGACTACCTTGGCACCCTTGGCGTCTGCGCCGTCGATAACACCGAGGCTCAGAGAGTTGGCATAGGAGAACATAACGTCTGCGCCGTCACCGATCATGTTTTCGGCCATCTGCTTGCCGAGTGCCACGTCATCCCAGCTGTTGGAATACTGGAGATTGTAGGAGGCATCATCGAAGCCGCGCTCCTTGGCAATGGAAACAGCAGTCTTGCCGTAAACATTCATCAGATCCTGCATGGCCTGATTCGGGTCACCGCCGATGAGACCGAACTTGCCGCTCTCTGTAATGTTGCCGGCGATCACAGCAGCCAGATAGGAAGCCTCATACTCCTTCGGGAAAAGAGGACAGAGGTTATCCAGAGAGTAGTCACTGCCGTTGACATTCATAAAGAGGGTATCCGGATAGCTCTCGGCCACTGTCTTGGCTGCCACATCGAACTGGGAACCGGCTGCCATGATGATGTCATAGCCGCGCTCGGCATACTCACGGAAGGTGGATTCAAAGTCTGCCTCACTCACAGCCTCTACGTACTCCATATTTGTGCCGAGCTGCTCGTTGCAGGCAACAACGCCGGCATAGTTAGAGGCGTTCCAGCCCTGGTCATTGATCTCACCCGGAAGCAGAAGCACGATCTTCACGTCTGCCGCTGACTTTGCGGTATCCGAGGCTTCGGCAGAGGTCTCCGCGGCAACATCCGCAGCTGCGCCTGTGGTTTCTGCTGCGCCGGAAGAGGCGGTGCTTGAGGAAGCCGTGGAACCGCAGGCTGCCAGGCCCATGGTCATTCCCATAGCCAGTAGGATTGACATTGCTTTTTTCATTTTGAATTCCTCCCGTTTTTCAATAAAGCATAACATTGGAAATACAATCTGTAAATAAAAGAATTCTGAAAAAAACTTCCATTTTCGGAAAGTATGTCCTCGACACCGGCATTGCTGCTCTGGAAAAACAAAAAGGGCAGGCTGCACTCTCGTCAGTGCGACCTGCCCCATTGCGGTATCTGCTCCGATTCTATCACTTTGTGAAAAAACAGGCAATCGAATTTCGCTTATGCTAGCCATAATCTACGGCGATGCCGGCAGCGCTGGAGCCGCCGACATTATCCTGAGGGAAAGGTGCCCTTCTTTCGTCGAAAAAGTTGATTAAATCAGAGCTTCTTTAGCGTGATAAGCTTTGAATATTGCTTGATAAAACAGCCGCTTTGTGCTAATTTAGAAACAAGAGTTTACATAAAGGGACGGAGGTGGTACCGATGGCAGAGACACTGGAGGAACGTAAGCAAAGACATCATCAAGAGGACCTTCAACGCTTGCGCGGTTTCAGACCGATTGATGATACCTTTATGCGCTGCCTTTTCAGAAACAATATTCCATTGGCGGAAATGGTGCTGCGCATCATAACGGGCAAGGCGGATTTACAACTGGTTTCTTGCGAAGTTCAGGCGGATTTTAATGTGAATGGCGAATATCGAGGGGATTCTGACGTGGGCAAATTGATGCATGACTTTAACTGTACGAAGGCCAGTGATATGATTTTTCCACTGATGGCAGAGAAAACCAGGTATCTTAAGGAGAATTCGAAAGGAGTGAGCGAAGTGTGCAAGCAAATGGAAGATTTGAGAAATGAAAGCATTCTTGAAGGTAAGATTCTAACGCTGATCGATTTGGTTCAGGATGGTTCGCTCGACATTGCAATTGCAGCGGCAAAGGCCAAAATGACGGTAGATGAGTTTAAAGAAGAGATGGATAAGGCACCATTGCAGGTGGTGTAAAAAACTGCTCAAAAGTACTTGATCCAATAAATAACCGTGGAAAGCTGACTATGGAAAAAACGGCGGAGGGCGTGTATACTGTAATGGTTTGGCAATATGGTGCCGAATCGTTATCAGCGAAAAAGATGAACCTATACCTATATTAAGGAGCAGAACATGGGACA
>CAVGIV010000099.1:0-6580 GCA_963629395.1 Paludibacteraceae bacterium | reverse complement strand
GCAGAATCGAAATCATATCTCTGGGGCATCAACGCCGGTGAGAGGCCGCGGAAGTTTTCTTGCGCCCTGCCGTAATATGAGAGGCGCCGGACTTGTGTGATTGGAATCCCGAATCATCATCCACAGAATTTTGCACAGCGGCTTGCTGTAAAGCGCTTCTCCTGGCCGTGTAATTAGGTATCGGAAAGAGCCTGCCTGTTTCCTTGTCGTCGAATGAGTGAATGGTCATAAGCTCCGAGATTTCAACAGCACTCTTGGCACTCCGAGAGAAATAGACCTGGACTTCTGAGCGGACCAACAATATAATGAAGACGCATAAGAGCTCGCATGCACTGCGGAATAGGCACGGAGCACAACATAGCGTTGTCAATCTGAAGGAAGCTCTTTCTTGCAAGAAAAGGGAGTGTATCTGAGCGCTCGGCAATAGATTTTCTGTCAAACCGGGCCGCATTGCTGCGGAAGAAACGACAGACTTGGCTGCGTCCGCTGCCGCCATGCGCCGGGCCGGTCTGAGGCAAAATGCATTTAGCTGGTGAATCAGCAGGAGGAAACATATGAAATCCAAAAACAAACTGTTATTCGGGGCCCTCACGGTATTTTTTATTACCATTATGGCGGTTTCTGCATGGAAAATCTGGGAGATCAGCTCCGAGTACCGCAAGGGCGAGGACAGCTATGATGAGATCAGTCGTATGGTTTCAATTCCACCGAAGACTGCCACCCCTCAGCCTTCCGCTTCCGCCGAGCCTGCCGAAACGGCCGAAACGACCGCAACTGCAGAAGAGGACACAACCATTTGGCCTGAAGTGGATTTTGCTGCGCTGCGGGAGGTCAACCCGGATATTGTCGCTTGGATATACATCGAAGGAACAGAGATCAACTATCCGATCGTGCAGGGAGAAGATAACAGCTTTTATTTGTACCATCTGTTCACCGGCGAGTGGAATGGATCCGGCTGTGTGTTCCTAGATTTTCAAAACGACGCGGGCTTTGCCGACCGGCACTCCATTCTCTACGGACACCATATGAAGAACGGTACAATGTTCAGTGCGCTCGACAAATACAAGCAGCAAGATTTCGTTGATGAGCATCCGGTTGGCTTGCTCATGACGCCGGACGGGAACTATAAAATTGAATTCTTCTCCGGCTATGTTACCGCACCCCAAGACGATGCATGGGATGTCGGATTCACGGAATCAGAATTTGCAGTCTGGCTCCGGAATACCATGGATCGATCCTGCTTTGCCAGCGAAATCATTCCCAGTATAACCGATCGCATTCTGACGCTTTCCACCTGCAGCTATGAGTTTGATGACGCCCGCTTCGTGCTGGTAGGCGTGCTTCGCTGACGGATTGTTTTCTCTGGAAAAATGGCAGAGAAAACATAGCAAAAGCAAATGACACAATGGCACATGGATCCATGCAGAAGGCAGCAAAATAGTGCTTGCAAAAGTGGCAACTTTTATATATAATAAAGTTGTCACTCTGAAAAGACGAGAAAGGATGATGCGCCTTGCATGTGTTTCCCTGCTGCCTGAGGCCTGAGCCATTTCCGTAAAGCGAGGCTCGCGAAAAAAGCAGAGAAACACAATTAGAGTCGGAAGCATCTCCCGTTCGAAGGATGCTTCCGGCTTTTTGGTTATCATGTCATCTGAATTCCCAATAAGCTGCATCAAACAATAGAATCGTTGACGGAAAGGAGGCTGCGGCCATGTATATTGCGTATCTCACTCAGTTCGGTTTTGTGCGAATGCGATATTGGTGCGGCTTCCGCCGGAGGAGACGTCAAAACCATATCATTTTTAGCGGCGCATAAGCTGGACGAAACGGTCTGCTTGTGCGCTTTTCTTTTTGAACTCATCTCTATACGCTGCATTCGACTCTGCCACTATGGGGAAACGACAACGTTTCCCTGCCGGTTATCACTTTTTACCTGAGTCTGGCTGGCGTGAAGGAGGCCGGAAAATGCAGATGGCAGCAGCGCAGAGGAATAACGGCTCTCTCCTGCCCTGTTCAGTCTGACATTCCCTGTCTCTAAGGCAACGAGCCCTGCGTCCGTAAAAAAACAGATCGAGGAGGTCTTCTTATGAAAATTGCCATTGGAATGATTGTGCGGAATCTTTTGTCTGCGCGTCCGCTGACGGACTTTCTGAATAATGCAGAGAAATATGGGCACCCGATCGAACGGGTAATTGTTGTGTATTCTCATCAGATTGCTCCGGAGGCGGTCAACGAACTGCAGCGCAGGACGAAGCTCTCTTTGATTCATCTCCAAAATTATGACAGAGCGCGTCTGATTTTGAAGAATATCGGCGTTCGGTATTCCTCCATTCAGCAGCTTTTGTACTGCCCTCTGATCGATACCCACGGACTGATTCCTTATGGCTTTAATCGAAATCAGGTACTGATGGAAGCCCTGTTCACAGGCATGGATTATCTGGTCTTTGTGGATTCGGATGTGCAGCCATATGTGCTGCGCCGAACGCCGGACGGAGTGACTCGATTCGAGGAGATTGACTTTATCGGGGCGCATCTGCACGGGATGTCCCTGGGTGCGGCCGTCACCAGCAGCGATTACAGCGGATACAATATCTTGCCGCCCGCCTCCTTTGACGGGATGACAGACCTGCTCTGGGGCCTCCATAAGGAGAACATGGCAGAATTTTGGCAAAGCAGCAGGCGTCATGGCGGACTTGTTGTTCAAGCAGGCAGCACATTTGAGCCGCAGCCCACCGCAAAGGTTTTGGGCGGGAACCTGGGCATCCGCATGAGTGCACTGCCGATGCTGCCGCCGTTTTTCTCCCCTTACTATTTCTACAACAAGACGCCGCTTCTCGCTAGGGGTGAAGATACGCTCATGGGGTTGGCCGCGTCCCAGAGCCATATCAGATGTCTGGATGTTCAGGCGCCCATCTTCCACGATACTTATGGAGACTACCCAAAAGTTCCGGCGCTTCAAGACGATATCCGCGTTCGGGACCGGCTCTACTATGCCTGCACCGGCTGGATCGGGCGCAATGTGTTTTTACGCTGGAAGACAGGACATGCTCCTACGGAATTTTCCCAGAGAAATCGACAGTTAGCGGCCGGTGCCAAAGCACTGTCCCGTTATACGAACGACAGGCGGTTTTTGTATCTTCCGGATATCCAGTCCGCAGCGGAAGCGTGGCTGCTGGACATGGTGAAACAATATCAGAAGTCGAAGGAGGTATGGACTGAGTTTACAGAAAGGTGGTTTGGGCGATGAGAGTATTGCTGATTAATCACTTCCCACTGGAAGGATCGGGAAGCGGCACTTACACCAAAAACATTGCGCTGCATCTGCAAAAGCGGGGACATGAAGTTTGCGTTATCTTCCCGGAGAACCAGCCGTTTTTCCTGCTGCCCGGTATCAAAATGTACCCGGTAATGTTTTCAAAGGGCATGGCGCAGAGAGATACGCTTCCCTTTAATTTTCCCTGCTTTACCACGCATCCCCAGAGTCGGACTACCTTCGCGGATCTCGGCATCGGGCAGATGACACAGTATCTCACAGCATTCTCGGCCGTTCTGCGGCAGGCATTGCAGGGGTTCCGACCGGACGTCATCCATGCACAGCACGCCTGGTGTCTTTCATGGCTCGCCTCCCTGTGCGGTGTTCCAATGGTCGTCACCATACACGGCACGGATCTGATGGGCTGCAGAAAGTGGCCGGTCTTCCAAAGCTTCGCGGAAGAGGCAATCGCAGGAAGCACAAAAGTGCTCGCTATTTCACAGGACAATCGGGATCTTGCGCTTTCGCAGTTTCCGATGGCAGCGGAAAAGCTCCTTCTGCTGCCCAACGGCTACAATGAGGATATTTTCTATCGGGAAGAAGTGGATAGAGAGACGCTTTTCAACACGCTGGGGCTTCCTTACAGTGGAGAATATATCATCCTGTTTGTCGGAAAGCTGGCGGCCTTCAAGGGCGTGGACACACTGCTGCGCACGGCTCGCCGCTACGAGCAACTGGCAGATCGGGAGTTCATTACCCTGATTGCCGGCGACGGTGAGGAACGGGAGAGTCTTTCAGCGCTGCACAAACAGCTTGGCCTGAAGAACACCTTTTTCCTTGGGAACCAGAAGCAGGACGAGCTGCGTCGGCTATACAACGCGGCGGACGTGTTTGTGATGCCCTCCCGGCGAGAGCCTTTCGGTCTTGTCGCTTTGGAAGCCATAGCCTGCGGCCTGCCTGTGGTAGGTTCCAATGAAGGCGGTTTGCCGGAATTTATCAGCAGTGAGGTGGGGACGCTGGTGTCTCCGGAGGATGAGGATGCTTTCTGCACCGCGATTCTGGATGAAGTGACCCGGCGCCACACCGAGCCGGAACGCCGTGATGCCATCGCACGCTATGCCCACAGCAATTTTGCTCAGGCGCAGTTCGTGGCAAGGCTGGAGGAGATTTATCAAAGCGTTATAGAAGGAGCCTCAGGTTCATGGGAATGACCACTGAGTCAGAGCAGATGCAGGCTTTTGTGACGATCAATGAATCAGAAACAGCGAATTCTATAGAAAGTCGGATTCGGCTGTGAAAAAACTCTACATTCAGAGTATGACAGGAGGAACAGGTTCTATGAGAAAAACCATGGTGATACCCACCTACTGGTGCCGCAGAAGCGGCGAGGCGTGGCAGGATGGCGACGCTGTCTATGACCATCCGACACCGGTGGATCAGGAAGGAACGCTGGAGCGTACTTTAGTGAGTATGAAGCAGTTCCGGGAAAAAGACTTCAAACTGGTGATCCTCATCTGCCCCACTACTCCGGAGGTGGAGGAGGAAGCCTATGAGCAGGTGCTCCGCATCGTGCACCGGGCACAGCTGAACGCGGAGACTTATTTATTTACTGCCGGAGATTTGCGTGAGATCACAGGCATTCTTGGAAAAGCAGGATTGAACGACAAGGGCGCGCAGCTTCTTTCCATGTTTGGATATTCCAATGTGCGCAACATCTGTCTGCTGGCTGCCTCGATCCTGACGGCAGATGCCGCGCTGCTCATTGATGATGATGAGGTGTTTGAGCTGCCGGATTTTGTGCCCCGCTCTTTGGAATTTCTGGGTAGAAGAGTCTACGGGGACATCGTGCACGGCGTGGCCGGCTACTACCTCAACAGCAAAGGCCAGTATTACGACGATGTAAGCCCGGAGCCATGGATGACCTATTGGGACCGCTTCGGCTGCAAGGCAAAAGCGTTTGATCAAATCATCGGCAGCGGGCCGCGCCTCAAGCGCACCCCCTTTGCTTTCGGCGGCGCCATGATTCTGCACCGGGAGCTTTTTGAGTGTGTCCCGTTCGATCCTCTCGTGACCCGAGGCGAGGATGTGGATTACCTGATAAACAGCAGGATATTCGGTTTCAGCTTTTTTCTGGACAACACGCTGTCCATCAAGCACCTGCCGCAGCCCAAATCCCATCCCCAGTGGAAACGCCTCCGGGAGGATATTTACCGCTTCGTGTATCAGCGGTCTAAGATGCAGTCTCAGTGTACAACGGGCAATCTGGTTCATGTCAGCCCAGAGGATTTCGACCCTTATCCGGGAGAATTTCTCAAACCGGATCTGGAAGAGAAAATCTATCGCAGCAGCATGATGCTCTCCACGCAGTACCTTGCGAGGGGCGATCCCGATGCTGCCATGGAGGCCATGCGGAATGTCTACCTTGCAAAGTATAACGCACCGCCTGCTTTTGACGCTTTTCGTGCCTATCTGGAAACACAGACGCAATGGGAAAAGCTCATCCACCTTGTGCGGAAAGAGCGGTACGCCGTCCGGGCTGTGTTGGAGCGGCATAATATTTCCGCGCCGGAGATCCATCTCGACAAGGAGCACCGCCGCAAGCTCACCAGAAAGGAGCTGCTGGCCGTATTGGCAAAGCTTTCGGTATTCTCTGTCTTTACCCAGCAGGAACACGCGGTCCTATTTGACTACTGCCATGTGAAAACCTACTATGAGCACGAGACGGTCTTTACCTGCGGGGATTACAATGAAGAGGTATGCCTTGTTCTCAAGGGAAAACTTCGGCTGGTGGCCAACCGAGAGGCCAACAGCGGCTCCGCGCCGCTTGAGATCGCATACCTCACACAGGGAGACTTTCTGGGAGAAAATTGTTTGTCCCACAGTGTGTTCCGGCTCAGCGGAACAGCCGTGGAGTTTACAGAATTGCTGTGCATCTCCAAAGGCCGGCTGAAGAACCTACTGGACGAGCATCCCGCTATCGGTGTTAAAATCCTCCAGTGCTTCCTTGCGAGTCTCTCCGAGAAGATCTCGCGTTCCAACGAGCTGCGGAAGGAAGCCGCAGCGTATGACTATAATGCAGTCGATATCGTTACGAATTCATAAACCGATTGCAGCAGCTGCTCGGTATCGGCGGATGCAAAGACCGCAAAAACATAAAGAAACGGAGGGGTATGAATGCCATGGAGTCGTGAACTCGGACATAATATTACAGACATTGCACAGCTGCAAACACAGCTCGGGCTGAACGATTCAGAAACAGCACGCCTGCAGGAGCTTTGCGCTCACTTTCCAATGTCTGTTCCGCAGTATTACCTGCGCTTGATTGAT
>CAVGIV010000098.1:0-6755 GCA_963629395.1 Paludibacteraceae bacterium | reverse complement strand
GCGTACGATATCCCTCCACCGTATACTCACTCATATCAGCTCTCTTCTCAAACTCAAGAAGAATATCAAAGAGCCAGCTCATATATTGAGTGAATATTGCTCTTTTCATGATATACATATTGCAGAGGCAAGTTTTTTTTCCGTTTATAACTTGATCAAAAGTATCAAGATAATCCGGATGTTTTTCCGCAACAATTTCTCGCACTAAATCAAGGTCCTTGATATTCAAGGACCTTCCATTCTTGTACTGTTCATAAATAGACCCATTTCGATCGGGCATCTTTGCCACGTTCTTTTCTTCTGAAAGTACAATATCATAATTTTCCACCAGACTTTGAATATAGTCATCTGTCAACCTGTATTTATCAAGGACCTCTCTTGTCGGTGTGTTCTCAATCACGTTCTGCCATTCATCCGTTGAAAAGCGCTGATCTGCAAAACTCAAATATCTTCTGTAATGAAAAAAACCGTAATAATCTGCGTCAAGGTTCTTCCACGCCCAATACTGTGCTGTCAACTCGCAGTACATCTTATTTTTTTCCGAGATATTGTCTCCTAAATTATCCTGCAATGCACCTTCAATATGCTTATTTCTCAGTGCGGCCCCCACTTCAATAGCCATCATGAGGTCACTATCCGGAATGACACTCGGCTTATGGCACGAAATCAGTATTTTAACATTGCTCATGTGACTTTTCTCCTCTCTTGGATATTATCATATGTAATTGCCTATGGCTGTTTTTGATACCTTCACCCCTGCAAACTCTTCATATACGCCTCTGTCACCGGCTTCACGTCACCGCTCATCATCTGGTGACCGTGATCGATCCAGAGGGCATGGTCGCAAACCTGGCGCACAGATTCTATGGAATGCGACACATAGAGCAACGTGGTTCCGGCAGCCCGCATCTCATTCATGCGCTTTTCGCATTTCTGCTGGAAGGCATAATCACCAACCGACAAGACTTCATCGCAGATCAGGATATCCGGGCGTACCACAGTCGCAATGGCAAATCCGAGACGCGCCGCCATACCTGAGGAATAGTTCTTGATCGGCATATCCAGGAAATTTTGAAGCTCTGCAAATTCAACAATCTCATCAAAGTGGGCCGCCATGAACTTCTTGCTGTAGCCCAGCACGGCGCCATTCAGGTAAATATTCTCCATGGCGGTCAGGTCACCGTCAAAGCCGGCGCCAAGCTCAATCAGCGGCGCAATGCTTCCATAGATTTTGATGCTTCCCCGATAGGGCTTGAGAATACCGCAGACCGCCTTCAACATGGTGGACTTGCCGGAACCGTTGGTGCCGATCAGTCCCCAGGATTCTCCCCGTTTTACCTGCAGATTGATGTTCTGCAGTGCAAGAAACTCCTTGAACATCAGCTCCCGCTTCATCAGCTTCACAAAATATTCCTTGAGATTATCAATTCTCTCCGATGCCATATTAAAACGGATTGTCACATCCTTGACATCAACCATTATATCATTCATGTCATCGACCTCCGTTTAAATATACAGTATGAATTGATCCTTGGTTTTAATGAAGGTAAAGCTACCAAGGAGCATCGCAAGGACAGCAGCAATTACACCTGCCGCAAAGATCATCGGTCCCGGGAGACACCCATTCAGTACAACATCTCTCATCTGGCCGATATAAAAATACATGGGATTCAGATGCTTAATGCACCACTGCAGACGATCCGGCAGCTGAGACAGGGGATAGAAGATCGGTGTCAAATACATCCACGCTGTTGTTACTGCATTGTAGATATACTGTATATCCCGGAAGAACACGTTGGCCGCTGCCAGAAACATACCAATGCCCATACAGAAGAAATAGAGCTGCACCAGGATAAAAGGCACGAAGATCACGGTCGGCTTAAACGGTACCCGGCAGAACAACATAACAATCACAAGTGCGCCCAGTGAAAACAACAGATTTACGCAGGCACTTGTCACCTTGGCACAGGTAAAGATATATTTCGGCACATATGTCTTCTTTAGAAGCGAAGCATTTCCCGTGATAGAATAGATAGCCTGATTTGTCGACTCCGTCAAAAAAGAAAAGGATAACTGACCAACCAGCAAATACACCGGGTAATTCTCAATGGAGAAGCGGAACATATTGGAAAACACGATCACCATGATCACCATGACCATCAGCGGATTCAGTATGCTCCACAAATAGCCCAAAAAGCTTCTGCGGTACTTCAGCTTAATATCTCTTGCCACCAACTGTATCAGCAGGTCCTTGTAATGCACAAAAACCTGCAGCCTTGAAATCCAAATATTCATTCTGCTTTGCACTCTCTCTGCTTACTTCTCTGACTGTATCTTCTTATTGTGTCTTAACCGATTATAGATCTCCGAATGCAGCATCCTCTCATACATCGGAAATGTGATCCCAAGTCGGTTCAGCCATAAATACACTTTAAACTTTTTTCTGACCCGGTTCCAGAATTCCATGTTCAAATTCTGTATCATTTCATTGTAGCGCAGGCAGTCCTGCCGGCCTTTCTTTTTATCCGGATTTATGATGCATCCAGCCACATAATAGCTCAGAATAACACCTTCTGTTTTCATGTAAATGTATTCACGCGCTGCATCAGACAGCTCCGGATGTGCATTGTAATGTTGAATCAGATCCTCCGTCACCTTTTCTACATGACGCATCCGTTTCAGACGATTTGTTGTTGATACGCTCTGCTCTGCATTGCCCACTAGATATTGGTACAGGTAGAGATCCATAGGGTAAATGCTTGCTGCATAAGAGCATGGTATCGTCGTGTATTCATGGTCCTCATAGAAAATTTTTTCCGGAAGCTCGTATCGGTGCTTTTGATAAAATTCCCGATTGTAGCAAATGCCATGAAAGGCGAAGCAGCGATCAAAATTCTTCCAATTCTGCACGACATCTTTCAGTGTATAATTTGTTTCATAGCGATCCAGAAACATCTTCCACACTGTCTTTTCACCCGTTTTCATATCCACCTGATGATACGGATTCAGTACAACGTCCGCCGTACAATCAGCCAGCTTGTCCACAAATTTCTTCAGATTTTCTGTGACAACCCAATCATCGGCATCAACCACCTTCAGATAACGGCCAGCTGCCTGGGCTGTTCCTGCATTGATTGCCGATCCGTGCCCGCCGTTTTCCTTGGATATCAAGCGAAATACCTGGGGATATTGCTCCACATAGCTTCGTGCAATTTGCGCCGTCTGATCGTTAGAGCCATCATCTACGACAATCACTTCAATCTGCTCCAGCACCTCCGGATTCAGGAAGGACTTAAGACAGACATCCAGATATTTCTCCACATTATATGATGGTATAATAAACGATACGATCTTCACACCGCTCATCTTAAAAGCTCCTATTCATCTTCCCCAACGCCCAAACCGCCGGCCGATACAGCCGGTACCGGCTCAGGCGGAGTGCCTTCACTGCCTTGTTGCGATTGGCATGGTAAATACCGGGATACTTTTCCAGCAGCTCCCGGTCAAGGCGGAGCAGCTGCTTCTGCACCTGCCGGTCTGCCGGAAGGCTCAGTAGGATCTTGACTCTGCCGGCGGCCACCCGCGCAATGCCGCTCTCGATATAGCGGCGCTTCGCCGGACTGCAGCCAATGTCTTCGTCCCGGCATTTCTGATAAAACGCGAAAAGCGAATCCAGCACCCGGTCATAATTGTTCTTGTTCTGTGCCATTTTTTCCGGACTGACGCTCTGTCCCGCCCGGCCGATCCGGTACTGGTAAACGAAGTCCGGCAGAAAGCGCACGGTTTCAATCCAGGGGATCGGATACAGGATGTATTCCGTATCCACATAATAGCAATGCTCATCGATACGAAGCGGCAGCTGCTTCAGGATCTCAGTTCTCCAGGTGATGCCGTGCATCTTCATATACACCCGATCCGCGATGTCATCAAAGACATAGGATTTCCCGTAGACCACGCCGGAGAACGGCTCCTGCATCTCTGCCTTCCGGGAAAATGTTGCCGGATCTCGGCTTCCGTTGTCAAAGCGCCAGTAAAAGCCGCTGACAACAGCGTCGTCGTTCGTACCCTCCAGTGCCTTTAAGAGATGCGAAAAGGCCTCTGTATCGACCCAGTCATCGGCATCCACTACCTTGAAATAGCGGCCCTTGGCTTCCCGGATGCCGCAATTGATGCCGGAGCCGTGTCCGCCGTTTTCCTTGTGAATCACGCGGACGGCTTCCGGATACCGCAATGCATAACGGTCAGCCAGCGCTCCCGTGCCGTCCTTGGAGCCATCGTCCACCACCAGGATTTCGAGCTTCCCGTTCTCCCCGGTGCCGCAGAGCGAATCCAGGGCATAGGAGAGATAGGCTTCGGCATTATACGCCGGGATGACGACTGTCAGAAGCTTTTCCATTGTCCGCCACTCCTTCCGTACTTTCCTTGAGCATCATGATCTTCGGTGTCATCAGAATCAGCTTGAGATCCAGAAGCAACGAATAGTTCCGGATATAAGTCAGATCCAGCTTCAGCTTGTCATAGGATGTCGTGTTGTATTTTCCGTAGACCTGGGCATAGCCGGTCAGGCCCGCCTTCATTTTCAGACGATAGCAGAACTCCGGAATCTCGGCTTCGATCTCGGCGGCCAGCTCCGGGCGCTCCGGACGCGGTCCGACGATCGACATTTCGCCCTTCCAGATGTTGAAAAGCTGCGGCAGCTCATCCAGACGGGTTCGCCGCAGGAAATGCCCCACCGGCAGGATACGGTCATCGTTTTCCGACGCGAGTCTGGCACCGGTTTTCGCCTCCGCGTTCTGAATCATCGTGCGGAATTTGCAGATCTGAAACTCCTTCCCGCCTTCGGTGAGACGGGTCTGCTTATAAAACACCGGGCCCCGGTCTGTCAGATAAATGGATGCAGACACCAGCAGGAAAAAGGGAGACAGCAGGACAATGCCGACACTCGAAAAAATGAGGTCCATCGCCCGTTTGATGATACGCTGTATTTCGGAAATGCCGTCGTTCCGCGACAGCAGCAGCGGGGCATCAAAGATGTCCAGCTCCTGGGAGGTGCGGATCAGAATGTCCGAAAGCTTCGGCACCGCATAGGTACGGATGTCCTTTTCGAAGCACTTTTTGAGCAGCGCGTTTCTTTCCTTTGCCGGGATGTCACCGATGATCAGCGCATCGTATTTCTTCGCCGCCTCCAGGATCTTGTCCAGGCCTGCCCGGATATGCAGCGCACCCTCCAGGAAGTATTTGTCCTCCCGGGAGTCAATCTTCTCCATCAGATGGAAGGTCGGGCGATCTCCGTAGACCAGCAGCATACGCCGCGGCGGGAACAGGAGCCGATACATGCGTTGAAATAAGAAGGTCCAGGCAATGGCCGCCAGAACCTGCGCCACCGTCATTATCCCCAGAATACCGGGGTTATGGAATTTCTTGTCCAGCAGTGAAATCTGGATATAGGTAATCACGTTCAGAAGAACAAGCGAGAGCCCCTGGGAGCAGAGCAGATTTCCCTTTTTCAGGTATCCGACTTTGAAGCCGCCGTAGGCGAAGAGGAAAAAGCACAAAAGGCCGGCATACAGTGCCACCATCAGCCAGTTTCCCTTCCGCCAGAACGGAAATTCCATCCACTTATTGTAATAATTGTTCCAGACGTATCCATAAAAGCCTGTCTCTACGCCAAGCAGAATCAATGCACCCAGCAAACGGAACAGTCTCTTTAATGGCTCAAATTGTCTCAAAATTTCTCCTCTTTCATCTTTTCCGCTTCTTGTAAAATGCCGTCCGGCAAGCGGTTCTGCACTGTCGTCTTGGCACGCAGCTTTTTCTGATACAGCATATGCCGGAGTGTTTCCGGCATCAGACCGGCGGCAAGGCGCACCGCACAATTTTTCAGGTACCGGTCAAAGCGCAGGAAGCCGCTCTGATAGAACTGCCGCTGCAGCTGCAGTGCGGCACGCACATAGGCAAGACCGCCCCGGCGGGCAATCATGCCGTTGTCCGTCCGCGCATAGACCAGAACATCCGGCAGATTCTCTGCCCGGTATCCTGCCTGCAGCAGGCGCACCCACAGCTCATAATCCTCTGCGCCGCGGATCGGGCGATAATTCCCGACAGCAAGCACAGCCGATCGCCGCAGCATAACGGCCATATGGTTCATCGGATTCCGCTTCCGCGCAAAATCCAGGATTTCTTCATATTTGCATGGCAGGGAACGGATACCCGTAACGCTGTCATGGTCAAATTCTGCAATCGCGCCGCTCGCGAGCGCCAGCGTATGCGCAGAATCTCTGTCCTTTTCAAATAGGGACAACTGCTTCTCGCAGCGGTCCGGCGCGGCGATGTCGTCGCTGTCCATACGGGCAATCCACTCGTTCTGACATGCCTTCACGCCAATGGCCAGGGCTTTCGCGATGCCGCCTCGCTCCGGCAGCCGCACAACGTGCATCAGCTGCTGCCAGCGCTGCGTCAAAGCTTCGATTTCCGCATCCAGCGCTGCTGTCAGCGGACCGTCACACACCAGCACAAATTCATCCGGTGCCGCCGTCTGTTCCAGCATACTGATCGCCGCCTGATGAAGATAGTTCGGATCTTCCTTCTCATATACCGGCATCAGGACCGAATACTTCATGGGTTCCGCATTCATCTTCGCTTCTGCTGCCTTTCTGCCCTGCGGCGTGTGTACATAATCTGAGTTATTATAACAAACTCCGCAATACATGACAAGACACAGAAAAAGCCCCGCCGCGAGAACGCGGAGAGGCTTT
>CAVGIV010000097.1:2207-7084 GCA_963629395.1 Paludibacteraceae bacterium | reverse complement strand
CAAGATGTGACTCCCGTATCATCTCAACAAGAGTCGTTTTCCCGGTTGCACTGTTTCCCTGAACAATGGTCAGGTTTCGTCTGACATCAAATTCATATTTCAGATACCGATTCTGGACGATAACATGATAAATGCCTTTCATACCTACACGAACCTCCCTGCTATACGAGCAAGACTGTCCATGTCCCGCACAATCTGATCCGTGTTCACAACATGGATTTCAAAAGGTTTATCTCCAAAATCCATAATATGTCTTAGATTCACGGTAACATCCTGTTCCTCACCGATTCGCAGAAGCCAACCGGCACAATTATCTCCGCAATTTGATGCATTAAATAATTGCTCAGGCATTTCCTTGATCAAAATCAAGGTCTTTACTCCGCCGGAAAGAGAGGTCGGAGGAATAATGCCCATGACAGGACTTTCAATCGCGTGACTGCCAAGAACCTTTGACTTGTCGATATCGGCAATCATTTGCTGAACTTCTTCATCTTCAAGCCATTTGGGGTCATATTGATGCTTGAAAAACAGAGAGGTGTTGTACACAACATCTTTTATTTTTCCAAACCTTATATGAAGCATATAATATTCCTCTCCTCTCACACTCTATCAATCGTTATCTTTTCATTATACCAGAGTATGCAGGTATTTTCTCACTTATTTCGTTATTCTTTCACCCCACCATCTCTTCTCTTTCCTCCCTTGCGTCGAGCTTGACGCCCTTCGCCTGGATGGTCTTTTCTTTGTTCGCGTCCTCCGGCTTCTGGAAGCTGGGCACTGCCTTGCGGAGTGCCTCACGGGCAATGTCGTCATCGCCGGTGTCGCAGGCCTTTTGGAGAATGGCCAGCTTCCTGTCGATTTCCGCTTCGGGAAGCGGTGTATCTCGTTCGATAAAGATCAGGTCGTTCTCGGTCTTGTCCAGCTCTTCGGTGCGCACCAGCAGCTCCTCATAGAGCTTCTCGCCGGGACGGAGGCCGGTTTCGATGATTTCGACGCCCTGTACGCCGGAAAGGCGGATCATGTTCTTTGCGAGGTCATAGATCTTCACGGGCTGTCCCATATCGAGGACGAAGAGCTCACCGTTCTTCGCCATAGCGCCGCTCTGAAGCACGAGCTGGGCGGCCTCCGGAATGGACATGAAGTAGCGGATGATCCGCTTGTCGGTGACGGTGACGGGACCGCCGTTTGCGATCTGGCGCTTGAAGAGCGGGATCACGGAGCCGGCAGAGCCTAAGACATTGCCGAAGCGGGTAGCGCTGTACTTCACGCAGCCGCCGCTGCTGGCGGACTGAACGATCATCTCGCACATCCGCTTGGTAGCGCCCATAACATTGGTGGGATTCACTGCCTTGTCGGTGGACACCATCATAAAGCGCTCGGCCTTATAGGCCTCACAGAGCTCCACCAGATTTTTCGTGCCGAAGACATTGTTATAAATGGCTTCCACGCAGTTATGCTCCATGAGGGGCACATGCTTGTGGGCTGCCGCGTTGATGATGATCTGGGGGCGATACTTATAGAATACCCGCTCCAGCGCCTTCTTATGGGTGATGGAGCAGATCTCAATCTGCAGATCCAGTGCATTGCCGTAGGAAATCTTCAGCTCCTGCTGCACATCGTAGGCACCGTTCTCATAAATGTCCAGAATGATGATCTTCTTCGGACGCATCTTCGCGAGCTGTCGGCAGAGCTCAGAGCCGATGGAGCCACCGCCGCCGGTGATGAGGATCACCTTGTCCTTGTAATAGGCATTGGTTCTCTCGTCGGCCACCACCAGGGGCTTCCGGAAGAGGAGCTCCTCGGCATCGAATTCACGGAGGTGACGCTTCGCACCTGCCGCATAGACGGTGGGGAAGTCATAGACCTTCAGCTTGTAGCCGGCTTCCTTGTAATAGTCATACAGCTTCTTCTTCCGATCCACGTCAATGGAATGGATGGCGAAGATGATTTCCTGTACGCCGTACTCATTCAGCTGCTTCACGGCAGCCTCGCCCTCAGAATACACGGAGAGTCCGCGAATCTGACGACCGATCTTCTTCTCATCTATATCAATAAAGCACTTAGGCACGTAGGAGGACTCACTGTTGTTCAGGAGCTCGTCCGCGAGGGACACCCCTACGCTGCCGGCACCGATAATTGCCACTTTTATTTTCTGGATCTCCTTCTCATTCTGAGGCTCTACCCCGGAAAGGAGATGCAGAATCCATGTCAGAAGTCTGCCCTGCAGGGTTTCCTGATTGCCGCACTTATAGGCGTAGCGGTAAAACATACGAATCACCAGCGCCCCCAGCAGATTCAGGCAGCAGAGGCAAAGCATCCTTGCAAAGGTAATTTTCTCAGACAGAAGCATCAGCTCCGTCAGGCAGTACACCCAGAAGCCGACAGCATCTGCACACATCAGGCGAATGTAGCACTGAATGCCGCCGTATCGCCAGATCTGTCCGTAGACATTTCCAAAAAGCCGTACCAGAAAGACACAGACAAAGGCCAGCACCGTCTGATACATCACACCAGCGGCTGTCAGGCCTTCATTTCCGCGATACAGCACCAGCATCAGAAATACAGATATCCCCAGAATCGCTGCATCATAGAAAACCAGTGTCCAGCGGACACTTCTCTTTCGTTTCCTGCCATGTGTCAAAAAACTCACAATACTCTCTTCCCTTCAAACTCTTACTTGTTGCAGCGTCTCCTCATTTCGAGGGTTTACGCTGTGAGAGGGGGATGACAGACAAGCTGTCACCCCCCCCCAGAAAAAACGGGCGACACGAGGGCTGTATCAGATCATACAACTCTCCTCCGTCACCGATCAGCCGATGATTGCGGCAGTTCCGTCAGCCGGTGCTGTGAATGTCACAACGCCCGTTGCTGCATCCACTGTAGCAGTGAGCACAGAGAAACGGCCTGTGGTGTTGTCATAGTACAGAACCAGTACAACGCCGGATGCCGGGATCTTGCTCTTCGCCATGATAAGCTTCTGCTCAGTCGGGGCTGTGATGTGCACCAGAGCCACGGTCTGTGCGAGAACCTGCTTGCCGGATACGGCAGCGACTGCCTCTGCGGGTACAGAAGTAAGCTTACCTGCATCGATGTCATTCAGTGTGGTGGTGACAGCGGCAGGAAGACCTGCTCTCTTGGCACCGCCGACAGCTGCGCTGACGCCGTTGCTGCTGTTGGCCACGAGACCGGAGGTCACGTTGCCGCTGGCATCAGTGCTAGCGCCAACCACAGTAACGCTCTGGCCGTTTGACAGTGTCTTGGATACTGTTACGCCTGTTGCGTTGCTTGTGCTGGTTGTGCTGCTTGAGCTGCTGTGTGATGAGCTGGATCCTGCACCGCTTCCAGACGGAGCTGCAAATGCGTTCATGGATACCATGGATACCGCACCTGCGATGATGAGTGTTTTCACAAGTTTCTTCATTGGTTTTTCTCTCCTTTTCCTAGATTTATAATAACTCACGAAATGTGAGGTATTATACCCTTACTGTGCCTCCCGATAGAACATATCAAGAAGGATATTCGGAATACTGTCGGTTTCGGCGTAGTATTCGTCATAGGTATCTGTGGCCGTGCCGTAGCCCGGCAGTGTCAGCATGTTGCTGTCGTCTATCGTGCCCTGCTGCAGGACATCCAGAGCCGCTTTGAGATAGCTCTCCTTCTGCATATTGGTGATCATATAGTCCTGCATCTGATCGTAGAGCTTCGTGATGATGCCGCTGTCCTTCGCGGACTTCGTCTTCAGCGCTTGGAAGAAGCCGGCGATATACTGCCGGTGCTGCTGACTGCGGTTCAGCGCCGAGTTGTCCACCGCACAATCCCGGTAGCGGACAAATCTCTCTGCCTGCGTACCATGAAGCGTAACCGTCTCGCCGTAGACAAAGGCAGGATCTGCACTTTCCATGCCCTCCGTGGGAACGGTAACCGTGACGCCGTCCACCGCATCATTTAACGCGGAAATCACTGTGGTGTCGATCGCCATGTAGTCATTGATTTCCAGGTTCATGAGCAGCTTCTGTACGGAATAGCGTGTGTTTTCACAGCTTTCCTCCCGTCCGTCGCCGAAGCAGTAGGACAGGCTCAGGTGATCCGTATAGGGCTCGATGACGCCGGTATTGGGATTTTCCTCCAGCACCTCCGTCATGGTATCCCGCGGGATCAGCAGCAGCTTCACCGTGTTCCGTGCCGTATCCTGCGCGAGAAGGAAGACCGCGTCGCACTGTCCGGCATAGCCGTATTCCTTCTTTTCCTGCATGGAGCCCGCATTGTCGATGCCCAGCAGCAGGATAGGTTTTACATAGGTATTCCTGCGGTAATGCTTTCCCTGCCACTCGACAGAACTCTGCGAGAAATCCGGGTAAGCCGAGCTCGCTTCTTCTGCGGCCTCACTGCTTTCCTGCGAAGCGCCGACATTATCCGAAGCGGCTGCGGAAGTGGTTTCGGCAGCTGCGCCGCAGCCCGTAAGCCCCAGGCTCAGCGCCAGGGCCAGCAGGTTAAGCCTTGTCCTTCGTCTCATCTGCACCATAACCATACTGTCCGTACTTCCCATACTTACCGTATTTTCCGTACTTCCCATACTTGCCGTAGAAGGACTCGGACTTCGGATCCACCTTGTTGAGGACCGCACCCAGGATCCGGACACCGGAGGTCTCCAGATTCCGAATCACCTGCTGCTCCAGGCGGTAGCTGATGGCACCGCTCTCGATAACGAGGACGGCACCGTCGCAGCGCCGGGCCACGATGGCACTGTCTGCCAGGGCCGATGCCGGCGGGGTATCGATAAAGATGTAGTCAAAACGCTGCCGCAGCGCATTCACAAAGCTGTCAAACAGCGGATCCTCCAGAAGCTCAGAGGGGTTCGGGCTGAAGGGCCCGGCGAA
>CAVGIV010000097.1:0-1805 GCA_963629395.1 Paludibacteraceae bacterium | reverse complement strand
TGCTCTTCTTGTGCTTGACGCCGTTGTCCGCGCCGCTATCCTTGCCGCTGTACTTTCTGACGGGTACAGAGGCCAGTACGGAGATGCCCAGGTACTGCTCAACATCGTCTGTGGTGGCGATGGTGTCGTTCATCACATAACGAATGGTGATGATGCCGCACATAAACACGGCACCGAGCAGTGCGCCCAATACGGTGTTCTTCGCCACACTGGGACTGCTCTTCTGGGTGGCCACGGTGCCCTCCTCAATGATCTTGGGCGGCACCATCTCCATGGTGTCTGCGATATAATCAGAGGATACCTTGGCTACGGTATCCACGATGTCCTTCGCGAGCTTCGCATCCGCATCCTCGATGCTGATGGTGAGGATTCTGGTATTGCTGGGGTTCGCGATGGTGAGTCGGCTGTTGAGCTGCTCATAGGTCTGATTCAAGTTCAGCCGTTGGATCACATCCTGCAGCACCGGCCGGCTCTTCACGATGACCTGATAGTCATTGGTGAGCTGAGCACCGATCTGGAGATCTGCAAGGCTCGTCAGCGTGGTCTCCTTCGACAGGATATACATCATGGCGGAAGAGCTGTACTGGGGAATCATCACATACTTGGAGAAGGCCCCGGCTGCGCCGCCGAAAATCGCAATACACAAAATAATAGAAAGCAAATGCTTTCGACATTCCTGAAATAGCTCCAGTAAATCAATGGTCACGTAGGTATTGCTGCCCCTGCCCTGAACCTTTTTGTTGTCTGTTTTCTTAACTGCCATGTAAACTCTTCCGTCTTCCTTACTCTGTTTCTTCGTTTCGTATGATATGCAGGGCGTTCCTGCGGGTCAAAATATCCATGTGTTCTTCGGAAACATTCTTCCGAAGCCATGCCTGGGCGGCCTCCGTGTTCGGCGGCCGGAAATCCATGCGGTGCATGTCCGTGCCCAGCAGATCTACCAGCCCCTCCTTCAGCTGCCTCCGACACCAGCGTTCATTCTGATCAAAAAATCCGCCGCCGGCAAGCGCTTCGTAATTCATCTGCAGAACGATCCCGTTGTCCTTCAGCTCCCGGAGCCGCCTGCCTTCCCGAAGCGCCGGATAGCGTTCGAGGTGCGCCAGCACCGGTGTACAGCCTGCCTCGGAGATGGCGCGCAGTCCTCTCCCGATTTCCCGGTACTCTGCCGCCGGATTGAACTCGCACAGGAGATAGCTGCTGTTTGCGAGATGTCTGGCCTGACCGTTCCGGATCCGCGCCGGAAACTCCTCATGCCAGTAGCCCTCATGTCCCGGATAGATGTCGATGTCCGGCCAGTGCAGCCGTGCCTCCTCCAGCAGCTCCTGCGTCAATGCCTCCACGTCCGCATTTTCATGCGTTCTGCGGTAGTGCGGGGTCGCCACGAAGGTACGAAATCCCTGGGCATAGGCGAAGCGGAGCAACCGGCGGGACTCCCGCAGATTCCTGGAGCCGTCATCGATTCCCGGAAGAATGTGGCAGTGAATATCCGCGAAACCCTGTTTATTCATCTCCGGTGGTATAAACTGCATCCCTGATTCTGTCCTTTTCTGCATTGTTAAACATAGATCATATAACTTAGTCTACGTTAATACGAGAATTGTAGCACCCCCCCACATGTCTTTCAACATCAAAATCATTACGCTTTCACATGATTTTAAGTTTCCAAACACTGACAATGTGTTTTTTTGAATACATCGCCACTGATATGATGATATTTCCACAGCTTCTCCGCCAAATATCTATTTTACATAAAACGCCCCCACCCGTAAAACGGGTGGTTCGAGGTGCGGGCTATAAGCCCGCTA
>CAVGIV010000096.1:0-7170 GCA_963629395.1 Paludibacteraceae bacterium | reverse complement strand
CAGAAACAAACGGGTTATAAAATCTCGAACCGTCACGGAAGGTGAACCAGATCGCCCAGACAGAGAACGCAAGAACGACGGCCAGAACCAGATAATCCGAAACGGTCAGCTTTTTCGCCATATACCAGGTTCGCTTTTTCTTCTTGCCAAAGCCGCGCAGCTCCATGGCATTCGACACCACATCGATGCGGTTCATGGTGGAGAACAGAAGCGGGAAGATGATGCTGGAGGTCCGCTTTATGCGTTCGAGGAGCCTGGCCTTGCCGCTCATATCAATGCCTCTGGCCTGCTGCGCATTCTGAATCCGGTGGAATTCATCCTGCACATCCGGGATGTAGCGAAGAGCGATGGCCACCGAATAGGCGATGTTATAGCTGATGCCGATTCCGTTCAGTGAGGCAGCGAATTCACTGGGATCGGTGGTGATCATGAAGGTGAAGATCGCCGGTGTAATGGTGAAATATTTAACCATCACATTGAAGAGATAGAACAGCTCCTCGCGAGTCAGATCATATCCTGCAAACAGATGGGTGATTACGGTGCGGGAGCCGTAGATTTCGCAGCCCTGGAACGGCGCGAACAGGAAAATAGCAGCCAGATTCAGCACCATAAAGATCATGATAAAGCGAAAAACAGAACCAACCTGCCGCCAGCGAACCTTTGCCATTTTGAAGACAATGAGGCTGACGAGCACCATGGACAATAGAATCCGTGTGTCATAGGTTATGGCACTTACGGTGCACCACAGCAGGAAAAAGAGGAGCTTTGTTACACCGGAAAGCTGGTGGATCCAGGTGTCGTTTTTTTCGTAGGAGAGTATACGGGACATTAATCGGCCTCCTTCTGGGTTTCTCGGCAGGAATGCTCATAGCTGATGAATCGCTCACAGAAGGCAGAGGGGTCCTCTATCTGGCAGCGTGTTGCCAGATAATACAAAGAGGTGGCCTTCAGATCCGCCTGTCTGCAGATATCCTGATCCGTAAGGATTTTAGAAGGAGTGTCGTCTGCAATCAGCCGTCCGTCTGCAAGAACGAGGGCTCTGTCGGTGTACTCCAGCATCAGATGCATGTCGTGCGTGATCATCAGGATGGTAATGCCGAGCTCACGGTTGATGCGGCGGAGAAACTCCATAATCTCCGTGTAGTGGGCGTAATCCTGTCCGGCTGTCGGTTCATCCAGAATCAGAATCTGCGGATTCATAATGAGGATGGAGGCGATGGTTACTCTCTTTTTCTGGCCAAAGCTCAGCGCATTTACAGGCCAGTTCCGGAATGGATAGAGACCGCAGATCTTCAGCGTTTCGTCGACACGCTGATTGATTTCCTCCGGTGCGACGCCGCGGACAGCAAGTCCCAGTCCTACCTCTTCGCGGATCATTGGCTTGCTGATCATCTGGTTGGGGCTTTGCATGACAAAGCCGATCTGCTCGCCACGCTCCTTGATGGAGAGGGGCGCGATGTCGCTGCTGTTCAATAAGATCTGACCGGAGTCCGGCGTGTGGAAGCCGCAGATCAGGGAAGAGAGCGTGGATTTCCCGGCACCGTTCCGGCCGACAATGGAGACCATTTCTCCCTTTTTAATACGCAGGGATACGTTCCTGAGCACAGGCTCGCCGGCTGAGTAGGAGAAGGAAAGATCGCGGACCTCCAGAGCAGCCGGATTGGTATTCTCCTTCTGCGGAATGGGCTCAGCATGAAACCAGTTCTGGAGACTTAGGCGGAAGCGGTCAAGCTCCATGGTGCCTACATGCATGGGATGGTCACTTGGCTGCAGCTGGCAGCCTGCATATTTCAGAGCGGCGATGTAAAGCGGCTCGCGGATGCCCTGCTGGGACAGAAGATCCGTACACAGAAGTTCGTCCGGTGTCTGGTCGGCAATGATGCGTCCGTCGTTTACCAGGATAATCCGATCAACATCCCGGTAGAGTACGTCCTCGAGGCGGTGCTCAATGATCAGCACGGTGAGGTCGCGCTGCCGGAGAATATTGTCGATCAAGGCGATGGTTTTCTGGCCGGTGGCCGGATCGAGGTTGGCCAGAGGCTCATCGAACAGGAGAATCTGCACGTCATCCACCATAACGCCGCCCATGGAGACACGCTGCTTCTGACCGCCGGAAAGCTCGCCGGGAGCGTGATGCAGGAGCTGCTTCAAACGAAGCTCGTCAGCGACGGCATCCACCTTTTGATGTATTTCGTCCTGCGGCACCGCATCATTTTCAAGGGCAAAGGCCAGATCCTCTGCAACGGTAAGACCGATGAACTGTCCGTCCGTATCCTGCAGAACGGTGCCGACCTTTTTGGACATTCCAAAGACTCCGGCCTCAGACGGAGTCAGTCCGGCCACCTGCAGAGTCCCCTTGGCTTCTCCGGAGAAGGAGCAGGGAATCAGTGCATTGATGCAGTGTGCGAGCGTGGATTTGCCGGACCCGGAAGGGCCTGCAATCAGTATTTTCTCTCCGGGATATATCTTCAGATTGATATCGTTTAGGGAATTTTCTTTCTGTGTACGGTAGCGGAAGGAAAAATTATGAAACTCAATGATCGGTTTCCGATCCTCCCGGGATGATGCTGAATCCGTTATGGTAGCCATGGCTTCTCCGTGGGTAAATGGTTTACTGGTTGTCTGACAAACATGGCCATTATACCACGAAAAAAGCAGCCGGCATGCAGCCGACTGCTTTAACAAAAGCGAATTAGTGAAATGTAGCAGATCAGTCTTCCTTGGAAAGGCTGGAGGACTTGCCGGCAACCTTGGAGTAACCAACCAGAAGGAGAGAACCCAGAACACCGATGATGATAATGTCGCCGAGGAAGGCGAATGCGCCCTGCAGGAATACCTTACGAGCAGGCTCGGCATAGACTACAATGTCCAGAATCGGAGCAACCAGAATCCATGCAACTGCATTGGCAACGATCTGTACGACGTTAAAGAAGATGATGTTCTTCTTATCAAAACCGCCCTCACGAACAGCAAACTTTTTGGCAAAGGCGCCGACGGCAATGCCTACAACAGCCTCCGGGAATACCCAGCTCCACCATACAGAGCCATAGAAAAGAGCATCACCGAGTGCATGTCCGAGAAGTCCGATGATCGCGCCCACCAGAGGTCCGAACACGGCAGACAGGAAAGCCAGTACAGCCATTCTGGGCTGAAGGGATGTGTTCGGAATGCCGATCGGGATCTGCACCTCGGTCAGAACAACGAACAGTGCTGTGCCGATACCGATGGCAACCACTTCTTTGATACCAAATTTCTTATTCATAATAATACCTCCTCATAAGGGTAAATACGCTGCAAATCCGTGCGATCCGCCGAAGGCAGCTTAGAAAATGCTGATAAAATCAGCATTTTCTAAGTTTAACACAGAACAAGTATGTGTCAATTAACAGACAGACAATAATTGTTGATATCATACAGGAATTGTAGGGAAAACCGCCTGGCAGGCATTTAAATCCTTTATACCTGCGCGTCTGTAGGATTTTCGCAGTGAATTACAGCGCAGTAGTTGACAAACCTATTCGGCGAGCGTAAACTGTGGGACGCGTTAGTTAAGATGAACTAATTAGGATTAAATATTTATAACATTTGGTGCACGAGGCTTTTCCTTGTAAAGATGGGATAACTTCCTGCAGCTGGGGATCAGGAAGGAGACTACAGCCATGATGCCATTGGCGTTTGCAAAGACAGGAGACAAGGTTCTGGTAGCCAGAATCGGCGGCAGCGTAGAGGCTAAAAAGCATCTGGAGGATTTGGGATTCGTTGTCGGCACGCAGGTAGAGATCATTGCTGCGGGCGGAGACGGCAACATTATAGTGAATCTTAAGGAATCCAGACTTGCGATTACGTCGGAGATGGCTTCCAAGATCATGATCAACTAGGAGACATCGGAATGCACGGTAGATAACAGATTCGGAACGAATCTGTTCTATTGTTACATGTGTTACATGCGGGCAACCGCAGAAAATGAGGAGGATTGAGAATGAAGACACTTCGGGATGTTGCGGTCGGACAGACAGCAACCGTCGTCAGGATTCATGGCGAGGGTGCACTGAAAAGACGCATTATGGACATGGGAATTACCAAGGGAACAGAGATTTATGTCCGCAAGGTGGCTCCGCTGGGAGATCCGGTTGAGGTTACCGTGCGCGGCTACGAGCTCTCACTCCGGAAAGAGGATGCAGACATTCTGGAGATGGCCTGAGCATCGAACACATTTGAGGTAGTAGTATTATTCAGCACCCATCTCGAATTTGATACTCGAAAATGCCCGATGGCATTTTCTCCTATCTTGGAGTGATTGTCGGCAACGCCGACAATACACTCCGTGCATCGGAGAAATCGCATACGCGAATTTCTCCTCGCATTCGCAAATCCTCGATATGGCTGGCCAGAGGCGCTTCGCGCCTTGGCTGCCTGCCAATTTCAATCGTGAATATGCCTGCAAGCAGTCAATTCACGTTGAAATGTGGCAGGTGCTGAACAGAAACAGAAAAAGAAGGAGCAGCAAATGGAAATTAAAATCGCATTGGCAGGTAATCCGAACTGCGGTAAGACTACCCTGTTTAATAACCTGACCGGCAGCAACCAGTACGTTGGTAACTGGCCGGGCGTTACCGTAGAGAAAAAGGAAGGACGTCTCAAGGACCACAAGGATGTTGTGATTCAGGACCTTCCGGGTATCTATTCTCTGAGCCCGTACACACTGGAAGAGGTTGTTACCCGTAACTATCTCGTAAACGAGAAGCCGGATGCAATTCTGAACATTGTGGACGGCACGAACATTGAGCGTAATCTGTACCTGACCACACAGCTGGTGGAGATCGGTATTCCGGTTGTCATCGCCATCAACATGATGGATCTGGTTCGCAAGAACGGCGACAGCATCGATATCAAGAAGCTGGGTGAGGAGCTTGGCTGCAAGGTTATCGAGATCTCCGCTCTTAAGAACGAGCACACGATGGATGCGGCAAATCTCTGCATCGAGGCTGCAAAGGCGGGCAAGAAGGAGGAGCTTCCTCATGTCTTTACCGGCAGCGTAGAGCATGCCATCGCACACATCGAGGAGTCCATTCAGAATATCGTAGATCCTCAGGAGCTTCGCTGGTTCTCGATCAAGATCTTTGAGCGTGATACCAAGGCTCTGGAGAAGCTTTCCATCGATTCCTCGCTGATGAGCCACATGGAAGAGCACATCAAGGATTGTGAGAAGGAAATGGATGATGATGCAGAATCCATCATCACCAACCAGAGATACACCTACATCACCGACCTGATTAAGAAGACGGTTAAGAAGGGCAAGCAGCCCGGCGCTCTGACCACCTCCGATAAGGTAGACCGTATCGTTACCAACAGATGGCTGGCGCTTCCTATTTTTGCCGCAGTTATGTTCCTGGTTTACTATGTGTCTGTCAGCACCCTCGGCGGCGTGCTTACCGACTGGACGAACGATACACTGTTCGGTGAATGGATTCAGCCCGGTGTAGAGACTCTCCTGACCAATGCCGGCGCATCGGACTGGCTGATCTCGCTTGTGGTTGACGGCATCATCGGCGGTATTGCAGCACCGATCGGATTCGTTCCGCAGATGGCCATTGTCTTCCTGTTCCTGAGCTTCCTGGAGGACGTTGGATACATGGCACGTGTTGCCTTCATCATGGACCGTATCTTCCGTAAGTTCGGACTTTCCGGAAAGAGCTTCATTCCGTTCCTGATTTCCTCCGGCTGCGGCGTACCCGGCATCATGTCCACTCGTACCATTGAGTCCGAGAAGGACCGCCGGATGACCATGATCACCACAACGATGATCCCCTGCGGTGCCAAGCTCCCGGTTATCGCGCTGATCGCCGGCTATCTGATGGGCGGCGCATGGTGGATGGCTCCCTGCATGTATTTTGCAGGCATTGCACTGGTTATCATCTACTGCATCATCCTTAAGAAGACAAAGTTCTTCGCCGGGGATCCGGTACCGTTCGTTATGGAGCTTCCGGCTTATCACCTTCCTTCCCTGAAGGGTATTCTCCTTCACGTATGGGAGCGTGTATGGGCATTCATTAAGAAGGCAGGAACCATCCTGTTCCTGTGCTGCGCAGTAATGTGGTTCCTCGGCAGCTTCGGCGTCGTAGACGGAACCTTCGGCCTGGTTGATTCCGCAGATTCTCTGCTGGCTTCCATCGGCGGCGTTCTTGCTCCGATTTTTGCTCCTCTGGGCTTTGGCACCTGGCAGGCAGTTGCTTCCTCCTTGTCCGGCTTTGTTGCAAAGGAGGGTATCGTTTCTACCATGTCTCTTCTGTCCTCTCTTGGCGAAGAGATCGAGGAGTACGAGGTTTCCATGCACGATGCATTCCAGGCGTTCTTCCCGACGAGCATCGCAGCCATTTCCTTCCTGTGCTTCAACTGCTTTGATTCACCGTGCCTGGCTGCTATCTCTACCATGGCGAAGGAAATCGGCGAGCGGAAGTTCTTCTGGTTCTCCATTCTGTTCCAGAACATCGCAGCTTACTGCGTAACGCTGATCATCTATCAGCTGGTTGGCGTAGCCATCGGACAGGTTGCATTCAGCGCAGCGACCGTTGTAGCAGGAGTTCTGCTGGTAGCTGTTCTGTATCTGCTGTTCCGCAGGGATCCGAACAAGGCTGCCAAGGCGTAAGCGCCTCCGGCCGGCACATCTGGAATTTGCGACAGCCGATCTGAGAAAACTGTACAGCAGCGTCCTTGCAAATGTGCGCTGATCGTCAGCTATAATAAAAAGAGGGACCTGCAGATGTTATATCTGTGGGTCCCTTTTTGGAAAGAGGAATAAAATGAAAATAAATGTACCGATTAACCAGACAGATATTATAATCTTAGTTATCCTTGCAATTATGTTCATTATCGGAATCCGTATCGTTATCGGCTTTTTCAAAAAGCCGGACCACCGTGATACGCAGGACCGACAGGACGAAGCAGCAGAAGGCAATGCCAGATAGGAAAGGAGCGGACAAATGATTGACTTCATTGTTCTTGGAATAATTCTCGCCCTGTGCGGCCTGTGCATCTGGAAGATCGTCTCGGACCGGCGTAAGGGCATTGGCAGCTGCGGTGGCATGTGCGGCGGCTGCGCATCGCACGGCAGCTGCAGCACGAAGGATGTGCCGGAGCGGTTTAAGGCCAAAAAGTGATGGCGCTGAATAG
>CAVGIV010000095.1:0-7324 GCA_963629395.1 Paludibacteraceae bacterium | reverse complement strand
GGAACCATTGATGATGTGGCAGTGAAGGCGAAGGAAATTCGGTAAATATCTTTCAGGTGCTGTTGCTGCGAACGGTAATCAGCATAGAAGGAAAAACGAAAGGAGTAGTATGGCAGAGTCCAAGCAGTTTTTCCTGCATGTCATTGCAGCAGAGAAAATCTTCTATGAAGGCTATGCCCAGTGCCTGATTGTGAATACGGTGGACGGCTTAACTTCCTTCCTCTCACACCATTGCCAGTCCATTGTTGCCCTGAGTCAGGGCGAGCTGTCCATTAAGAAGCCGGATGGCACATGGATCAATGTGGTGGCCGGTGTCGGCTCCATGGTCTTTGCGAACAACCGTGCCACGGTTCTGGTGGAGACCTGCGAAACCAGGGAGGAGCTGGATGAGCGCCGTGCGCACGAGGCACTCGAGCGCGCGCAGGAAAGAATGCGCCAGCACCAGAGCATGCGTGAGTATCATATGACACAGGCCGCCATGGCAAGAGCACTGTCCCGTCTGAAGTTCAAGGAAAAGGGTACGGGTGTCGGGAACTGAGCCCGTGGCATTCTTGTATATCATAAGAATATCGATTAAAATCAGCAGTGATTCGGGTTGATAACAGCCCGGATCACTGTTTTGTATTGCAGAAAGGATCAGAATGGATCATACGAATAAAAAGCGCTGCGCAGGGACGGCGATTCTGGCCGGAGTTCTTGCGGCAGTGCTGCTGGGGAATACGGTTTCGCTGAGCAGCGATGCCGCAAGAAGCAGGAAGAAAAAAACGCAGACCTCCAAAACGACGTCGTCATCGCAGACATCGGGACAAACAAGCGCAAAGGCAACGCAGACGACGGAATCGTCTGCACTGGTGAAGCTGCTGCCGGATGCGGAGGCAGATACCGTGGAGCAGGGGCTTTTTACTGTCCTTAACAGCGACCGCACCCGGATCATCAATTATGCCGGCGAGCAGGAGAGCGATAAGGATGTCCGCTACATGAGCATGGCGGGAGGACAGGAGAGGGCCAGCGTCTGGAATCTGGATTTTCAGGTGCCTGCGGGATCCCTGGTGAACGGGACCCAGACTGTGCAGGTGAATATGACCCTGAAGAATGCGATGAACGGGCGGACGCTTCGCACAGGGGAAAGCCTGCAGGCCTTTCTGGACAACGGAAACGGCTTTTATTACAAGCTTCCGACCGTCATCTCAGGAAATCTGGTTTCTGTAACGGTTCCGGTTCTGATTGCAACGGATCACCAGTATCTGGCCTTTGTCATCACGAGCGGCAGCTGGTCTCCGTCCGCCGGCTATGATTATCTGGCCATCGGCAACAGCATCACCATGCATCCCCGGCAGAGCTATTGGCCGGATGCTATGGGCATGGGAGCCACGAGACAGGAATACGATTATTACCATATTGTGTCGAATTCGCTGGCTGCGTCCTGCGCGGCCGGCGGGACGGCCTATAACAGCGCGGCACTCAATTATGCCATCTGGGAGATTATGAGCGGGCAGCGCTCCAGCGTGCTGTATCTTTTGGATCCGTATCTGTCGGAGGAGCTGGAGCTGGTTACGATCCAGCTGGGGGAAAACGCGATTCCGGATGCAGCCGGCTTTGCACAGGATTTTCCGCTTCTGATTCAGTATATTCGGCAGAAGGCGCCGAATGCACGGATTGTCATTGTCGGGAATTTCTGGAACGACGCGGTAGAGACAGCGGCGAAGCTCCAATGTGTACAGGCCTATGGACTGTCTTACGTAGATCTGTCGGGAATCAGTGTGGATCCTTATGTTACGAACACGCAGTCCTCGTATGTGTTTGGGAGTGAGCTGGCCTATGATGCCAACGGAGTCGGACATTCCTGCACGAAGGATGCCGTGAAGCTTCACCCCAATAATGCAGGAATGGCATATATTGCACAGAGCCTTCTGCAGGTGCTGGGGCAGTAGGAGGCAGGAAATGGATTTTCGTTCTCTGAAATATTTTTCGGTGGTGGCACAGGAGCTGAACTTTACGCGTGCTGCGCAGAAGCTGAATATGAGCCAGCCGCCGCTGTCCAATCAGATCAAGGCGCTGGAGGATGACCTGGGCGTTCAGCTGTTCATCCGCGGCAAGCGCCATCTGCAGCTGACGGAGGCGGGAAGCCTTCTCCTGCACCGGACGAACCAGATGCTCTCACTGGCGGACAAGACAAGGGCGGATCTTGCGCATATGGAGAGCGGTCTGTCCGGCACCATATCCCTCGGTATGGTAGAGGGGCGAGCCCCCTATATTGCGTCTCGGTTTATTTCGGGCTTCCGCGAGGAATATCCCATGGTGAAATACCAGATGTGGAACGGGAGCTCCGATGATGTTCTCGAGCATCTGGCAAGAGGCCTTTCGGACCTGGCGGTCATTGCATATCCCTTCGACAATGAGCACCTCGGCAGCATTGTAATCGGGAAGGAGCCGTGGATTGCGCTGATCCCCAAGGACCACCCGCTTGCGAAGGAAGAGGGGGATTATGTGACGCTAAATCACCTGGCGGATTATCCGCTGATCGTTCCGCGCAGGAGCTCGCGCATCGAAGCGATTGTAAAGTGGTTCGACGGCATCGGCAGGGAGCCGAATATCATCTGCGAGATGTCCAACTACATCGACGCAGTGGCACTGACGGAGCAGAACGTGGGCATCAGCATTTTCCCGCAGACGACGTATACACCGAACGTGCACGTGGTGTCTAAGGTCATCACGGAACCGGCCAAGTACGTGGAGTACGTTCTGGTCTGGCCGAAGGAGCAGCGGCTGAGTCCTCTGATTCAGGAGTTTTTGAATTACGTTTCGGATTTCATGGAGGAGGATCGGATCCATACGGAACGGTTTCAGGTGAAGGAAAGTGAGTTTCAGATTCCGGAAGGGGCGGAAATTCTGTAAAAATCTCGGACAGCAGCTGAACGGATATGTGTATGTAAAAGGAGGGGCATCACATGAAGAAATGGGCAAGAGCAGAGTATCTGCCGGGACTTCCTTTGTATGGGAAGACCCGGGTCACGGCCTCGGGGGAGCATATCCGGCTCTCGAAGGAGGCGGCAAAGGAAGGAATGGTTCTTCTGAAAAATAAGGACCACATCCTGCCATTACCGAAGGGAAGCCGGGTTGCGCTTTTGGGTAAGGGTACCTTTGATTACGTCAAGGGCGGCGGCGGATCCGGCGATGTGACGGTTCCGTACGTGCGGAACCTGTACGATGGATTTATGCAGCACCCGGAGCATGTACAGGTGGACGAGGAGCTGGCTGCGTATTACAGGGATTATGTGGCGCAGCAGTACGCGGACGGCGGAATCCCCGGCATGATCGCCGAGGCAAGGGTTCCGGAGGAGCTTTTAAAAAAGGCGGCAGCCACCTGTGATACAGCCGTGGTATCCATCAGCCGCTTCTCGGGCGAAGCGTGGGACCGCAAGTCAGAGCTGGGCGGACCGGGTGAGAATGTCTGTGATGATCAGAGGCTGATGGAGCTGCAAGGCCACCTGTTCGAACGCAGTGACTTCTATCTGACACCGGGAGAGGAGGAGCTGATCCGCCAGACAACCGAGGCCTTTGACCGCGTGGTTGTGGTCATGAATGTCGGCGGTATGGTGGCATCCGACTGGTTTGCCGGCAATGATCGCATCGGGAGCGTTCTGATGGCCTGGCAGGGCGGTATGGAGGGCGGTACTGCAGCGGCAGAGCTTCTCCTGGGAATCGGCACACCGTCCGGCAAGCTGGCCGACACCTTTGCAAGACGCCTGGAGGATTATCCGTCCACAGCAGGGTTCCATGAAGCCAGCGATCACGTGGATTATACCGAGGATATCTATGTCGGATACCGGTATTTTGAAACGCTTCCGGGAGCATCGGAGAAGGTGGTCTATCCCTTTGGCTACGGGCTTTCCTATACGAGCTTTTCTATGGAGGGGGCAAAGGCACTCCTTGTAAAGGGGGAGCCGGATCCCGCGGCTGAGACTGCAAACGGTCCGGATCCGGACAGCGGCGACGAGGTATTGGTTACGGTTTCCGTGACCAATACCGGCGATTATGCGGGCCGTGAGGTTGTCCAGCTGTATGCAGGTGCACCGCAGGGGCTTCTGGGGAAGCCGGCAAGAGTTCTCGTCGGTTACCGGAAGACGCGCCTTCTGCAGCCGGGCGAGACGCAGCGGATTGTGATTCGCGTGCGAGCCAGGGATCTTGCCAGCTATGATGATCTGGGCCGTGTGTGCAAATCGGCCTGGGTGCTGGAAAAGGGAAGCTATGCCTTTTACCTGGGGGCGGATGTGCACTCTGCCGAAGAGCTCTCCTACCACTACGAGGTCTCGGACAATCGGATTGTCTGCCGCCTGATCAGCCGTATGGCACCGACACAGCTGGCCATGCGCCTGCGCGCAGACGGGACCTACGAGAATCTTCCCCTTGGTGAGCCGAATGACCCGAATGCCAATGGCCTGGAGCGTCTTCCTTATGAGCAGATGGACGGCTGCACGCCGGAGGTTCGGCAAAGACCGCACGGGTATCTTAGCTGGACGGGCAAAACAAACGGCCTTCCCCAGCTGATCGATGTGGCGGAGGGGAAGCTGTCACTGGATGAGTTCATCCGTGCACTGCCCGATGAGGACCTGGCTGCGCTCCTTGGCGGGCAGGTGAATACCGGCGTTGCCAATACCTTTGGCTACGGCAATCTTCCGGACTACGGCGTTCCGAACATCATGACAGCGGACGGCCCTGCAGGGCTCCGGATTCAGCCGGAGGTTGGTGTGAAGACAACCGCTTTCCCGTGCTCGACGCTGCTGGCCTGCACCTGGGATCCGGAGACCACCTACGCGGTTGGCCGGGCCGGCGGAGAGGAAGTCAAGGAGAACAACATCGGCGTGTGGCTGACACCGGCCGTGAACATTCACAGAAGTCCTCTGTGCGGCCGAAACTTTGAATACTATTCGGAGGATCCGTATCTGGCAGGGCACCAGGCATCCGGTATGGTTAAGGGAATTCAGAGCGTGAATGTTGCTGCAACGGTGAAGCATTTTGCCCTGAACAACAAGGAAACCAACCGGAAGGATTCCGATTCCCGCGTTTCGGAGCGGGCTATCCGGGAGATCTATCTGCGCCAGTTCGAGATCATTGTGAAAGAGGCAAAGCCCTGGAGCATTATGTCCAGCTACAACCTGATCAACGGACACCGCGCATCAGAGAACCGGAACATGCTCAAGGGAATTCTGCGCGATGAGTGGGGATACGACGGCATGGTAACCACCGACTGGTGGACCTACGGAGAGCACTACAAGGAGTGCGCTGCCGGTAATGATATGAAGATGGGCTGCGGCTTCCCGGATCGTGTGCTGGATGCACTTGGGAAGGGACTTATCACAAGAGAGCAGATGGAGCTGGCGGCAAGGCACATCCTGACACTGATCCTGCGCGTGGATTGACGAAAAAAACTTTGAATCTGGCGAAAATGCTTGCGTGAGCAAAGTCGATATGGCATCATAACTTCAATGTAGTTAGACTTTGAATGATAAGCGTACCAAGGAAGGCACGCCCCTTTGGTGGGGTGTGCCTTCCTTTCTGTGTGGAACACTCAGAGTTTGCAGAAATGAGAGAGGGAGAGTATGGATAAAATCGCGGAAGTAAACGGAATTGTCAACGGCTTTGTGTGGGGTGTCCCAATGCTGATCCTGCTGGTAGGGACCGGCATCTGGATGACGATGCGGACCGGCTGGTTTCAGTTGACTCACTTTGGCTACTGGTGGAAGAAGACGCTGGGCGGTATTTTTTCGGACCGGTCGGTTACGGCGCATACAGCCAAGGATGACCGGCAGATCACGCAGTTTCAGAGCCTTTGCACGGCACTGGCTGCCACCATTGGAACCGGCAATATCGCAGGTGTGGCCGCTGCGATTGCAAGCGGCGGACCGGGAGCCGTGTTCTGGATGTGGATTGTTGCCTTTTTTGGCATGATGACCAACTATTCCGAGAACGTGCTCGGAATTTATTACCGCAGGCGCAACAGCACCGGAGAGTGGTCCGGAGGCGCCATGTACTATCTGCGGGACGGACTTGGTGCGAAAAAGGGCTGCAAGGGAATCGGCACAGTACTGGCGGTGCTGTTTAGTATTTTCTGCGTGGTGGCATCCTTCGGCATCGGCAACATGAGCCAGGTGAATTCCATTGCTGTGAATATGCAGAACGCATTTGGTGTTCCCACACTGTGGACCGGAATCGTTCTGATGGTTATTGCAGGTCTGGTGGTCGTGGGAGGCCTTAAGCGCATCGCCTCGGTAACGGAGAAGCTGGTTCCCTTCATGGCCATTGCCTATGTGCTGCTGGCGCTGTTCGTAGTACTGACACACATCGGGACATTCCCTGCAGTGCTGGCCTCCATCTTTAAGGGTGCCTTTGGCATGAAGGCCATCGGCGGCGGGATTGTCGGCGCAGGTGTAAAGGAAGCATTGACCTGGGGCATGAAGCGCGGCGTGTTCTCCAACGAGGCAGGCCTTGGCTCCTCGGTTATGGTGCACTCCACATCGAACGTCAAGGAACCGGTTATGCAGGGCATGTGGGGTATCTTTGAAGTATTCGCAGACACCATTGTGGTCTGCTCTCTGACAGCCTTCGCCATCCTTTCCTCCGGTGTTGTGGATCTGGAAACGGGCGCGATGATTTCCTCCGCGGAGAAAACAGCGCTGGTAGCGGAAGCCTTCAGCCAGACCTATGGCCACTTTGGTGCCAGCTTCATTGCCATTGCGATCCTTTTGTTCGCCTTTTCTACGGTCCTTGGCTGGAGCATCTACGGCACAAAGGGTGTGGAATACCTCTTCGGCGAGAAGGCAGCCATGGTGTACAAGGTGGTCTTTGTGCTGTTCGTGGTCCTGGGCGCCACAATGAATCTGGAGCTTGCATGGGATCTGTCGGATACCTTCAACGGACTCATGGCTATACCAAACCTGATCGGTGTTCTGACGCTGTCCGGAACAGTGCATAAGATTACAAAAAACTACATCGACCGGAAATTCCATCACAAGGATATAAAGCCGATGTATTCCGCCTTTGAGGATGTGCAGAAGGCACAGGAAGAGGATATGGCGGAGCCGGAGGAGTAAAGGAGCCATGGGGGCAAAAGGAAGGCTGCGAAGCAGTGATTTTGCAAAGGGGCTCTGAATGGTTACAATACACACAAGAATACAGTGATGCGGCGAGCCCCTGGAAGTGCAGACTTCCAGGGGCTGCTTTGGTATAATGATATCTGTTTAGCACCTGCCATATTTCAACGTGAATTGGCTGCTTGCAGGCAAATTCACGATTGAAATTGGCAGGCGGCCAAGGCGCGAAGCGC
>CAVGIV010000094.1:0-7398 GCA_963629395.1 Paludibacteraceae bacterium | reverse complement strand
ATAGTATGATAGCATAAATCATCCCCCGGATCCGCAAGGATCCGGGGGATGTTCTATTTCATATTTAAACTTTTCAGCACCGCATCGACGGACTTTTCAACGCCCTGTCTCAGCTCGCCATCATCTTCTGCACCTTTTTCTCCAGGCGCTTCTGCTTCCGGCGCTGCAGACGCTTCATGCCGTCTCCCTGCCCGAAATACAATGCAACAGCAGAAAGCAGCATCAGCACCACGGTATAAACAAAGCCCATGGCCTTCGCATCAATGGAGGCCGACTCATCCGAGGCTGCCTTGATGACGATACCCAGCGGCTGATACAGCGGATGGTACAGGAATACAGACAGGTCATAATCCGACAGCATGCCGGTGAAGTTCAGAATCACCACAGACATCAGCGCCGGCATCATAACCGGAAGGATCACCTTCGCCATGGTATAAACCGTTCCGGCACCCATACACTTGGCTGCTTCCTCCAGATCGTCATCGATGCTGAAGAAGGCCGCCTTGACCATACGGTAAGAAAACGGCAGCTTCACCACCACATAACCGATAAGCATCAGCACCAGTGTACCCACCAGAACCTGATTAAAAATGATAGCATGACGCTCGCCGTAGGTTGTGCTGAGCCCCAGCGCAATCAATGTGGAGGGCAGCAGCCAGGGAATCAGCATCCCCCACTCAAAGGCCACATCATACTTCCGCTTGGCCTTCTTAACGAAGCGAGCACAGATCACAGTAATCGTCACCGCCAGCAGAGCTGCCAGCAAAGAATACACGATGCTGACCAGATAGGGCTTGAAGGCTGCCATACTGGTGAAAAGCTTCCGATAATTCTCCAGTGTGAAGGAGGAAAGGCTCAGCTCTCCTGTTTTGATGCTGAGCGAATCACAGAAGGAATAGACCACCACCAGCACCATCGGGATCAGATAGATCAGGAACATGGCATAAGCAACGATGTGTGCAATGACATTCAAAATCGGATTGTTGATCTTCTGCTTCTGCAGCTTTGCCTTGGTTTTGGACACCGAAACGTAGTTTCCGCCCTTTTCGATATGGCTGAAGACCGCCAGCAGCAGAATGGTAGCCGCACCCAGCAGGATTGCCAGCAGCGCCGCCACATCCCGGGAGGAATTGGACCGGGAAAATGTAATGATCATGGGGTTGATGGTCTGAAAGTTCTCTCCGCCCACAATGAGGGGTGCCGACATTGCCCCGAGTCCGGTCAGGAAGGTCAGAATCGTAATGGCAAAAAAGGTAGGCTTCAGCACCGGAAAGACAATGTTGAAGAAGATATTGGCACCGGAAGCCCCCATATTCTTCGCCGCCTCCACCGTGTAGTAGTCAATGCTGTGAATGGCATTCTTCAGGAACATCATGTGATTCTGTGTACAGGAAAAGGTCATGACGAAGACCACTGCACCGTATCCCACAAACCAGTTGGGATTCATATTGGGGAACAGCTGCAGCAGAAGCTTCGTCACCAGACCATTGGCTCCGTAGACAGATTTGTAGCCGGATACAAGCACCACGCCGCCGTACACCAGTGAGCTCATATAGGCAAGGCGCAGCCATCCGGCGCCCTTGATCTCCCAGTATTCTGTGAACAGCACCGATAATGTACCCACAATGTTTACCGTCACAATCAGCGTAAATGCCAGTACGAAGCTGTTTTTCAAGCTCTTCAGCGCACGCGCCGACTTAAAGACCTTCCGTACCGCATCTGAGGAAAAGCTTCCGTCCTGAAAGAAGATGCTATAGAGAAGGTTCAAGTTCGGATAGACCACAAAGGCCAGAATCAGCCAGGCCAGCACCAGCTTCAGCAGCAGCGTCTGAATATGAATCCCTTTGCTTCCATTGGATTGTATCTTATTCATAAGAGCCTCCCGCCTTAAAACTGCATGATATCTGAGGGCTGCACATAAAGCTTCACTTCACTGCCGGTCTCCAGGAAGGGACAACCGTTGTTCACCTGTATCACACGAAGCTCCTGCCCCGAAACCTCCACTCTGTACTTGGTCAGGATGCCGTTGTAATCATAGTCACGAATCACACCGCTGAGGCAGACCGCCCCCTCTGAGGGTGCGAAGCTGATCCGTTCCAGACGGACATAGGCCTTCTTCTCCGGATCCAGTCCGCCGCCGATAAGAGACAGCAGAGGCTTCTCCAGATGATTGATCTCTCCGATGAAGTCACAGACAAATTCCGAAGCGGAATGATTGTAAATCCGGAAGGGTGTGTCTACCTGCTCCACAAAACCGTTGTTGAATACCGCAATTCGATCCGAAAGGGTCAATGCCTCCTCCTGGTCATGAGTCACATACAGGGTGGTGATGCCCAGCGTCTTCTGCAGACGCTTCAGCTCGCTGCGGAGCCCCACACGAAGCTTGGCGTCCAGGTTGGAAAGCGGCTCATCCAGGCAGAGAATCTTCGGCTCCAGCACCAGGGCACGGGCCAATGCCACTCTCTGCTGCTGTCCGCCGGAAAGCTCGGAGACATTTCTTGAAAGCTGCTCCTCCTTGATTTCAATGAGCTTCGCTGCATCTCTCACCTTTTTGTCGATCTCTGACTTTGAAAGCTTCTTCACCTTCAAGCCAAACGCAAGATTTTCATATACCGTCATAGTGGGGAACAAGGCATAGCTCTGGAAAACCATACCGATCTGCCGCTGCTCTACCGGCATATGGGTCACATCCACGCCATCCACCAGAATCTGTCCGCTGCTGGGTGTCAGAAAGCCCACCAGAGACCGCAGCGTGGTGGTTTTGCCGCAGCCGGAGGGTCCCAGAAAGGTGAAGAATTCACCATCCTGAATGGTCAGGTTCAGATCCCGGATAGCGGTGAAGCTGCCGTACTTGATTTCCACATTTTTAAATTCAATCATGACATATCCCCATTCACAAAGGGCGGTATGTTTTACCATACCGCCTGTTCTTAAAATCCGTATTCCTGCTTTACTGCATGAACTCCAGCTCACACTTCTCTACCCATGCCTCGATGTGATCGGAGATAAACTGCCAATCCATATCCTGGGCATGCACCTGGTTCACAAACTCTGTGATATCCTCATCCGCCTGTGCCAGTGCATCCGGCTGGCAGGGAATGGTGCCGAACTGCTTCATCCACTCTGCCTGCACCTCAGAAGAACCGAACCAGTTGGCAAAATCCACTGCCAGATCCGTCTTCTTGGAGCCTGCAATCATAGCCACCTGCTCTGTCACATAGGGAACGCCGACCTCGGGTACCAGGATCTGGAACTTGTAGTCACGCTCATTCTGATTCTGGATCACACCGCTGCCCCACATCTCACAGATCGGCACGGTACCGGAAATAACATTTCCAACGTAGTCCTCGCCGTCCTGCTCCATGTGTCCGTTCTGGATCCACTGCTTCACGGTGTCCCAGCCCTCCTCAGAGATGCCTTCCTCGCCATTCTCATCTGTATAACGCACCAGCAGAGAAGCCAGCAGTGTCTTGCCAGTACCGCCGCCGAAGTTCAGAATGGTGTACTTATCTGTCCACTCATCGGAAAGAAGATCTGTCACATCCTTCGGTGTATCTGTCAGATCTGCATTCATGATGTTCACCAGCGGCTGAATCACGATGGGATAATAATAGCCATCGGTATCGCCCAGAGACATGTCCACATCGTCCTTCCAGGTGGGCTCCCACTTCTCCAGAACCTCTGCCTTCTTCAGCTTCTCATACTCCAGGGCATTCAGTCCGTATACCAGGTCCGCCTGCGGATTGTTCTTCTCGGAAATAATACGGTTTGCCAGGTCACCGCCCTGGATCTGTACCACTTCAATGTTGTAGCCCTGCTCAGATGCCTTGCTCTTCAGCCACTCATCTCTGCCGTTGGAACCGGAATTGGTATAGATGATCAACTGCTGGCTCTTATCCACCTCGCCGCTGCTCTCTGCACCGCTCTGTGTCTCCGCTGTGTCTGCTGCCTTTGTGGTCTCCGTTGTTGTGCTGCTTCCGCCGCAGGCCGCCATAGACAGTGTCATGGCAACAGACATTCCCAGTGCAGCAAGCTTTCTCATTTTCTTCATCCTTTTCCTCTTTCTTGTTTTTATGCTAATGTCTTCGGCGCTGAAGCCGGGTGCTGCCCTGTACTCCTGTCGCCGTAATAACCCTCTTGCTCTGACTCAGCTTTACTTCAGCCTCTGCTCTGCCGCTCCTGAAGATACCCCTTCAGCAGTGCCGGCCAATCCGTCTGCAGAATCTCAAAGCCCATATCCATCAGGACACCCCAGCTCGCATCGAAGCCCTCCCGGATGGCCCGGTTGTCTCCGAAGCTGCCGGAGAGACGGATATCATCATTCAAGGTAATGGCATTCACCCACGGTGCAATGCCCCTCTCGTGAAGCTCCTTCATGAATGCAGGCTGTACGAAAGGACTTTCCTCGTCCTCAAATATCAGCTCCGCCGCAGCCACATTGATTTCATACTGTTTGACGGTCTCCCACTCCTCCAGTGTTTTCATAATGGGCATGTACATGATGCCCTCACCGATCTCGGCCAGCTCCTCAAGCAGCTCCTTCTCCACACCGGACTTCAGCAGAATCTGATCCTGCATGTTCATGCGCTTCAACAGTGTGATGATTTCCTTCCAGTAAAACCAGGAACGGTCAATGTTGATAAAGCATTTTCCCCGAAAGTTCTCCAGTACCTCCGTCAGACGCTCTGCATGCTGCTTTGTGGGCTGTCCCATACAGTTCAGCGCATACATGGAATCCACCTGTTCTGCGCTCAGGGTACGAATGTCCTCCGGGATGCCGAATTCGATTTTTTCCTCGCCGTTGTGAAAGGCATAAAAAACCCCATCCGTGGTCTGAGCCGCGTCCACCTCGATCATGTCTGCACCGTGAAGCAGTGCATTCCGGTAAGCGAGGCTGGTATTCTGCACGATGTTGCCGCCGCAGGTGCCCCGGTGTGCCGCAATCAGCGCACCCTTCTTTTCAATCTGTCTTCGAAGCACGTCATTCTTTGTGTACATTTCACGTTCCTCCCTTATCTTCCATTCCTTTATATCGCACTCATTGGAACGTGTCAATCCATAAGAGCACATTTCCGATACATTTTGTATAAGTTTTACAGAGTATTTACACAAAAATACAGCATCTTTCCAAAACAGAAAGATGCTGTATCTCGATGCCCGCTTTAATTTTTGATTCGTTCCAATTCTACCTGGGCTCTTGCCAGCGCCGCCCCTGCACTTTCAATGCCGCCCGCCGCCGAACGCACCGCCCGGCCCAGAATAGACTCCAGCTGCATTTCCCTAAGCGGAAATCCCGGATGCATCACACAGCGGGTGCCCATGGCAAAGCTTCTCTCCATATGCTCAATCCAGGGATAGCGCTCCCGTACCTCGCAGCTTTCCTGCAGCTCTCGGCTGGCCACATACCCCCCGAGATAGCAGAGCAGCTCTGCAATGTCCCGACGATACAGCCAGTCCAGGAAGCAGAGACAGTCCTCTGTCTTCCGGCTGTGACGGGAAATGCCGATCCAGCCGCCGCCAATCAGAGGCCGCTTTCCCGGTACGTCGGCAAAGCCCAGCCGCTCCGTAACCTGGGAAGTCTCACCATGCAGCATGGCTGACGCATAATTGGAAAAGACGATATGCATGGCCGTCTCTCCCTCCGCAAAGGCCCGGGTGGAGTCTGTCCACCATTGGTAGGTATTGCCGTCAGTGGCGGCTTTCGCAGAAAGATAGGCCTCCAGTGCCTCCCGGATCTCCGGTGCATCCAGATGAAGCCTGGCCTCCGCCTCCAGCCCCGCCAGGCTCTCCCGACAGCGAGGTAAAAAATCACAGGCTGCCAGTACCGCCCGTCCGAAGGTCTCCGTACAGCCATAGCGCGAGGCAGACGAGGGATGCAGACTTCTGGTGAAGAAGCGGGCCAGCTCATCAAACGCCGAGAAGGTTCCGGGAACCTCGAGTCTTCTGTGATACTGCTCAAAAAACTCCCGCTTGATGAGCTCGTCCTCAAACAGATCCTTACGATAGAACAGCATCTGCACGCAGGCATCCAGCGGCAGGGCATAGCGCTTCCCATCCCTGCAGCCCCATGGCTCCAGCGTCGGCAGACTGTGATCTGCTGCCTTCAGTCCGTCCGGCAGCGCCCGGTAAATCCGGCTGCCCAGCTCATCCATCCAGGCCAGATCGATGCGAATCAGGTCGTAGGGGCTGCTGTTCTCACAATCCGCCGCCATTTTATAAAGCTCATCATAGGAGGCCTCAGACATATTCACATGGATGCCGGTCTCCCGCTCAAAGGCAGGCAGCAGAAGGCTGATGGCATGACTCGTGGCATTCTGAATGGTCAGGTAGTTCAGGATCCTTGTTTTTCCTGATGCCGCCGCGCCCTGCGGCTGCCGAAAACCCTCCGCCGCAAGCAGCAGCTGCGGCCCGCCGACATTATCCGCATCCTCCTGCAGACAGTCCGACAGAATCCGCTCCCCCAAACGCTGTCCCAGGAGACGATAATTCAGAAGATACTGCCCTTCCTGCGGGCAAAGAGAAAGACGGCGGCTGCAGGGTCCGTAAATCCGGGGCGCGCTTCTGCCGTAAAAATCCGCCGCCCGCTGCAGGAAATCCACATCCTCCTCATCCGCCGTAAGCACAGCATCAAACTCAGTTTCATTCCGCAGCGCCTCAAAGGCCTCCAGCAGAGACAGTGCATTTTCCGAAGCATAGAGGCGGTACTCGCAGCCACTCTCCTCCAGCACCGCAGCGGCGCCGTTCAGAAAGGCCTTTCGATCTGCATAACGCTTTTCACCGCAAAGCAGGGCCACCGAGCGATGACCGTCCCGGAGGCAGCGCGCTGCTATGTCGCGGCCGATTTCCTCATAACGAAAGCCCGCAAAAACACTATTTGACGGCGCCTGCTTGGGCTGTCGCTCCGCAAAGTACAACGGTGTATCCGCATCATAGAGACCCCGATTCCGCCGCAGGGCGCTGATACTGACAATGGCCATGGCGTGCATAGACTTTGCCTTTCCCACGGCCGCTTTCTCCTGCAGCACCTGCCGATCCGTACAGAACAGCGAAGCCTCTACTCCCTGCGCCCGCAGCACGGGCTCCAGACCGGCAAAGAAGTCCTGATAACGCCGACTGTTAAGTCCCGGCAGAATGACGCAAACCTTCTTTGCAAGACCTGCTCGAAGCTGCTGCGCCTGCGCATTCAGCTGATAGCCTAGCTCCCGGGCCGCCTGCTCCACCAGCTGAATCTTCTCCGCACTGACATTGCCCCGGTGATTGAGCACATTGGAAACGGTGCCGTGGGACACACCGGCATGCTTTGCGATATCCTTAATGGTAGGCAATCGGCACCTCCCTTCCCTGCTTTCTTCCCGCTCGACTTTACTTCATCTCCAGTATCTTCCGCTTCCGGTCCAG
>CAVGIV010000093.1:0-7509 GCA_963629395.1 Paludibacteraceae bacterium | reverse complement strand
GCCAGCACCTTTTTGTTTGTGCAGTACGGGCAGCCGCTGCCGTTCACGCGGGAGGCGATGACCGCCTGAAAGCTGTGTCCCTTTTCGCAGCGCCACCATGCCTTGCGGTTGCTGGTCGGCGTAACGCTCTGCGGCGAGAGCTTGCCATTTTTCTCCGTATCCCACTGCGCGGCAAGCGCCGGGTTCCGCGACGCAAGATCGTTGAATCCGGGCAGCACCCGCTTGCCGGAGCAATACGGGCAGCCGCTTCGGGCGCTCGTCCGGGCGGAGACTGCCGCGCGCCAGCTATGACCGTTTTCGCATTTCCACCAGACCTTTTTCTCCGTCCCCGGCAGAACGTCCTGCGGCGTGAGCTTGCCGTTGCGGTCAGGATCCCACTGCTTTGCCAGCTCCGGATACGCCGCCGTAAGGTCATTCTCTCCAACGAGGATCTTCCTCCCGGCGCAGACCGGACAGCCGCAGCCTGCCGCGCGGGATCGGATGACCGCCCGCCAACTGTGCCCCTTTTCACATTTCCACCAGACAGACCGCTGGCTCCCTGCGCTGACGTCTGCCGGAACGAGCGGCACGTTTTTCGCATAGTCCCACTGCCGCGCCAGCTCCGGATGCTGCGTTGCAAGGTCATTGAATCCAACCAGCACCTTCCGCCCCGTGCAGTAGGGGCAGCGCGTCCCGCCGCTTCTGGTGTAGATCGCCGCCTGCCATTCGTGACCGTTTTCACAGCGCCACCAGATCATTTTCTTGCTGCCGTAGGTGATCGTCTGCGGCGTCAGCGGCAGGTTTTTCTCCGGGTCCCACTCCTCCAGCAGAAACTGCTTCTGGTACAGCCTGCAATAGTCAAAGAAGCTCTGCCTCATACCCGCAGCCGCTCCAGTGTCGGCTGGGACGGAAGATGCAGACGACGGGGCTTTCTGACATTTCCGGCGCAGACCGGACAGCCGGTGCGCTTTTTCGCATTGGTTCGGTTGCAGATCGCCGTGCGCCAGACGTGCCCGTCTGCACAGATCCACCAGACCTTGCGGTTGCTGCCTGCCGTGACCATTTCCGGCGTGAGCGCACCGTTCATCGTCGGGTGCCATTCGGCGGCGATCTTCGGCTCGATGCTTGCAAGGTCGTTGAAGCCCGCCAGCACCTTTTTGTTTGCGCAGTAGGGGCAGCCGTTCGTGCCTCTTGTCCGGTCCACGATCGCGGCCCGCCATTCATGCCCCAGCCCGCATTTCCACCAGACAGTCCGGTTGCTGCCGGACACGACCTGCTCCGGGGTCAGGTTCCCGTTCCTTGTGGGGTGCCACTCGGCGGCAACTACGGGGAACAGCGCTGCCAGATCGTTAAAGCCTGCCTGCGCCACGTCGTTTGCGCAGATGGGACAGCCCGCGCCCATGCGGACGCGCGTTTTCGGCGCGGCCTGCCATGCGTGGCCGTGGGCGCAGAGCCACCAGACCTTTTTGTCGTAGCCGTAGCTGATCTTCTGCGGCGTAAGGTCTCCGTTTTTCGTAGGGTGCCACTCGGCGGCAAGCGCCGGATGGGTTGCTGCAAAGTCGTTGACGCCGGGCAGAATGACGCGGTTCGCGCACACCGGACAGCCGCAGCCCGACGCACGGGAAGCGATCTGCGCCTGCCAGCTATGGCGCTTTTCACAGCGCCACCACACTTTTCTTCCGCTTCCGGCGCTTACCTGCTGCGGCGTGAGACTGCCGTTTTTATCTTTGTCCCACTGGGCGGCCAGCTTCGGGTGCGTCGCAGCCAGGTCGTTGAAGCCTGCACGGATCTCCCGTCCGGCGCAGACCGGGCAGCCCCGGCCAAGCACCGTGCGGGCATAGATCTCCTGCTGCCATTCATGCCCCAGCCGGTCGATCCACCAGACCTTCCGGCGGGAACCGGATGCAGCGCCGTCCGGGGTCAGGTCCTCGTTCCGGGCGTAGTTCCACTCCCGCAGAAGCTCCGCACGGCGGTTCCGGACACAATATTCCCTGACTGTCATTCCGCGCGTGCCTGCGCTCATACGCTCAATGCCTCCCCTTCTGCCTGTTTGTGCGCGGCGTAATACTGCGCAAGAAAATCCTCGTGCAGCTCCTCCCCGCGTTTTCTGGCTTTGACCGCATCCTCCTTCTTTTCATACGCGCCGAGGAAATAGGTCTTTCGTTTGAATGTGATCTGCGCGCACCATTTCCCGGTGCGCTTGTTCTGATACACGCCGGTCACGCCGCTGGTGTTGGTGGGGAGCAGTCTGCTGCGTACCGCCTCCAGAATGGCAACGGAGGTGCCGTCGCAGAGCTTGAGATTCTCCAATATCTGTTTCTCCTGCAGGCAGCCGCAGCTTTTCGTCTTGCCGCTCTGCAGATTGGTCTGCCGGACGACGGCTTCGTTCCCGCAGTCGCATTTGCAGCGCCACAGATGCTGCCCGTCCTCTTTTCCGGCATAGGCGACGACGGTCAGCATGGAAAAGCGTTTGCCGATATAGTCCTTCATGGGCGGATGGCTCAGGCAGCCGCAGCTTTTCCGATAGCCTGCCGTGAGCTGTGGCAGCGGCGCGTCTACCTCGCCGCCGCAGTCGCAGACGCAGTGCCAGATCACGCCCCGCTTTCCCGGCATCAGCCCGACGGGTCTGACAGCGGTCAGAAGCCCGAATCGCTGACCGGTAATGTCCCGCTGGCCGGGCTTGAGCTTTGTCTTGCAGCCGCAGTCCGTAACTGTGCCGCGCTGCAATGTGCGGGTGTCCAGCAGAATCTCCCCGCCGCAGTCGCACCGGCAGCGCCAGACGGTATAGCTGTTTTTGCGCTGCTCTGTCGCCGCTATGACGGTCAGCTTGCCGACACGCCAGCCGACCGCGACCCTGCCCTGCACGGTTCGCACAACCAATTCACCCCGCCCCGACACAACATAATTTTTCTTATGTGGTAGCGGGCGCGGTTCCTTCCGCGGCAAAAACGGAATATGGTGCTGAGACAGGTCTGAAGCAGCGCGGACCGACCTCAAAATGGGCGCAAAAAAGCAGACCAATGAAGGAACGAAAAAGGAATGCCGTTCATTGGTCTTGTTGTCATGCCTGAACATGGATTTTTAATCTTGAAAACTCAAAAAAACTATGGTATGATTCCAGTACTGAAAGGTGGAGTGTGTCTATTTGGACGCATGTCTACCACATAAGAAAAATTATGTCATACCGTCCAACCGGGCAAGTAGACCCAGCCGCTCCATCTGGTGACGATGCTCTGTGCCGGTGGACATGATGTAAATGCGCGTGGTGTTGATGCTGCTGTGTCCCAGCACGTCCGCCAGCTTCGCAAGATCCTTTTCCAGTGCATAAAAAGTCCGGGCAAAGAGTTTCCTCAGATTGTGGGGAAACACCTTGTCCGGATTTACGTTTGCCTTCTTGCACAGCCGCTTCATGGACGTCCAGATATTACTGCGGTTCATGGCTCTGCCGCTTCGGGTGCGAAAGATAATTCCGCTGTCTATCCCTGCACCGCGTGCATATTGCAGCAGCAGCTTTTGAAGCCTTCTTGGGAGCAGGATGCTTCGCGTCTTACTCTTGCACACAACGGTGATCTCCCCGGCTTTCATGGACTCTACCGTAAAATATTGCAGCTCGGATATACGGATTCCCGTCGCGCAGATTGCCTGCAGCAGCAGCCACAGGCGCTTATCGTGGCTTGCTGCGCCCAGAAGCCGCTGGTATTCTGCCTTGCTCAATTCCTTATTCGCGGACAGATAGGGTTTCTTCTGTACCCGATACAATTTGACCTTGCAATCGCTTCTTCCGCAGAAGGTCAGAAAGCTGTTGAGCGAGGCAAGCATGGAGTTGGCGGATATGACCGCGTAGCCTTTGGAGGGAAGGTCGCGCTTATAAGCGATTGTCAGTTCCTTCGTGATTGCCTGATTTCCGGCATATTTTGAAAACACGCGGACGTCGCGGACATACTTTTCAATGGTGGCATTGCTTTTTTCTTCTTCGTACAGTTTGCGGGCATACTGCTCGATCATGGTTTCAGTAATATAGGTTTCTGTCATACTGTTCTCTCTTTCCGCGTCTGTGCATCCGGACGCAGCCTTATTATACTGAATTTCCGCACCGTTGCAACCGTTGGATCGGGCGTACGGATGGGCATGACGCCGTGCCGTCTCCGCTTTACAAAGTATCCGCTCCAAGCCTTTAGAATGTAGAACTGTTTAAGTCCATCAAACTTTCACAGTTTGCCGACACGCGGTGGATGATAGAAGTTCCGGCAGGAGTCAAACCGGATGTCAACGTTCTGCTCACCTAGACGGGAAAGCTCTGCCAGAAAGCCGTCGGTAGCAGAAACACACGTTGTTTTTTGCGTATGCCGATCTGTGAGGACAACGGAATTTCCGTATTGGCGGTATTTCTCAATGGTATGTGCGTTCTTTATACCCGCAAGAACCCATTTCTGAAACTCGCCAGCTTCAAACGCACGGTTTCGGCTCTTGCGCATACCGCCGCGGTTGTCCTGGCTGAAGCCCTCATAGGTTTCTGCAATCTTCTGGATTTCCTCGCTCGTAAAGAGGCTTCTTCCCCGATAGGGGCAATTCAGAACGGACCAGTACCGCTCCGCGACCTCACGCCCGTTCCAGTTGAATTCATAGGTGTTCGTGGAACCGTGGCAGACAAGCGGAATATATTTGTCTCCTATGGAAATAAATGCCTTATCGTAGTAGATTTCGCTGCTCATATTCGTAGACTCCTTCGTTTTGATATATGGATGGGGCGCAGAGATACTCTGCGCCCCGTTATGGATATTACATGGATCGCCACTGCTCATAGGACATCGGGTTAATGTCTCCGTCGCCCAAATGATCAAAGGCGAACCTAGCAAGGTACACGAGATAGGCTTCTTTCGGGTCATCTGCGTCAGCATCGGCAATGGCGGCATCTGAGATAAAGATACCGCTTTGCGCAAGCCAGCCGGATTCCTTTTCCAGATAGGCAATCGGCCCATCGTCTATTTTTTTAAAAGCGAGGTCATCGTCTATTTCCAGATATGCAAGGATCGTGCGTTTCATTTCAGCACCCTCATCCTGCAAGCAGCGCCTCAAATTCTTCCTCCGTCAATGTCGGAATACCGAGCTGCTGCGCCTTTGTCAGCTTGCTCCCGGCCTTTTCACCAACGATCAGGTAGCTTGTCTTTTTCGTCACAGAGGACGCCGGGATCGCGCCAATCTGCAAGAGCTTATTCTGGATGCCGTCGCGCGTATAATGTTCCAGCTTTCCGGTTGCCACAACGATCTTTCCATATAACGGTGATTCTTTCGTAATACTCATAGGTGTCGTCTCCTTTATAAAATGAATTTTATCCAACAGCGGACGCCAGAGCTTTGCTTCTTCCGCGTCCGCATACCATGTGTAAATGTTCTCCTGCGTCACAGTGCCGAAATCTGGCAGCTGTGTGAAATCAAAGCCCTTTTGAATGGCAGCTTCAAATGCCTCCCATGAACCGCCGAAGCACTGGTCAAGTTCGCGCCCGGCATGGCGGCCAACCGTCGGAATACCAAGTCCGGCGATGAATTTTGCCAGTGTGCAGCTGCGGCTTTTCTCAATGGCCGCTTGCAGCCGCTCGAAGGACTTTTCACCGAAGCCATCGGTTTGAATGATCGCGTCACGGTGCTGCTCCAGATCGTACAGATCCGCAAATGTATGAATCCAGCCGTGTCCGATCAGCTTTTCCAGCGTCATCTCTGACAGATCTTCTATGTTCATTCGGCTTTTATCGCAGAAGTGGACAAATTTTTGTACCAGCTTTGCCGTGCAGCTTCGATTCCAGCAGAAAAGCTGATGCGTCCCGCCGGTCGTTTCCCCCACCTCCAGCGCTGCGCCGCAGCAGGGGCAGTACATGGGAATCCGGTATGTACCACTCTTTGTCAGATTGTCCGCGATTTGCGGGATAATCATATTCGCGCGATATACCCGAACCGTATCGCCGAAGCCCAACTGGAGGGCGCGAAAATTGTCCAGATTGTGCAGATAGGCGCGGCCAACTGTCGCGCCGTCCATATTGACAGGATCAAATCGTGCAGTCAGACTGACCATTCCGGTGCGCGTCGTTGCAAGCTCCACGCTTCGGAATGTGGTTTCATACAGCTCATCTGCCCATTTGAGCGCGACCAGGCGGTTTTCATGGTGCCCAGTAGCGCCGAGGCTTTTGCCATACGCAAGATCGTCGTATTCCATGATAAGCCCGTCGACAGGGTATTCAAATTTGACCGGCTGCATACTGGAAAAAGCAAGCTCCAGATCATGGGCGGTACTTGAAGACGGCAGATAAAGATACGGAACCACGCTGAACCCGCAGCGAGTCAAAAGCTGCTGCTGCGCCCGCTTGCTGCCGGATTCCAGGCTGTCACTGACCAGATCAAACGCCCAAAACTCCAGCCTCCGTTTCTTTGCCTCCGAAGCGTCGAGCTTTCGCACGCTCCCGGCGGCAAGATTTCGGGGATGGCTGTAAACGTCGTTCAGCTCCGCGTTGATGGCGTCGAAGTTTTTCCATGAAATAACGCCCTCTCCGCGAACTTCAAATGATTCCAGAATAGGGATAGTCAGCGGCACGTTGAGAAAGGTTCTTACCGTATGGGTCACGTCTTCCCCAATGATGCCGTCGCGGCCGCGCGTGATCGCCTGTTTGAACTGCCCGTTTTTATATCGGAGGACAAGCGTGAGCCCGTCCATCTTCCATGAAAGCAGCACGTCCCGTCCGGACGCGAAACGCTTCAGATCTTCCAGAGATTTTGTCTTTGCGGCAGAAAGCATGGGTTTTGTGTGCCGAACTTCTGCCAGCGTCTCTAAGACTTCACCGGCGACGCGCTGCGTAGGCGAACCAGACAGGATCACGCCGCTTTCTTCCTCCAGCGCAACCAGTTCGTCCATCAGGCGGTCATATTCCAGATCACTCATGATTGGCGCGTCGTGCTTATAGTAGGCGATGTCCGCTTGCCGGATCTGCTGGATCAATTGCTGCATTCGTTCATAGATCGATTCGTTCATTCGTTATGTTTCACTCCTCATCATAATTATGCTGCGCCCTTTTTTGCATTGTGGACTGCCGTAATCAGGTCCCGCATGCAGTCAAAGAATTTCTGCGAGCATTGGCTTTTCTTTGCACGGTAGTAGGTAACCGCGCCGCAGAAATCCTCCTGAATATTTGCGGTTGCCAAACGTTCCTTGATCCAGCCCTGTGTGCGGATGGGCACATTGATGTGGTACTCGCGCATCAGATACAAAATCAACGTGGTTTCCACAAGCGTGCCGTCATCCTTATAGTAACGAAGCGGATCGTTTTGCAGTGTGCCGCCGCAACGGATGATTTGCAGCGCGGAAGCAACGATCTTTTCCTTTTCCGTATTGACCGCGTTCTGGTATGCGCGTTCCCGTTCAGCAATCTGTGCCTGCCGGATTTTGCTCTCCTGCTTCTTGCGTGTCTGATAGATTTCAGCAAGCTGTATGCACTGGTCAAGCTCATCTGCCATCAATGCGCCAACATAATCCGGGAAGGTTTT
>CAVGIV010000092.1:0-7539 GCA_963629395.1 Paludibacteraceae bacterium | reverse complement strand
TTGAACCCTCGCGCCGCTATTAACGACCTACTCCCTTTCCAGGGGAGCCCCTTCGACCTCTTGGGTATTTCTCCAAAAGCTCAAATCTGAGTCTTCATTATATCAGCCGCTGTGTCTCCACAGAGCCTTTCCTTCAGATAACATAAGGAAGCGGAGAGGATGGGATTCGAACCCATGTGCCCAAAAGGACAAACGGTTTTCAAGACCGCCTCGTTATGACCGCTTCGATACCTCTCCGTATCGAATCTCTTTTAGAAGATTTCGTTTTGCGCTCTCGCGAACGCAAGGGATATGTTATCAAAAGGGATCCATATTGTCAAACATAAATTTTGCACAATTTTAATTTGTTATTTCTTGCTTTCGTCGTTATTTTGTAGTTTAACGCGTTGTCGTGTGTGCGTGCGCTTCCCTATTATACGCGATATAATCGCAATGTTCTGCGTCAGCCGCCATAGATTTGTCCCTGCCCTCAGCATCTTTCAGCCCATCTCGAATTTCCTTCGGAAAACCTCGATGTGACTGACCAAGGGATTCACATTGAAATACGGCAGGTGTCAGACAAATACAGCTATGCAGAAAACCACTACTAAAAAGGAAAAGGATACCTATTATGAAGCAACGCGATCAATTCAGTTCCAGACTCGGTTTTATCCTGGTTAGTGCAGGCTGTGCCATCGGTATTGGCAATGTATGGAAGTTCCCTTATGTTGCCGGTGCAAATGGCGGGGCTATTTTTGTTTTGTTTTACCTTCTCTTCTTAATATTGATGGGAATCCCGGTTATGACCATGGAGCTTGCGGTAGGACGCGCCAGCAAGGCAAGCGCTGTGCAGGCTTATAAGAAGCTTGAGCCCAAGGGCAGCTTCTGGCATATTCACGGTTGGTTCTGTATTGCCGGCTGCCTAATGCTGATGCTGTATTACACTACGGTTTCCGGTTGGATGCTGGATTATGCCGTTAAATTTGCCTCCGGTACTTTCAGCGGCATAAGCTCCAAAGAGGCTTCTGGTGTGTTCAGTGCTATGCTGGCCAGTCCAGGCGAAATGCTTCTGTTCATGGCGATTACCGTCATTGTTGGTTTTCTGGTCTGCGGTGACAGCGTGCAGAAAAGTCTCGAAAAGATCACGAAGATCATGATGGGGTGCCTTTTGGTTCTGATTATTATCCTCGCTGTCCACAGTCTCTTTCTTCCCGGCGCTGCAGAGGGAGTCCGCTTTTATCTGATGCCGGACCTTGATGCCGCTCTTGAGATCGGAATCGGAAACGTAATTGTTGCTGCGATGAATCAGGCCTTTTTCACCTTGAGTCTTGGCATTGCGGCGCTCGAAATCTTCGGAAGCTATATGTCATCGGATCAGACACTGGCCGGCGAATCGGTTCGTATCTGTATTCTGGACACATTTGTAGCTCTTCTTTCCGGACTTATTATATTCCCCGCCTGCTTTTCCTATGGCATCAGCCCTGACCAGGGTGCCTCTTTGATCTTCATTACACTGCCGCAGGTTTTCATGAATATGCCGGGCGGCCGACTTTGGGGAACGCTCTTTTTCGTATTTATGACCTTTGCAAGCTTTTCCACCGTAACTGCTGTATTCGAAAATCTGATTGCAGCCGGTATGGATAATTTCGGCTGGAGCCGAAAGAAATCTGTCCTGGTTCATTTCCCCATCGTTTTCATCGGCAGTATCCCCTGTGTTCTGGGATTCAATATCTGGAGCAATGCCTCTCTGATCGGAGGAAGAGGCGTTCTCGACACAGAGGATTTCCTGGTCAGCAACCTCCTGCTGCCCGCCGGATCACTTGTCTTTTTGCTGTTCTGCGTAACCAAATTCGGCTGGGGATTTGACCATTACCTTAAGGAGGCTAATACCGGTGATGGCCTTAAGCTTTCTCCGAAATTAAAGCCGTATTTTCAGTTTATCCTCCCCTTGCTGATCCTTTTAATTCTGATTAAGGGGCTCCTGTGAGTGGATGATTTTCCCTGTTTTTCATAAAATTGTTCTAACTTAAATTCCCTGCCTCGATTAGGATGTGTACTGTACTTTTGCCGCATGCGTCTAATCCCGGCAGGGATTTCTTTGTATTGCGGCGGTGCGTTGACCAAGGACCAAATGTTTTGAGACATCACAGATGCCATTCCATTTGGTTTCGCAACGTTGTTCTTAATAGTTAAGGAGAAAAATATGACCTCTGACAGCACCAAAACCGTTCGTCCCTTTGGGATGAGAGACCGCATCGGCTATATGTTCGGTGACTTCGGCAATGATTTTACCTTCATTCTCTCTTCCATGTTCCTCATGAAGTTCTACACCGATGTCATGGGCATCAGTGCCGGCGTGGTCGGCATCATCATGATGGCAGCCCGCATCGTAGACGCCTTCACCGATGTAACCATGGGACAGATCGTTGACCGTTCCAAGCCTACAAAGGATGGTAAATTCCGTCCCTGGCTCAAGAGAATGTGCGGACCGGTTGCCATCGCATCCTTCCTGGTATTTCAGGCCGGGCTCGCCGGAATGCCGTATGGATTCAAGGTAGCCTGGCTCGCCATCACCTACATCCTGTGGGGCTCCATCTTCTATACATCCATCAACATTCCTTACGGTTCCATGGCATCTGCCATTTCCCCCGAGCCGCAGCACCGCTCCGAGCTTTCCACCTGGCGCACCATCGGCTCGAGTCTGGCATCCCTTGTGATCGGTGTCGGAACACCTATGTTCGCGTACGTCGTTGTGGACGGCAAAACCGTTCTCTCCGGCTCCCGTATGATGGTGATCGCCGGTATTTTCTCCGTCTGTGCCGTAATTTGCTATATTCTCTGCTTTAACCTCGTAAGAGAGCGCGTAGAGGCTACTACCACCACCGAGAAGCTGAACATCGGAAAGCTCTTTAAGAGCATTTTCACCAACCGCGCACTTCTGGGCATCATCGCCGCCGCCATCATGCTGCTGCTCTCCCAGCTGACACTTTCCGGCATGAACAGCTATGTATATCCGAATTTCTACGGAAGTGCTGCCGCGCAGTCTGTTGCCAGCCTTGTGAGCATGCTCGGCGTTCTCGTTGTCTGCGCTCCGACTGCTGTTGCACTTTCCAACAAGTTCGGCAAAAAGGAATTGTCCACTGTATCCGCTCTTGTCGGTGCAGCCGCTCTTCTGGTTTGCCTTGTGGTTCACCCCTCCAATCCTTATGTCTACGTCGTGTTCAGCGCCATTGCCATGATCGGCATGGGCTACTTCAATACCGTCGTATGGGCCATGATCACGGACGTTATTGATGACACTGAGGTCCGCACCGGCGTTCGCGAGGACGGCACCGTATACGCCGTGTACTCCTTCGCCCGCAAGCTCGGCCAGGCCATCTCCTCCGGCCTTACCGGCGCACTCCTTACTATGATCGGATATTCCGAAGCAACAGCCTTCGACCCTGATGTAACCGAGAGCATTTTCAAGATGTCCTGCATTGCCCCTGCCATCGGTTTCATTGCGCTGGCCCTTATTCTGATCTTCCTCTACCCGCTCGGAAAGAGCGCTGTAGAAAAGAACGTTGCCATCCTCGCCGAAAAGCGCGCCAAGAAGGAACAGTCTGCACAGTAAGTCCGTGTTCTTGTCAATGGTTTTAGTCAAAAAGGTCCTCCCGGTGTTCCGGGAGGACCTTTTTTGCATTATGCGTTCTTCAGGAATCGACGTATAATAAGCTCCATACCGCAGTACAAAGGAGCCTATGCCATGCAAATCGATGTCTTCCGTTTTCTCAGCCGCCTCGCCGGCGCATATAATGTCTGTGCCACCAGGGTAACGCCTCCCTTTGACGGACTGGAGAATTTTGACTACGGTCTTCGAAAGATGGTTGATCCGGAATTTGACTGGAAGGCCTTTGGTCAAACGCTCCTGGACTGCACACCGGCAGACACGCTCCTAATCGCCGAAGGCACCTTTGAGCTGCATTTTGCACTCTTTCGTCTCCCAAATGAAAAGGACACCGTTTATCTCATCGGCCCCTGGTGCTCCGGCCCCCGCAGTGAGGAATCCAGACGCTGGATCCGCACCTTTCTGGGGGAGGAAGGTGATCGCATGGTACAGGAATATTACAACGGCGTCCGCGTATTAAAGGATGGCGATCTCATCACTTCTATTTTCTGCGTGCTTTCGGAGGCCGCTGCAGGGAAAGAGCTCAAGCTTCAGGAAATACAGGAATTCCGTCCGTTTGTCTTCCGCCCTGATATCCGCCGATTCTCCTCACCGGAATTCGAGCAGGAAATCCCCTACGCCATGATCGAGCAGCGGTACCAGCACGAAAACGCGCTCCTGGATGCAGTATCCAAAGGAGACGAAGTGACCGCCCTTACTGTCATGCAGCAGTGGAGCCGCTTCAACATGGGGAACCGCTTCGTCGGCTCCTTATACCGCGAAAAGTCCAGACTGATCATTTTAAACACGCTCCTTCGAAAGGCCATTGAGCGAAGCGCCATTCATCCCTTTTACATTGACCAGATCTCCTCCATGTACGCCAGACGGATCGAGGACCTCTCCGACGCCTCCGGGGAGGAGATTATTGCGCTCATGATCCGGGATTACTGTGCCTACGTGCGCCGCTATTCCCTCCGGCAGTATTCTCCCACGGTGCAGAAGGCCATCAACTACATCAATCTGAATATTTCCGAGCCGCATACGCTGAAAAGTCTCGCGTCCTGCTGCGGAATCAGTCCCTCCTACTTATCCTCCCTGTTTAAGCAGGAGACCGGTTCGACGCTCATTGATTATATCAATACAGAGCGCGTGCACCGCAGTGCGCATCTTCTTGAATCCACCTCCCGCTCCGTCTCAGACATTGCCGCAGAGGTTGGCATTCTCGACGTGAATTATTTTGCCCGGGTGTTTAAAAAGGTATATGGCATCACGCCGACCAGATACCGAAGGCAGCAGAAGAAGAAATAATGGCAGACATTCGGCTGCCATAAATACATCCGGATCCGGAAGATTCACGCGCAAGTACATCGGGGGTGCGAAACCCGCGCATAGTTTCGCAAAATCATCCTCATCTTCCCCAAAATTGTTCTACCGGTCGCACACTTCTTTCATTGTACAATATCCGCAACAAGGGTTTAATTGTTTGGCACCCAGCCATTCTGAAAGGAGTTTTTCATGCGACAGATTATCTCATTAAATGACAACTGGACGCTTTCATTCCCGAAGGGAGAACGTCCCGCCGAAAGCGTCACACTGCCTCACACCTGGAATGCCGTCGACGGCATGGACGGAAACGGCAGCTATCTTCGTACAACAGCCGTTTATTCACGTACATTTACCGCTCCCGTTCAGCCGCTTGCCGGAGGATGCACCTACATTGAAATTCCCGCAGCCGCATTAAGCGCAACCGTAAAGGTGAACGGACAGGTTGCCGTTACGCACGAGGGAGGGTATTCCTGTTTCCGCGCAGATATTACGGACCTTTGCCATGCAGGCGTGAATGAACTCGAAATCGAGGTAAGCAACGAGGATACGCCTTCCATGTATCCTGCCTCCGCTGATTTCACATTCTATGGCGGCCTCTACCGCGGCGTAAACCTGATCAGCGTTCCTTCTGCTCACTTTGATCTGGACTACTACGGCGGCCCCGGCATCATGGTTACGCCCACTCCCACTGAGGACGGCGGCGCAAGCTTCGCTATAAAGACCTTCATCACCAATGCAGATGAGAACTTCACCGTCCAGTATGTCATCACGGACGCCTATGACTGCGAGGTTGCAGGGTCCGTTCGTCCGTCCGAAAGCTCTGCTGTTACCATCTATGTACCGGACGCAGAGCCCTGGAGCATGGATGAGCCGAACCTCTACACGGTTACCGCTCGCCTGCAGAGACGCAATGAAACCTACGATGAGATTTCCGTCAATGTAGGTGTACGAAGCTTTAGCGTGACGCCGGACGGCGGCTTTGTGATCAACGGTGTTCCCACGCCTCTGCGCGGCGTTTCCCGCCACCAGGATCGCCTGTACAAGGGCAACGCACTGACAGCCGAGGAGCATTACGAGGATGCCGAAATCATCAAGGAGCTTGGTGCTAACACCATCCGTCTTGCACATTATCAGCACAGCCAGGATTTCTACAATGCCTGCGATGAGCTCGGCTTTGCTGTATGGGCAGAGATTCCGTTTATCAGCGTGTTTAAGCCCGGTGATGACGCCTATGAGCACACTCGTCAGGAGATCACAGAGCTTGTTGTGCAGAATTACAATCACCCCTCCATTATGTTCTGGGGACTGTCCAACGAGATCCTGATCGGCGGCATCAGCCAGGAGCTGGTGGATCGCCATCACGCGCTGGAAAAGGTCGTCAAGGAGCTGGATCCCACACGCCTTACCACCATCGCACACGTTTCCAACACACCTACCTCCGGTCCGATGCACCGCATCACAGATCTGGAAAGCTATAACCACTATTTTGGCTGGTACGGCGGAAAGATCGAGGATAACGGTCCCTGGATGGACAAATTCCATGCCGAGAACCCAGATATCTGCCTTGGCATTTCCGAGTACGGCTGCGAGGGTATCATCAACTGGCACAGCAGCACGCCGCAGTGCAAGGACTACACTGAGGAATATCAGGCCAAGTACCACGAGTATATGGCGCAGGCCTTCGAGGATCGTCCCTGGATCTGGTCGAGCCACATCTGGAACATGTTCGATTTCGGCTGTGCAGCCAGAAACGAGGGCGGCGTTGCCGGCCGCAACAACAAGGGCCTTGTCACCATCGACCGCAAGACGAGAAAAGACAGCTTCTACCTCTATCAGGCATATTGGAGCAAGGAGCCGATGATCCATCTGGCAGGCCGACGCTATGCGCAGCGTGCAGGCGAGACCATCGAAGTAAAGGTTTACTCCAACCAGGATGAGGTAACCCTTTACCTCAACGGCAAAGAGGTTGGCAGTCAGGCCGCACACCGCGTATTCCGTTTCCAGGTGGCTCTGGAGGAAGGCTTCAATACACTCCTTGCTGTTGCAGGTCCTGTCAAGGACAGCATTACGCTGGAAAAGGTAGAGAAGGAGCCGTCCTGCTACACGCTTCCGGAATTCAATGAGCGCCAGGAGGGCGTTGCCAACTGGTTCAAGCAGGCAGGAAGCCTTGACCTTGAGTCTCCGATGGAGTTCCCGGAGGGCTTCTACAGCATCAAGGATTCCATGGAGGAGCTTGCCAATAATGAGGAAGCCTTTGCCATCGTAGCCAAGGCCGTAAAGCTCGCGACCAACTTTGAGCTCAAGCCCGGTGTCGGCATGTGGAGCATGCTCAAGGGCATGACCCCTGAGAGCATGTCCAGCAACATGGGCGGCGATGAGGAATTCTCCAATAAATTCCTTCGCAGCATCAATGCCAAGCTGATTAAAATCAAGAAATAAGCACTACCCGCAGATATAACAGATATAGCAGTAAAGGCCCCTGTACGGATCATCAAGAAATCCGTACAGGGGCCTTTTCACAGTAACGTAACTATTCTGTATCTGTTTAGCACCTGCCATATTTCAACGTGAATTGACTGCTTGCAGGC
>CAVGIV010000091.1:0-7579 GCA_963629395.1 Paludibacteraceae bacterium | reverse complement strand
GGTGATCTTTTCTATTATCGGCATCATCATTTTGGCAACCAAGCTGATCAATTTTTTGTTTTCTAAGTAAAAAAGTCTGCCCTGCTCCGGCATTGGGGCAGGGCAAATTTTCTGCGTTACTGTACGCTAGTCTCATTCCCGGTGTATCGGCAAACGATGAACACGAAAGAAGGTATGACATTTGTTATGGAATTGTTTGAATTTCTGGATCAATTGATACACAATCCAATGCTACTGGTTTCCACAGTGCTGACTTTGGGTGTTATCTTGGTCAACGGCTGGACAGATGCGCCCAACGCAATCGCCACCTGTGTCTCCACAAGAGCGATTGGAGTGCGCAAGGCCATCTTCATGGCGGCGATTTTTAATTTTCTCGGCGTGCTGGTGATGACGGTCATCAATTCCTCCGTGGCCTTTACCATCTACAACATGGTGGATTTCGGAGGTGATTCCCGCCTGGCGCTGATCGCTTTGTGCGCCGCCATGGCCGCCATTGTAATCTGGGCAACAGCTGCATGGTATTTCGGCATTCCCACCAGTGAGAGTCATGCTCTGATTGCCGGCATCTCCGGTGCGGCAGTGGCCATTCAGAACAGCTTTGCCGGAATCAATGGGGCGGAATGGGTCAAGGTTATTTACGGCATCGTTCTGTCCACACTTCTTGGCTTTGTACTGGGATTTCTATCCTCCAAACTGACAGTCTGGTTCTTCCAAAATCGGAACCGACTGAAGGCCGATCGTTTCTTTTCCAATGCACAGATAGCAGGCGGTGCAGCGATGGCCTTTATGCACGGTGCGCAGGATGGGCAAAAGTTTATGGCAATCTTCCTTTTGGGCGCTGCCTTTGCCGGTGGGCAGGCCGATGCGTCCAGCTTCACAGTCCCGCTGTGGCTGATGGTGCTTTGCTCGGCGGTCATGGGTCTCGGCACCTCAATCGGCGGTTACCGAATCATCAAGTCCGTGGGTATGGATATGGTGAAGCTAAAACCCTATCAAGGATTTGCAGCGGATGCTTCCGCAACCATCTGTTTGCTGCTGTCCAGCTTGACAGGCATCCCCGTCAGCACTACTCATACAAAAACCACGGCGATTATGGGAGTCGGCGCTGCAAAACGTGTCAACAATGTGAACTGGAGCGTCGTTAAGGATCTGGTGCTGACCTGGGTATTTACGTTTCCCGGCTGTGGACTGCTGGGATTTGGAATGGCAAAACTGTTTTTGCTGTGTTTCGCATAAGGAGAGGAAAGAATGGCTAAGAAAAATAACAATTATTTTGAGTTGATCCAGACGCAAACAGGCTACTGTGTGGAGGCATCCAATCTTCTGGAGGAAATTTTGTGCAAATTTCATGCCGACAGCGTTGGAGCCTACCGCACCCAAATGCATGAAATCGAGCACCGCGCGGATGAAGTACATCATGACATATTGAGGAAACTCTCTACAGAATTTATCACGCCCATTGATCAGGAGGACATTCTCAGACTCGTGCAGATTATTGATGACATCACGGATGCACTGGACGAGGTAATTTTGGATGTATACATGTATCACGTTGATGTGATGCCATCGCAAACGGCCGCACTTTCCTGCGTGGTAAATCGCTGTGTAAAAGCTCTGCATGAAGCAGCGTTTGAATTGAAGAATTTCAAGAAGCCGGAGAAGCTTCATCAGCTCCTCGTCAAGGTCAACGACATAGAAATCGAAGCGGATGGAATTTATACCAACGCCATTTACACCCTGTTCTCTTCCCATACGGATGGCAAAGCATTGCTCGGGGCAAAGGCGATTTACGAGGGATTGGAAAATTGTTGCGATTTATGCGAACATGCTGCAGATGTGATTGAGCAGGTCATTATTAAAAACACATGAATTCGGCCAGTGGCATTCATGCACAGATTCTGTTTTATCAGGCGCGGTATAATGCCCACAGCTTCACTGAACGCCAGCGGGATATTATCATACGCAATGAAACACAGCTTTTAAAGTGTGAGTATTTTTCTGCTGGATACATTTTGGGGCAGAAAGCCAAGTGAATGTACTCGATTCCTCTCCCGCTTCAGAGACCGAGGTCTTCTCACTAATAAGCGAAAAAGAGCAAGTCTGTTCTGTACCGATTATAAGTGCAGAATAGACTTGCTCTTTCTGCTTTCACTACTCACTAAGAAAACAATTTCCGTTTATACATTTCCCGGTCCGTTTACAAAAGCAAGCCATTTTGCACCATAAAAATCAAAGTAGAAGCGCTGCCCAACCTCGTTTTCCACAAAGCGTTTCTTCACACAATACCAACCGCGCAGTTCATCCCGCATGGCAGTATCTGTAGAAATTGGTTCTACCCATACAGAGTCATACCTCGTAAGATCAACCTTTTTCAGCGGAGCAGTTGCTGCCATGCCGGATACTGCAAAGGTCGGGGGCAGAACATACACCTCCACCGCATCTGCAAACGGAATGGTCACACCGCCTGCAAAATGCAGCATACCTTCTATGGCGTCCACCATTGCCCAGCCGTATCTGTTTGAGAAAACAGGACTCTCGTGAAAGACCGGCAAGGTTGCGATCGGAACCGGCTGGAGCAGGTCTGCCCGATGGTATCGCTCCTCCGGAAGTCCGAGAAGATAGTCCACACTCACACCGTAGAGTTCGGACATTTGAATCAGAGAATCCACGGAAGGGTTCTTTCGTTCTCCCTCCCACGCGCTCAATGTCGGCTGAGAAACTCCCAACTCTTGAGCAGCGGCGGTAAGAGTGATTTTCTTCAGTTTTCTTGCAAGTCTATATCGTCGTGCCGTAAAATCACCTCCCAAATCGCCTGATGTGCGTTTCTTTTATTCCTCAGAAGTTTCAGCCGGCACGCCGACAGGAAGGCCGTTGAACTCCAGTTCGTTTTCAACAGGAATCATCAGCACCTTCTGCCCGCCAATCACTTTTGTTTCCAGCAGATAGCTGTACTCGGGGTCTACGAAAACAGAGACTTTTCCTGTTCTCAGCTCTACTTTTTTGGCATCAATCAGATTTACGGGATTCAAAACGGCACCTTCGCCGAAACGCTCTCCACAGCATTTTCGGAATATCTCCGCCTGCTCCGCCGGGATCCCGCAATCTTGCAAAATCATGCTCACATCTCCGGCGCTGATAGTCAGCGGCTCCGGATCTTTGCTCTCTTTATGTTCTTCGATTTTGGCCGAGAGCTGTTCATGGACAGCACGTACAACCTCCAGGCTGCAGACCCCACCCAGTGCCTCTGTCATTGCAGCCTCAAATGCCTCACGCTGTTCTTCAGCGGACATGGGAGGTTCCGTATGGAATACTGCGTCAATAAATTCCTGATGAAGCTCTCCTGCTTTGCGAGAATAAAACAATGCGTTATAGATATTAGCCGAACGGTTATCAAAAGCTGGGAAAAGGAACCCCAGTTCCGGTGCGGATACCACCTGATTGGCAGCGCAATGGAACTCGTTGTCACCTGAAAAATAGCCGAGTTCTGGTTTTGCTGCTTTCACAGGGCAAACAGCGCAGAGAACATAAGAGAACACTTCCTCCGAGGCATCTGACTGCACCATATCGTCTTTGCCTCGACGCGGAATATCATAAATATCATTTGCCAGGAGCAACAGATAGCTGCTGTCCCCCATATCCAGAGACTGGATGACTTTCTGATAGAATGCCTGACGCACCTGGTTGTCCTTCATGCCGGAAGCTCGCAGTTCCATCAATGCCCGATGTTCATCGCTGTCCATAACCTGCTGTGTGGAAAAAACAATGTCAATGAGGTTTTTGCCCAGCGTACCGGACAGTGCTTTTTTCAGCAGACCGAGATATTTTTCCGCTTCCTCCTGCGGCATCATGCCGAGAGACTCGTCCAGATCCGCTATGATTTCATGATTGCTATTGACAAAACAGCCATAAATACGGCTGACCGCATTTTTATCCGGCTTCCACCGGCGGCGCAATTCATTGAGTTCCTTTTGATTCATAGGTATCGTCAACCCTTTCTTTTATATAGACGACAATGATATTTGAAAGCCACTGCTTGCGCTATCAATCTTCCACGGCAGTCAAGTGGACTATCATTGCCGCACTTCATTCAGTGACAAAGCGTTATTGGAAATACAGCACAGCCAGAGACATTCGAAGCACACAACCTAAAATTTGTAGCAAAATAGACCCCGCATCAACATATGTCCGCATCTTCTTCAAAAGAAAATGTCAGGCCATGGGTTGTGCAGTATCTGCTGATTATTAGAAGCGTCATTTTTGTCGGATGCGTCTTGCCGTTTTCCCAGCGATTTACAGAAGTATAACTAACGCCAAGTTCTTCAGCAAGCTGAGTCTGAGACAATCGTCGTTCGCTGCGCAGTTTTAGGATTGCATCTGCAAAGGTCACTTCATCACTCCCTTTATAGCATAGTATAGCATACTGAGTACACCGAAGGCAAGTCGGGGTTCTCTTTTTTGTGTGAAGCAAATCCTTTGCGCGGAAGAGTCAGCCAGACACATTTGCCATTCTGTAGCCCCCCGCAACCGAAAGAAGGCGCGTAAGCAGACGGTTCCGTTCTGCTTATGCGCCTTTCAAACCTAAAATGTTTGGAGGATAAATACAAACTGCGAATCAACGCCTTGTTTGGCTTTTAGCCACATGCTTGCGTCAGCACGCACACGAGCGTGTACTGCGACATGAATGGCAGGCAAATGCCGTTTTCGCCGCTGGAGATCAGCAGTTCTTCACCACTCGGGCTAAGCAGCGTGTGGTAGGTTTCGCTGATATACAGCGGACCGTCTGTGGTGTCGTAGCTTTTGCCGCCCACAAGCGACAAGCTGAGCGTCACATGGCTCGGCATATCCAGTTCGGTTTCAATCGTCCAGAAGCCGCTCCACTGTTCTTCAAATTCTTCCTCGCCGTCATACTGCCAGTCCAGATTGACTACACCGCCTGTCTCGTCTCCAGGATAGAAGGTCAGCATGAAGTGCGCATAGCGATCCGTGTCCCATGCTGTGCCGGATGCAGACCATGTTGTGCCCCAATCCTCGCTTCCAGCCAATCCGAGCGCTGTCGGCCCAAGCCAACCGTCATAAAGCCATGCTTCCAAACCTTCCGCTGCACTGTGCTGATAATCCGTAAAGTCCCAAGAATAGCATACCCCGTTCTCCGTGATGCACGGAACGAGATTGCTCTCTGCGTCAAGCGCCGGATACCACTCACAGGTGTTTCCGCTGTTGCTGGTAATAAATATCTGTGTGTCGGGCTCATATGCGACGCCGTCAAGGTTTGCAAAGAGTAAAACCGGCTCGCCGGTCTCTGCCCTGTAGAGGACATCCGTACCCTCGTAGGCTTTTGTTTCATCGTTCCACTGCACACGATTGATGGAAATAGTCGCATTTTTATCTACTGGAACAATACAATACAAGTGTCCCGCACCGCCAACAATGTGGTTCTCGTCGATTTCCGCGATGAAGGGATACTCGTCCAGCAGGGTTTGGTTGCTGTCCCGCAGCCACGCAGGGAATTCCTGTTCAAAGCCGTTATCAAACAACCCGCCGACATAGCCGAGATACGCCATGCCGAAAAGTATGTCCGGCGCGTTGATCCTGTCGCGCAGCAGCGCAAGTGACGCTTCGCTGCTCTGCGTCCGTTCAATCGATTCCGACTCTTGGCTGATCTCTTGATCCTTCTGCTTATCCGTTTTTGCAGGTAACCCCAAAGAGGTGGATCCTGCATTTTCCTTGACAGGGGTTTGCTCCGGCTTCTGCCCACAGGCGCAAAGCGACAGCAGAATCGCCAGTGACAGCAAAAGCACGAGTACTCGTTTGGGTGTCATTCTCATGGACGCTCCTTTCAATGTTTTTCCGTTCTAATCGGAACAGCCAGCGGCAAAACGAGCCGAACACGGGAAAAAGCAACACGGAACCACATGCCTACGCGTAGGGACGCACGGTTAAATGAGAACCGAGTGCCTGCAGCTGCAGGAGGAAAATCAACCTCTTCAGAAGGGGAGAGTGTCAATGTTTCTTTTTCCTGTGGGCCATTATAATCCCGGCTATTCCGATGCCGACAACCGCTACCCCTCCTGCGGCGCTCAACGCAATCGTCAGCGGAGGCGGAACGGCATTACGGGTGTTGCTTTCGGACGGGATCCTGGTCTTCTCCGAATTGTTGTCCTGGCCGCCGGTTTCTGGCGCACTGCCGATTGCTGCGGACTGACCGGCCCAATCCGGCGAAGTGGTCGGCGTAGGATCAGAGGTTCTCTCTGTATCGGATGATTTCGTGGAAGTTTCTGCAGAAACGGCCTTTTCAGTCACAATAACCGGTATCACGCTGGAATAGGCTCTGCCGCCGAAACCAGTCTCCACATAACAGACATAATACCGTGTTCCCGTTTGCGTAGTATCGCAAACGAGAATCGGATTCTCTTCCGGCTGGTTTTCTTTTGCGCCGATGGCAACGATATCTTTCAGTTCACCGCTTGCGGTTTCATACCAGGTATAGGATTTAACGGTGTCCCCGTCAGCTGCCAGGGCATCGCAGTGGAGTTTCAGAATTTCATCCTTTCCTACTGTAACCGACGCCGGCACCGTCAGCTGCGGCGGGGATTTTTCGCCGCCTACCGAGATATATGTGCTCTGCGAGGTCACGCTGTCTGTTTCGTTTGAAACGACGCAGTAGATTTCTGCCCCGTCAAGGGCGCGTCCAATCCCGTTAATAAAGAATCCGTTGCCGACATCGTTTCGACCGTATCCGTCGCCGGTAACGCCTTCCTGCCACGGATAGTTTTCGACAAAGGAGGTTATTGTGTTATAGGCAACGCCTTCGTACACAATGAACCAGTCATAAACAAGGTCGTCTCCTGTCGCCTCAACTGTCCAGTATGCCGAAGCATTTTCCGGAAATACCGAATTCTGCGGCTGGCGCGTGATTTCAATTTCTGCTGTCGCAAATACCGGTGTGACCATGGAGACCATCAGGATAAATGCGACCAGCAACGCTGTGGGTATTCGTCTCATTGTCTCCTCATTTCTGTACGGCGCATTAGAACTTGCCGCCCCCGCCGCCGTGGGTCGAGCCCGAAGAAGAAGTATGGGTACTGCTTCCTCCGGAGCTGTTGTTTTTCGGTTTTGCCGTGCGGGACACAGTGTTATACAGGAACAGATCCCGGCTCTCAGTGATTTTCAGACTGCCGTCCTTCATATAACTGCCTGCCGCCGCCTGAAACCTTACTGTTTTCAGTTTAGCCTTCATTGTTCCGACTGCGATAAGGGCTACAAGTACGCCGACCGCGATCGAGATTGGGATCCAGATCAGCGAAAGTGGCTCCTTAGGGAGATCGGATGTATCATACGGTGTGCCGGCTCTTGCCTTGGTGATGAAGTCGTCGCAAAGCTCCGCAAAGGTATTGAATGCGGCGGCAAAATCTCCGTCAGATAGACTTTCTTTCATCTGGCTGCCGATATATTGAATTCCTGCATCTGTAAACGCGGTAATGCCGTAGCCGTGAGTAGATATGTACCAGTCGTTGTCCTCGATGCTGATGAGAAGGAGCAGGCCGTCCCTGTTTTTCCCATAGCCGTATTCGCAATACTC
>CAVGIV010000090.1:0-8031 GCA_963629395.1 Paludibacteraceae bacterium | reverse complement strand
CAGCAGATCAAGGAAAAGAGCAAGGAGCGCAAAGCGCTGGTTGCTGAGAAAAAGCAATTGCCAGTATATTATGTGAAACGCCACAAGACACTGGCTGTCCACATTGCAGAGCTGACGGAAGAATTGGAGGAATTGCGTTCCGAAAAGGCCCTACTCTTGCAAAAATTTGAGTATGCGGAGGATGCAGGCGCAGAGGCATTCCGCAAGGATATTGCTGCCATGGAAGTCGGTCTAGAAAGGCTGGAGGCACAGGAGCAGAAATACTCCGCCGAACTGGATAACATTTTGACTGAATACGCAGAACTGAAAGCACAGGCTGTGGAACTCGATCCGATAGAACTGTACGAAGCGCGTCAGGCCATCCGTCCTACGCAGGAAAAGGCGGCTGAACAGCAGTTGGAAGAATTGTTCCAGAAAAAACCATCCCTCATTCTATTGCTGAACGCCAAGCAGCAAACATCCCATATACTGAATGAGTATACAGCGGAATATGCCGTCCGCAGTATGATCCACGAGTGGGAACGAGAGCGGCGGCAGGAAAAGCCAAAGCAGTGTGCGCCAAAAAGTAATAAGAGAGAGCACTGAATTTGATTTTTACTAATATTGTTAATGAAGGGGGTCAGGACGAACAGGCTTTCTTCCAAAACTCCAGATAGAGACTATACAGCACCGCGCAGACCGGAACGCTGAAAAGCATTCCAAGAATGCCAAACGCCTCGCCGCCAATTGTGACGGCCATCAGCACCAGCAATCCGGGAAGCCCGACTGATTTTCCAACAACTTTCGGATAAATCAGATTGCCCTCAACCTGCTGTAAAATCAGCAGGTAGATAATGAACCACATCGCTTTGATGGGTTCTGCCAACAAGATCAGAAGCGCACCAAACCCGCCGCCAAGCCATGCGCCAAAAATCGGTACCAATGCGGTAACGGCAACAAATGCAGAAACTGCACCGGCATAGGGTATCCTCAAAATCAGCATCCCTAGAAAACAAAGAGCGCCGATAATGACAGCCTCAATGATCTGTCCGCTGACAAAGTTGGTAAAGGTCTGATTTGTCAGGGACGCAATGTGAAGCAGCCGCTGCGCAGGTTTTTGCGGAAGCACCGATACAATCAGCTTTTTTAAGTGGGAAGCAGCAGTTTCCTTTTTTGCCAGCAGATACATGGCAAAGACAAATGCCAAAAGTATATCGACTAGACTTGAAAGGATTGAGGTAGCCGCACCCCAAGTTACAGTAATGAGTCCGCTTCCCTCGTCGTTGATGAAAGATGTAATCTTTGCAATCAGCAGGTCAGAGTCAATGGCGTATTCTGGAAGAACAATGTTGTATTTCGCCGCAAAACGGACGGCGTTTGTCCACCAGTGTCCAATCTCCTCGACATAACCCGGAATGTTTCGGATAAACTCATCGCCGGATTCCCGCAGACTCGGAATCATCATAAACATTACGGCAAAAAGCAACCCGAGCACAAGGAAAGTGCTTAGCGTAAGACACAACGGCCGGACGAATCGGATGGGCAACTTTCTGCTCCAGACGCGCTCTAACGGCCGCAGGACGGTATTGATCAGAAACGCGATGGCTGCGCCAAGCAGAAACGGTGATAATATCGACAGCACCCTGCCGATAAATTGTACGACAGCATTGAGATTCACAAGTGCCCATGCGAACAGGATGAGCAGCAGCAATGCATAAAAGATACGGCGGAGCAAATGTTTGTCCTTTGGATCGTCCTCCTGCGATGGGAAAATGCTCTCACTGTTTGCCTCTGTATCCTGTATCTTTTTCATACGTCCACCTCCGTGATTCCGGTTTGATCCTTATCGGCGCTTTCTTTGGAAGAACTTTACAATCTCAACAACCGGAATGACGCTGATCGCCAACGCCAACGCAATGGCGTATTCCATCCAACCGACGGGCGTGAAGCCAAAGGCAGCTGCCAGAAATGGGATTTCCAGAACAGCGGTCGTCAGTACCAGAGAGCCGGCCATGGCAAACCACAAAACTTTATTTTGCGTCTTCAGGAAGAAAATAGATTTTCTCTGAGAGCGAAGATTAAACGAATGGAATATCTCACACATGGACATGGTCAAAAAAGCCATCGTCATACCATGATCAGACACACCTCGGGGCATTGCAAGATGGCCGGTCTCAAAAGCGTTTCCGATGATATAGGAAACAAGCGTCAAGACCGTTACCAGAACACCCTGATAGATTATGTCGCCAAACAGACCGCCCGCAAAGATGCCGTCTGTCGATTTTCTGGGTGGACGGCGCATGGTGTCCGGTTCTGCTTCCTCCATTCCCAGAGCCAGTGCGGGGAAGCAGTCGGTAACCAGGTTGATAAACAGCAGATGCACGGGATTGAGCAGCGTAAAGCCCATCAGGGTCGCCCCAAAGACACCAAGCACCTCGCTCATGTTGGATGCCAGCAGAAATTGAATGGCTTTGCGGATATTGTCGTAGATCCTGCGCCCCTCGTCTACCGCAGAAACGATGGTGGCGAAGTTGTCGTCTGCCAGAACCATATCTGCCACATTTTTCGTGACATCCGTACCGGTGATGCCCATTCCGATGCCAATGTCCGCCGCTTTGATGGACGGTGCATCATTAACTCCGTCACCTGTCATTGCGGTAACGGCACCAAGGGATTTCCACGCGCTTACAATGCGGGTTTTGTGCTCCGGCTGAACGCGCGCATAAACGCGGTATCGCTGTACGGTCTCCAGAAGCTCTGCATCGGAAATGCCGTCCAGTTCTGTGCCCGTAATGGCCTGAGAGGAATTTGAAATAATGCCCAATTCCTTTGCGATCGCTACGGCAGTGTCCTTGTGGTCGCCGGTGATCATCACGACTCGGATACCGGCATCGCGGCATTCTTCAATCGCAGCCTTGACCTCCGGACGAACCGGATCAATCATGCCGGCAAGCCCAAGAAAGATCAGTTCCTGCTCCAGATACGCGGGTTCGCTGCTTTCCGGCATCTGCGTCCAGTCCCGCTTTGCCGCAGCAAGAACACGCAGCGCCCGATCCGCCATTGCCTTGTTCGCATCCATAATTTCACAGCGCTTTTCCTCCGTCATGGGCTTTGCCGCTCCGTTTTCCCAATACCGGGTGCAGCGGGCAAGCACCACATCCGGTCCGCCCTTGGTGTACTGCACAAAGCCATTGCCTGTCGCATGGACGGTGGACATCATTTTTCGCGCAGAATCAAAGGGCGCTTCCTCTACACGAGGCGCAGCCTTTTCCAGCTCCGGCTTCTTCATGCCAACGCTGCACGCGAAATTCACCAGTGCGCATTCCGTAGGCTCGCCTTCGGCCTGACCGTCTTCGTTCAGGACTGCGTCAGAGCACAGCGCCATCGCCGCAGCAACAAGCTCTGCTTCGCCGGTGTGATCGACCACCGTCATTTTGTTCTGCGTCAGGGTTCCGGTTTTGTCCGAACAGATAACCTGCGTACAGCCCAGTGTTTCCACAGCGGTCAGGCGGCGGATCACAGCATTGCGCTGAGACATTTTTGTCACACCGATGGAAAGCACGACCGTGACTACGGTTGCCAAGCCCTCCGGAATGGCCGCAACTGCGAGAGAAACAGCCACCATGAAGGTTTTCAGAACAACAGCCAGGTGGAAATCGCCGGACATGATCAGGTTGAAGGCAAAGATGAACACACAGATACCGAGTACCATTTTGCTCAGCAGTCTGCCAAGCTCATCGAGCTTTCGCTGCAGCGGGGTCTGATCTTCTGCCGTAGCAGACAGCGCACCGGCGATCTTGCCCATTTCCGTATCCATACCGGTGGCGGTAATCACGGCCTTGCCGCGACCATAAACCACCGTTGACCCCATATAGCACATATTTTTCCGATCGCCGAGGGGGATATCCTCCTGCCCAGCGGTCAGGCCAAGTGCCTCCAGTGTCTTATTCACAGGGACGGATTCACCGGTCAGTGCAGCTTCTTCGATCTTCAGGGAAGCATTTTCAATCACTCGACCGTCAGCCGGAACAGCATCTCCGGCTTCCAGCAAAACAATATCGCCGGGAACAAGCATATCGGAGTGAATCACGGCCATTTTGCCGTCCCGAAGCACCTTGCAGGTGGCTGCTGTCATGGTTTGCAGGGCTTCGATTGCATCTTCCGCCTTGCTTTCCTGAATGACGCCCAGAACCGCGTTCAGGAAGACCACGATCAGAATGATAATGACCTCCGCCCACTCGCTTTCGCCGGCCAGCATTCCGGTCAGGGCGCTGACGCCGGCTGCAAGCAGCAGGATAATGAGCATCGGATCTTTGAGCTGCGTTAGAAAGCGTTGAAACAGTGTCGGTTTCTCTGCCTGCTTTAATTTATTCGGCCCGTATTTTTCGAGTTGGCTCCGAGCCTGATCGCTGCTGAGACCATTCGCTGTAGTATCCAGCCCACTCAGTACCTCGGAAATCGATTTTGTGTAATCTTTTTTCATCCTCTGCTCTCCCTAATCATGTGTTTTTAATAATGACCTGCTCGATCACATCTGCGGCATGCTCGCATAAATCACAGCAGTTTTCCAATCCCTCGTAAATCGCCTTTGCTCCAAGCAACGCTTTGCCATCCGTTTGCGAAGCGAACAGGGTGTAGATAGCATTGGTATAAATTCCATCCGCTTCGATCTCTATGTCGTTGACCTTGACGAGGAGCTGATGAAGCGTCTCCGGTTTCTTGAAATTCTTCAGTTCAATCGCCGCTTCATGAAGTGCTTTGACACAGCGGTTCACCACGCGGGAAAGCGCGGCTGTTTGCGATGGCATTGCATCAACTTGATACATGTATACATCCAAAATCACCTCATCCAGCGCATCCGTGATGTCATCAATAATCTGCACGAGCCGGAGAATATCCTCCTGATCAATGGGCGTGATAAACTCTGTAGAGAGTTTCCGCAAAATATCATGGTGTATCCCATCCGCGCGGTGTTCAATTTCATGCATTTGAGTGCGATAGGCTCCAACGCTGTCGGCATGAAATTTACACAAGATTTCCTCCAGAAGATTGGATGCCTCCACGCAGCAGCCAGTTTGCGTCTGGATCAACTCAAAATAATTGTTATTTTTCCTTGCCATTTTATCCTCCCTCTTATGCGAAAAGCAGCAAAAACAGTTTCGCCATTCCATATCCCAGCAATCCACAGCCGGGAAACGTAAATACCCAGGTCAGCACCAGATCCTTGACGACGATCCAGTTCACATTGCTGACACGTTTTGCGGCGCCGACTCCCATAATCGCCGTGGTTTTTGTATGCGTCGTGCTGACAGGAATGCCTGTCAGGCTGGACAGCAGCAAACAGGCGGTCGCGGAAAGATCCGCTGCAAAACCCTGATAGGGCTTCAGCTTCACCATGTCCATACCCACGGATTTGATAATCCGGTAACCGCCGATTGAGGTGCCAAGACCCATGACCGCCGAGCAAACCACCATCAGCCACAGCGGAACCGTGAAGCTGGACGCATCAGCCTGCCCGCTTGCAAAGGCAGCGCCCAAAAGGAAGATTGCCATAAACTTCTGCCCATCCTGTGCACCGTGCATAAAGGCCATTGCTGCGCCGCCTGCCACCTGTGCTCTGGAAAAGAAGCTGCCGGCCTTCAGACGGTTCTGCTTTTGGAAGCACCAGACGGTCAGCTTGGAGAACAGGAAACCCAACACGAAGCCAAGAAGTGTGGATAAAACGATGCCGTAAATGACCTTAAGCCATTCTTCTCCATTGATTCCGGCAAAGCTGTTCTGAATGGCTACTGCCGCACCGGAGATGCCAGCAATCAGCGCATGGCTCTCACTGGTAGGAATACCGAAATACCATGCAGCCGTCGCCCAAATCACAATGGCAGCCATGGCGGCGCACAAAGCGATCAACGCCTGACGGGAGTCACCACCGAAATCCACCATGTTGTAGATGGTAAAGGCCACAGATGAGTTGATGAGGGTCATCACCAGTACGCCGAGAAAATTAAAAATCGCTGCCATAAGGATGGCCGAACGTACATCAATCGCTCTTGTCGAGACACAAGTGGCGATTGCATTGGGGGCATCAGTCCAGCCGTTGACCAAAATAACGCCCAACGTCAGAGCTGTGGAAAACAGCAGCATTGGGTTGTGCATTAACTGGTCCAGAAATTCAAACAACTCCATAAAAATATCATGCCTTCTTTCATGTTCGTCGTTTGCCAATGCACCGGGAGTGAGACTGACGAACAGCAACGTCCAAATGTCTGCCCTGCCCCAATGCCGGAGCAGGGCAGACTTTTTTACTTAGAAAACAGAAAATTGATCAGCTTGGTTGCCAAAATGATGATGCCGATAATAGAAAAGATCACCAGCATGCCCGTACCCATATATTTAAGGTTCTCCACAAAGGCCATAGGATTAAAGTCCAAATTGACAGCGCTGCTTGCAAGAAACATCATATTCTTAACCTCCCATCAACTTGGCGGCAATATTCAGAATAATGCCGCCGGCAATTACAGATGCGATCTGCCCGGAAACATTCACTCCAATGGAGTGCATCAGCAGGAAATTCTGAGGGTCTTCTGCCAGACCCATCTTATGGACGATGCGCCCGGACATAGGGAATGCTGAAATGCCGGCCGCGCCAATCATCGGATTGACCTTGTTCTTCAAAAACAGATTCAGGAACTTGGCAAACAATACGCCACCGGCGGTATCTACGATAAAGGCCACGAGACCCAGCCCCATGATCAGCAGAGTATCCACTTGGAGGAATTTGTCGGCAGTCATGTTGAATGCAACAGAAATGCCAAGAAAGATCGTAATCAAATTGGCAAGTACATTTTGTGCCGTATCAGACAGGGAATTGAGGACACCGCACTCCCGAAGCAGATTACCGAACATAAGAAAGCCAATTAGCGCTGTGGCTTGCGGAATGATGGCGGAAGCAATACAGGTAATGATGATGGGAAACAGGATGCGTGTGCGCTTTGATATATTTTTCTGCTCATACGGCATCCGAATTCTTCTCTCTTTTTTTGTAGTCAATAATTTGATGACAGGAGGCTGAATTACCGGAACGAGGGCCATGTAGGAATATGCTGCCACGGTAATGGCGCCTACATACTGAGAGCCAAGCTTATTTGCAACTGCAATGGAGGTGGGACCATCTGCTGCACCGATAATGGCAATGGAGAAAAAGTCACGAAAATCCGGAAAGAACATACTCGCCATACACAGAGTAAAGAAAATTCCAAATTGTGCGGCGGCGCCGAACAGCATCAGCTTGGGGTTTGTTAGCAATGGTCCGAAGTCGATCATTGCGCCGATACCGATAAACAGCAGAAGCGGAAACAATTCGTTTGCAATACCGGCATTATACAGCGTCTGAATGGGACCGATCAGTGCGTCAGAGAACGGAATGTTTACAAGGATTGTACCAAACCCCATAGGAAGAAGCAGCGATGGTTCCATTCCCTTTGCAATGGCGAGGAAAATCAGCAGACATCCGATGCCGATCATAATCAGATCATAACGGTCGAAGGCAAGTAAATTCTGATATAAAATTTCCATAGCATTACCTCAACGGATGAATGCCGGCATAAGCTCCGGGAAGACATTATTTTTCATTTTATTGTACCTCCTTGACGGAAAGAAAACGCAGTTCATTCAGCGGCTTCCCTATTTTGTATGCTGTGATTGCCATTAACATGGCGGCTGTTTTAGGGTCAACATTGTGCAGCTTTATCTGTCCTGCCGAGCCGGGAGCAGGCAGTGCTTGGGCTAGGTCCGATGATGAAGCCATAGAAGAAGCGGTGCACTGCATGCTTCTGTTCCCTCGCCACTTTTGAAATGCCATGACTGCGACAACACCGGCAAATATAAGCACCATTGCCAGTGCGACATAGTCGGGGGGATTTGGCTGCACAGCAGCGGTAAGTAACATCTTAATACCTCCTCAAATAAGCGGAATGTAGTCTACATAACTGCCCACTGAATCATTTCCAGCAGGCCTTCTCTGCTTCCGGCAAGGAACAGAACGTCGTCCGTCTG